>NZ_CP110921.1:0-308500 GCF_026247885.1 Methylococcus mesophilus | reverse complement strand
CGCCGGATTTCGAAGGACAAACCATCCACCACCCGCTTCCCGTCGAAAGACTTGGTCAAATGGCGGGCGATGGCAATGGGGAAACCGGATGGACTCACGGGAGATTGTGAAAGCGGGAATGCCGGGTGTAGCCCCGGCGATTATACTATCGCATCCGCCACGCGGCGAGGCTGCGGGGCGTTCTATTCCGAGCCGCGGGGTTTGCGTCTAGGAGCCTGTCGGACTTGAAGTGGCCGGACTGTCTTGCATAGGGGCAGTGAGTTTTTTGAGGCCGCGGCGCGCGATGCGACTCCGTCTTGAACGCCAACAACTCCCTACCATCGGGCGCTGCAGGGCAAGCGCTGCGCTCGCGCAAAGGCCAGCAGCAGCTGCACGTCCTGGCGCCGCCGCGCTCCGCGTATTCGCGCGTCAGTTCGTTCCGATACAGCCAAGCATCATCAGCCGGCTCGCCCATGCGCGAGACCAGGAGCGCTCCTCAATTCGTCACGAACAGGAACACCACGTAGCTGCCCTGAAACTCCGGGGCGGCATCCGTACCGGAAATCGCGTTCGCCAGCGCGAAGCTGCCTCCTCCGGCACCGCCGCCGGTGCAGTCATCGCAGCTGCCTCCCGCACCGCCGCCGCCGTAACCACCGCCGCCCGCGCCGGAGGTGTAGTACGTGATCTGATCTCCCCCGACTCCCGTTGTGCCGACGAGCGTCTCCCCGGAGACAGAGCCTCCGGACCAGCCGGGACGACCGACACTCCCGGACACGGACCCTGACTGGAGCGCACCTCCGTTCCCGCCGAAACCGTCCAGCCCCGATCCGTTGTAGTTATCGTGGTATGGCGTACCCCCGCCACCTGGGTTTCCCGGCGGGCTCCCCGGATTACCGCCGTCGCCATGGCCGTTTTCGCCGGTACCCACCCAGAAGGTCACGCCTTCCTGGGTCACTTGGTAGTTCGCGTAATTCCCGTTCGATTTGCTGCCGCTGCCGTTGACGTAACCACCGTGTCCCCCGTCATGGCCCTTGTCGGTGCAGCAATCGCCGTACGTCCCACCGCCACCCCCGGCAGCGATGACGAGCGTGTTTACCGTACTTGGGGCGGACGTACCCACCCAGACGAGTGACGAGGACCCGCCTGTGCCACCCTCAAATTGCGACGAGTCGTGGCTGCCGCCATGGGCGGCCAGCCACTGGACAGTAGTCGTGCCCATGGCCTGTTTGATGGCGCTGATCGTCGTGATGGTGTTCGCGTAACCCCCGTCGCCGCCGTGGCCGGTCGTGCCGCCTGGAGAAGTCGTGCCATTTCCGCCGCTCCCGCCGTAGGCGATGACCTGCAACTGCGTATTCTCCGTCACGCCGTAAGTGGACGCCGCGGCCAGCAGATCGTTGTAGAGATCCAGCGCGATGTTCTCCACCGGGGTGCAGTACACCATCCCCGACTGCGGGTAATCGTTCTTGCAAGTAACGTTCAGCGAGGCCCCCTGAACAGCCGCCGCCACGCGGCCGGCGCTCTTTGCCAACACCGCCATGAAATCGTCCGGCGACGCTTTGACGGCGCACGCCGATCCACCGCGCCGCAACGCGCCCTCGTAGCTCTTCCGGAAGTCCCGCCCGCACGCTTCCACCGCAGCCTGACGCTTAGCCGGCCGGCCCGTCCGCAAAAACACCGCCTCCGCCTGCAGCACACACTGCGCATAGCGCCCCGAGGCTTCGTCCAGGCGTATTTCGCACTTCTCACCCCGCGCCATTTGCAGCTCGGCCTGCGCTCCGGCCGCCCAGAGCAGCAGCATGGCTACCGTAGAAATCTTCGGCATCATCGCGTTGTCCCTCCCAGAGTCATGACCGTGAAGTCAAAATGGGAACACTCCCCCATCCAACAACGAAAGTCCCTCCCTCAATGGGTGACGAACAGGAACACCACGTAGCTGCCCTGATATTCCGGAGCGGCATCCGAGCCGGTAACGGTAACGGTATCGGCCAGGGCGAAACTGCCACCGCCGCCTCCGCCGCCAGTGCTTCCAGTGCCTCCCGCGCCGCCTCCGCCGTAGCCACCGCCGCCGCCCCCGCTGATATTTTCGCCGTTACCCCCGGAACCAACGGTCCCGAGTAGCGTTCCCCCGTCTACCGATCCGCCCGACCAGCCGGGACGACTGACGTACTGGGCTGAACCGCCGTCGCCACCGAAACCGTCGTCACCTGCATTGGACTCATCATGGTACGAAAGGCCCCCGCTACCGGGGCTCCCCGGCGGACTGCCCGGGTTACCGCCGTCGCCGTGGCCGTTTTCGCCGGTACCCACCCAGAACGTCACACCGTTCTGCGCCACCTGGTAGTTGGCGTAGTTCCCGTTCGATTTGCTACCGCTGCCGTTGACATAGCCGCCGTGGCCGCCGTCGTGACCGTGATGCGTGCAGCAGTCGGCGAAACTTCCCCCGCCGCCGCCTGCTGCCACGACGAGAGTGTTCGTTACGCTCGGGAGCGCGCCGCTCGAACCCATCCAAACGAGCGATGACGACCCGCCCGTGCCGGCGCTCAAGGCTGCGCCATTGTGCGTTCCGCCGTGCCCGGCCAGCCACTGAACGGTGGTGGTGCCCGTCGTCTGCGCGATGGTCTTGACCGTCGTGATGGTGTTTGCATAGCCCCCGTCACCGCCGTAGCCAGTCGTGCCGCCGGCCTCGGTGGTGCCATTCCCGCCATTCCCGCCATAGGCGATGACCTGCAGCACCGTATCTTCGGTCACCCCCGACGAGGCTGCCGCAGCCAGCAAGTCGTTGTAGAGATCGAAAGCGGCGTTCGACACCGGGGTACAGTACACCATGCCCGCCTGCGGATGGTTGCTCTGGCAGTTCACCGCCAACGTCGAACCTGCTGCCGCCGCAGCCACCTTGTCGGCGCTGCGTGCAAGCACCGCCATGAACTCCGCCGCCTTCGCGGTCACGGCGCACGTGGAGCCGCCGCGCTAGAGCGCCGACGCGAAACTCCACTCGAACAGGCGCGCACAGGCCTTGAACGCCGCCTCGCGCATATACGTGTTGCCCGTCCGCGCATACGCCGCCGACGCCTCCAGCCGGCACCGCGCATACCGCCCGGCCGCCTCGTCCAGTTGCACCTCGCACTGCCGCCCATGCGCCGACTGCGCCTGCACCGCGCATCCCCAAAGCAGGAGCGCGGGAAACGTCACCACCTTCTGCATCATGGAGTTCCCCCCCAGATTCAGTCTTATTATTAGAAATAGGCGATTAAATGGGCACTGCCGCCCATTGCAGAAAATGCACCCGTGAAGGGGGCATGTCAAGGAAGCGTCCGGAGAAGCGAGGCCGCGAAGAGGCGCCGCAGCCGCCGAACCTCTTCGCACTCAGCCCGAGGTACGAATAGCTCGCTACCGCTACGCAAGACGGTCCGGCGCCCTGAAGTCCGGCAGGCAGTCAGGGCTCGAACTGTACGGTGTCGCCGATGGCAAGGCCCAATGCCTGGTCCGCCCTGCCTCGGTTGACGGCAACCTCGACCAGTTCCAGCGAGTTGCGGTACCAGAATGCCGTGCCGGCTTCGACGGCGCAGAAAACCTCCGCATACGGCACCTGCCGGTCGTTGACCCGTAACACCCGCTCCGCGAACTCCTGGCGGTACCGCAACCCGGTCAGCGCATTGCCGTAGTGGTCGAAATAGACGATCGTGGCGCGGTCCGCCGGCCATGCCGCCAAGTCCGGTCCGGCGACAACCTGGTGATCCCAGCCGAAGTCGCGTATGGCGATCCGGGCCGCGACCGGCGCGAACAGGTCGCGGCCGTGGAAGCTGTTCGAGAGGCTCGCCGGCCGCCAGTCGCAACGGAGCCAGCGCTTGCGCCCCGCCTGCGCTGCAACGGCATTGAGCAGGCCGTTGTCGGGTCCGACAAACCAACGGCCGTCCGCCTCGAGCACGAAAGCCTCCCGGTCGCCGCCGACTCCCGGGTCGACCACGCAGAGAAAAACGCAGCCTTCAGGAAACTGCCGGCATAGCGCCGCAAGCAGGTAACCGGCAGGCACCGGCGCCGGTGCATCGCTCACCAGGTGGATGACGTCCACGCCGGGCGCGTTCAGCCGAAGCACCGCTTCCATCTGGCCCAGGTAGGGCCCGGCCGGACCGAAGTCGGTGAACAACAGAATCATCGATGAAGAGCCCGGTGTGGAAACCCGGCCTCAATGCCCGGAAGAAGAGGAATCGCGGTGTTCGATGGCGGTTGCGGCAACCGTCTCGTGATCCGTCTTGCCTTCGAAAAACCGGGAGAAGAACAACCCGACTTCGAACAAGAACCAGATCGGAATCGAAAGCAGGGTTTGCGACACGACATCCGGCGGCGTCAGGACAGCCCCCACCACGAATGCACCCACGATGACGTAGGGACGATTGTTACCGATGGTTTCACGCGAGACGATGCCGCTCCATACCAGGAGAATGGTCGCGATCGGCACCTCGAATGCGATGCCGAAGGCAAGAAACAAGGTCAGGACGAAATCCAGATACTTGGCGATGTCTGTCATCACAGCCACCCCGACCGGCGCCGTGGCAGTCAGGAATCCGAACATCAGGGGGAATACCGCATAGTATGCAAACGCCACGCCCCCATAGAACAGGAGCGTGCTCGCCACCAGCAGCGGAAGCACCATGCGCCGCTCGTGACGGTAGAGGCCCGGAGCGATGAATGCCCAGACCTGGTAAAGAATGAACGGGATCGACAAAAAAACGCAGACCATCAAGGTCAGCTTGAACGGCGTGAGGAACGGAGACGCCACGTCGATGGCGACCATCTGCGATCCTTCCGGCATATGCTTCAGCAAGGGCCCGGCCAGGAAGGAATAAATTTCGTTCGAGTAGAACGCCAGCCCCAGAAACAGCACCAGCACCATCGCGAGAGCACGCAAAATCCGCTGCCGCAGCTCCACGAGGTGGGAGATGAACGGCTGCTCTACGTCCTCCTCGGCCAGCCTGGACTTACGGTCGGTCATCGACGTGTTCCGGCGATGCAGGCTTCGGCTCGGGCTCCCTCGGCGGATTCGCTGCAAGTTCGGCAGCCTTGTCCGAGGCAGGCTCGAGAATCCTGGCGGACTTGGCTTCCAACATGGCCTGCTTCAAGTCCTGCATTTCCATTTCGTGTTCGATTTCCGCGCGAACCGAAGCCAGCGAGCTGCGGGCCTTGCGGATCCAGTAGCCGGTCTCACGCGCCACCTTTGGCAGGCGCTCCGGCCCGAACGCCAGCAGGGCCACCAGCCCGATCAGCAGCATTTCGGTGAAGCCGATATCGAACATGGCCCGGTCAGACCTTGTCTGTCTCTTTCTTGTCGACCACCTCGCCTTCAATGGTGCGCGTCGTGTCCTCGGAAGGCTTGTCCTTATCCTCGCTTTCGCTCATTGCGGAGCGGAAGCTCTTGATTGCGCCGCCGAGGTCGCCGCCGATATTGCGCAAGCGCTTGGTGCCGAACACGACCAGAACGATCAGAAAGAGCAGCAGCAACTCCCAAACACCTATGCCCATGGTTCAAACTCCGGGGTTGGATTCATATGGATTCGCGTGGCGCCCGGCCCGGGTCAATCGGGGGGCGCACCGCATTCTCCTCGTCATTTGACGAGAACCAGTGGCTTGCCTTCAGAGGCAAATTTGCAGTAGGTGCCGAGGAAATAATCGCAATCCTTGGACTGCTCGATCACGGCCGCATCGCCTTTGAGATGAATCTTCAGCTCGCAGTAACGCGCTTCACTTTCCACCTGCTTCTTCAGCACCAGTTCGTTCTCGGCGGCCTGCTCCGCAATGCCGTCGAGTTCGTGCGAACAGGGCCGCTTGCCTTCGTCGACGCTCCCGACCGGCTCGAAGTCGACGTCCACCCCGACGCGGATTTCATTGCCCACCTTGTTGACCTTCAGGTGCTGGACATGGCCGCCATCCTGGCGAACGTAATGCTGGGCGACAGCGAACACGTTGGCGGAAAACAAAAGGCCCAATACCGCAGCGGATACTCGTTTCATGACTCGTCCTCGATTTTCAATATATTTTTTGTTTGATTATCAGTCTCTGAGCAACTCGTTGATGCCGACCTTGCCGCGGGTCTTCTCATCCACCTGCTTGATGATCACCGCGCAATACAGGCTGTGGCTGCCGTCCTTGGCCGGCAGGTTGCCGGACACCACGACGGAGCCCGCGGGAACCCGGCCGTAGCTGATCTCGCCGGTCATCCGGTTGTATATCTTGGTGCTCTGGCCTATGTAGACGCCCATCGAGATCACCGAACCCTCTTCCACGACGACGCCTTCGACGATTTCGGAACGCGCGCCGATGAAGCAGTTGTCCTCGATGATGGTCGGGCCCGCCTGAAGCGGTTCCAGCACGCCGCCGATGCCGACGCCGCCGGAGAGGTGGACATTCTTGCCGATCTGGGCGCAGGAGCCCACCGTGGCCCAGGTGTCGACCATGGTGCCGGAATCGACATAGGCGCCGATGTTGACGAAGGACGGCATCAGGATCACGCCGGGGGCGATATAGGCGCCCCGGCGGACGGCGGCGGGTGGCACCACGCGGACGCCCGCGGCACGGAAATCTTCCGGGCTGAAGCTGCCGAACTTGGGTTCGACCTTGTCGAAATAGCGCGTCTCGCCGCCGTCCATCACGCGGTTGTCGTTGATGCGGAAGGACAGCAGTACCGCCTTCTTCAGCCACTGGTTGACGACCCAGCCTCCGTCCTTCTTCTCGGCGACGCGGGCCGCGCCGCTGTCCAGCAACCGCAGCGCCTCTTCCACCGCCTCGCGCACTTCGGCGCCTACCGCACCCGGGCTGATCTGCGCACGATTTTCGAAAGCTTCGTTGATGATGTTTTCCAAAGACATGTTATCGCTGACTATAAGGTTTGAATGAACTGCTTGATACGATGCGCCGCTTCGACACACTCCTCCAAAGGAGCGACCAGGGCGATGCGGACATGGCCTGCGCCCGGATCGGAGCCGCCGCTGTGACGTGACAAAAACCGCCCCGGCAGCACCGTGACATTCTGAGCCTCGAACAGGCCGGCGGCAAATGCCGTGTCTTCGATCGGGGTGCGCGGCCAAAGATAAAACCCGGCCGAGGGCACGGCCATCTCGAGGACGTCCCCCAGCACGGCGGCAACGGCGTCGAACTTCTGCCGGTAAAGCGTCCGGTTTTCGCGCACATGGGCTTCGTCGGCCCAGGTCCTTTCGCTGGCCGTTTGCACCGGAAGCGACATGGCGCAGCCGTGATAGGTCCGGTACAACAGGAAACGGCTCAGGATCCCGGCGTCGCCGGCCACGAAGCCCGAGCGAAGGCCCGGCGCATTGGAGCGCTTGGACAGGGAATGGAACACCACGCAGCGGCGGAATTCGGTATTACCCATGGTGGCTGCGATCTGGAGCAAACCCGACGGCGGATCGGCCTCATCGGCGTACAGCTCCGAATAGCATTCGTCCGATGCGACGATGAAATCGTACCTTTCTGCCAGTTCCAGCAACTGCCGTTGCTGATCGGCCCCCATCACCGCGCCGGTGGGATTGCCCGGGGAGCAGACGTAGACCAGCCGGCACCGCCGCCATACCGATTCCGGCACCGCATCGAAATCCGGCAGGAATCCGGACTCAGCCGTGGTATTGAGGAAAAAAGGCTCCGCGCCGGCCAGGATCGCCGCGCCCTCGTAGATCTGATAGAACGGGTTCGGCATCAGCACGAGCGGCTGCTCCGCCGGATCGATCACGGCCTGGGCAAAGGCGAACAGCGCTTCCCGCGTGCCGTTGACCGGCAGCACCTGCCGCTCCGGGTCTACCGCGCCCTCCCCCAGGGCGAACCGCCGTTCCAGCCATTGCGCGATGCTGCGGCGCAATTCCGGGCCACCCTTGGTGGTCGGATAGGCGGACAGGCCGTGCAGATGCTGCAGCAGCGCCTCGGCGACGAAGTGCGGTGTCGGATGCTGGGGCTCGCCGATGGACATCGCGATGTGAGGCTTGTCCGCCGGCGGCACCCGGCCCCGTTTGAGATCCGCCAGCTTCTCGAAGGGATAAGGGTGCAGGCTGGCGAGCTTGGGATTCATGTCGGGAAGAACCGCGGGCGCCGTCTTCGTTGAAAAGGGCCGCAAGTATAAGTCATGGCGCCCGCTTTCTTCCAGAATCGGTCCGCCCCGGCCTCAGCCGGACAGACCTGACAAGGGCCCTGGCGAGCTGTCCTGGTCCCCGAAACTGTTGATGTTCACGCCCATGAACCGGGCGATGGACACCAAGAGTTTATTGTGCGGAACGCCGCTGAACTTCAGACTGCGCCCGGTCGCCATTCCGCCGGCTGCGCCGCCTGCCAAGATGAAGGGCATGTCGTCGTGGTTGTGCCAGCTCCCGTTGGCGAGACAGCTGCCGTGGAAAACCAGGGTATTGTCCAGGAGAGTTCCACCGCCGTCAGGCGTGGCTTGCAACTGTTCGATCAGGCGCGCGAAGCGCTCCATGTACCAGGCCTTGACGGTCACGAAGTCCTGCCCCGCGTCGTGCGATGCGCCGTGGCAGGTCATCGGGCTGCCGGCTTCCTTGATCACGTTGTCGTGCACCGAGTTGTTCCACTTCAGGGTGACGACGCGGGTCAGATCGCAAGCCAGGGCGTGCACCGCCACGTCCGTGTGCAGATCGGCGATCGTCCCCATCCGGCTGGCGTCCATGAACTCCGGGTTCTGCCACAGCGCCGTGCGCGTCACCTGAAAGCCGGTCGGATTGAAATTCCAGGCAGGGCAACTTCCGGCCGCCGCCGACTGCAGTTTCTGCTCCAGCTCGCGCAAGGCGTCCAGATGGGTGTCCAGCTTGACCTTTTCCGTCGTACCCAGCCGGGTGCGCAGGGCGTTCAGTTCGCTCAGCGAATGATCCAGGGCGCCGATGCGGCGCTGGGCCCGCGCGTTATCGCCGGCGCTGGCGCCGAACAGCGAGTCGAACGCCGCCAGGGGATTCATTTCGGGTACGACGGGAACGCCGTTGTTGTCGTAGGTGATGTGCTTGTCGGTGTAGATCGGAACGATGTTCAAGTTCAAATGAGGCCGTATCGTCTGGGTCTTGAAGACCTGGCCCAGGTAGTAGTCCAGCGACACGCCCAGCGTGCTGTTCTGCCCCCCCGTACCGGTCAGCAGCTTGATGACGCCCCCCTCGTGGGTACCGCCGGGACCGACCATGTTCAACCCGCTCAGGAAGATGCAATGCTGGCGCACCCGCTCCAGCGGCTGGGTCATGGCCGGCAGCGTGAAATCGGTACCGGTGCCCTGCGCGTGCCACTGGGCCGGAATGGCGCCATCCGGGGTGTAGACGAAGATCACCCGGCGCGGGCTTGAGCCCGCCCCCAGCGCCAGCCGCGCGAAGCTCAGGCCGAGCCCGGTGGCCCCGGCGAGTTTCAGGAAATCCCTGCGTTTGATCGAATAGCTCATTGCATTCTCCTTATTGATCGGCGCGGCGCGAGGTGAAGCCGGGGGCGTTGACGATGCCGAGCAGCATGGTCTGCAGGTTGTAGCCGTTGGCCGAATAGTTCCGCAGGAAGCTGTCCAGGGAGCAGCTGTCGGACGACGCCTCCCGTCTGCCGGTGGTAAATCGGTAGTACTGGCGCGCCGCGCACTGCGCCGCGGTCGGGCTGGCGGCGATTTTCCGGCTGAGATCGGGGAGATCGGTGAAGCTCAGCTCCTCGGTGGGCGTGAACGTCTCCAGGCCGCGCAGGACGCCGCTGGCGTCGATCGCCTGTCCGTTTTCGGATGCCCTGAAGATGCCGGAGCCGTCGTAGTTCTCGAATCCGAAGCCCGGTCCGTCCAGGTACTGGTGGCAGCCGTAGCAGCTGGTATTGGACTTGCTGTGGAACTCGAAGCGCTGCCGCGTCGTCGCATTCGGATCCGGCTGCGGCGCCTGGATGAAACCTGCGTTGGCCGGCAGCGGCAGATCGCGGCAAAGCAGGCGCTTGTACAGGAAGCCGCCGCGCTTGAACGGATGCGACTCGTTGCTGTTGGCGTAGCGGGACAGCACCGCGCCGAGCGTGAGGATGCCGGTGCGGGTTCCGTCGCTCACCGTCACGGGCGCGAATCCGCTGCCGCCGGGACTGCCGAGCCCGTAGTAGCCCGCCAGGGTGTTGTTGACGACGACGTAGTTCGCCGTGAACAGCTCCGGAAAGCTCTGGGTGGACTCGAAGGCGACATGGTCGAAGAAGCCGATCAGCTCTTCTGACATCGAAGACTTCACCGCCGCCGTGTAGCGCGGATACACCGCCTGGTCCTTCTCCGGCAGTGTGTACGGGCTGGAACCCAGCAGCCACTGGCCGACGAAATGGCCCACCCGGTTGCGGCTGCGCGGCAGGCTCAAGAGGCGCGAGGCCTGGGCGATGCGCTGGTCCGGCGTGTCCAAGAGGTTCTGGTCGGCTGCACTGACCAGTTCGCCGTCGGGCAGCGACCCCAGGAACAGATAGGAAAGGGCGCTCGCCGTCTCGTAAGGCGTCAGCTTGTAGGTCCCGTCCGCCTGCACCTCGCCCAGCTCGGAACGGTAGAGGAAATTCGGCGAAACCAGCATATGGGTGATGGCCGCCTCCACGCCCTCCCGGAATGAGCCCTGCCCGAACAGCGCAGCATAGGCGTCGGCTTCTTCCGTGGTCAATGGCCGCCGGTAGGCACGCTTGCCGAAAGCCTCGACGAACTGACGGGCACAGGCCGCATCCTGCTGGGTGCAGGGCAGCAGGGCGTTCCAGTTCTGCTGCACCGCCTTCGCGGCGAGGGCCTCGGCCTGGGTCAGGTAAGCCTCGAGGCGAATGCTCGTCACCAGGTTGGTTGCGACATTGTTGTCGAAGCCATCCACGCGGTTTTCCTCCGGCAGGAGATGCACCAGATTTTCGGACAGCCCGAGCAGGTCGTTGACCGTGTTCTGGTATTCCTGGCGGGTCAGCAGGCGCAATGCCCGTCCGCCGGGCGGCGGGCTGCCGGCGCAGGCGTTGCCGCCGCCGCCACCGCCCCCCGAAGCGGCGGCGGCAAGCACCTCGATGATGTACTTTGCGGTACCCGCCGCGCAGTTGCTGACGCAGTTCGAAGGCTTGGACGGGGGCATGCGGACGCGGATGATCTCGGTGAGCGTCGCGAGCTGGTCGGCCGTGAAATGGACCAGCGGCTTGTTGGTGAAGCCTCCTTTGCCGTCCTTTCCGTGGCAGCTGGCACAGCCCTGTTTCTGGTACTGAGACTCGCCGTACTTGAGCAAGGTCGGCAAGGATGCGGATGCCGTCGCTGGCGGACTGTTCCCCACCGCGTTGAAGGCGTAGACCCGATACTCGTAGTCGTTCCCCATGGCCACCGTGCCGTCGCCGAACGACGGGGCGCCGGCAGCCGTTTCGGCCACGAGAGCCCAGTCGACACCGCCGGCGGCGCGGCGCTCGATCCGGAAACCCTGGGCGTATGCATCCGCCGCGGTCCAAACCAGGTTGACGACGGCGTTGTCGGCCACGGCGGCGGACAGACCGGCCGGTGCCCCCGGCGCCACCGGTACGGGGGTCGGCGTGGGGGTGCCGCCGCCCGTGGTGGTGGCGCAAGCGGCACCATTCAGCGTCAGCACGCCGGGTACGGCGTTGGTGCCGGAATGGCTGCCGTTGAAGCCGAATTCGATGGAAGCGCCGCTGGCGATCTGGCGATTCCAGTCCGCCGGCGTCACCGCGACCTGGGTGCCGGTCTGGACATACTGGCCGTTCCACATTTCCGTCACGGTTTGGCCGCTGGGCATGGTCCAGGCGACCGTCCAGCCGTCCAGGGCGGTGCCGTTGTTTCTGACTTTCACGTTGGCGGTGAATCCATCATTCCATTGCGCCGTCACCTGGTAGTCGGCCTGGCAGGGCCCTGTCGGCGTAGGCGTAGGCGTAGGGCTGGGGCTGGAAGTCGGCGCCGGTGTCGGCGTGGGCGCCGGACTCGGGCTCGCTGTCGGCGCCGGGCTGGGCGTGGGAGCCGGCGTCGGAGCAGGACTCGGCGTAGCGGTCGGCGCGGGCGTGGGGGACGGCGTAGCCGTGACCAGCGCACAGGCTACGCCATTGAGGCTCAGGCTCGAAGGTGCGCGGTTGGCGCCGGCATGGCTGCCGTTGAAGCCGAATTCGATGTTCGATCCGGTGGGAATGTCCCTGTTCCAGTCGAGGTTGCCGACTTCCACGTGGGACCCGGTCTGGGCGAACTGGCCGTTCCAGGAATTCGTGACCTGCTGGCCATCGGGCATATCCCAGGCGACCTTCCACCCAGCCAGCGGGTCCCCATCGTTTCTGATCCGGACGTTGGCCGTGAAACCGGTGTTCCACTGATCGGAAATCTGATAGGTGGCTTCGCACGCCTCCGGTTTCGGCGAAGGGGGGGGCGTGACCACGGCCACCGTGCATTTCACGCCGTTGACGCTCAGGCTCGCAGGCGTGCGATTGATGCCGGTGTGACTGCCGTTGAAACCGAATTCGATGTTCGATCCCGTGGGAATGTCCTTGTTCCAGTCCAGGTTGCCGACGTCGACGTGTGCGCCCGTCTGGACGAACTGGCCGTTCCAGGAATTCGTGACCTGCTGGCCGTCCGGCATTTCCCAGGCGACGTTCCATCCCGCCAGCGCAGGGCCGTCGTTCCTGATCTTCACTTCGGCGGTGTATCCGCTGTTCCACTGTTCGGAAATCCGGTAACTGGCTTCGCACGCCCCAGCGGTGGCCGAAACGGTAGCCGATGCCGGCGTTCCTGCGCATTGCGTTCCGTTCAGGGCGATGTCCCCCGGAATCCGGTTGGTCCCCTTATGGCTCGCCTGGAAGCCGAACTCGATGACCTCGCCGGCAGCCACTTTACGGTTCGACGCCTTGTTCCTCACACTGACTGCGCCCTTCTTCTGAGCGTATTTGCCATTCCATAGCCGAGTGATCTTCTGGCCATCGGGCATGGTCCAGGTAACGGTCCAGCCATCGACCGCGTCGCCCTGATTGACGAGCCGCACCGTCGCCGTGAAACCGGATGAAGTCTGAGTATCGACGACGTAATCCGCGCTGCAGGATACGGCCGCCCACGACGCGCCGCAGAACAGTCCCCACAGGCAAAGCCCCCCTGCCCAAACCCAAAAGTAACGTTTCATTTTTATCGGCTCCTTCATCATCCAAGCTTCCCCGGTTCACCGTAGACGTCGCGCAAACGGCCGGCATTGGCACTCCATGCACCTCAGCAAAGATCGCGCCGCCGGTTTCAGCCAAAACTGTCCGCTGAATCCTTCTTTGCCCCCGCCCTTCCTGTCGAGCAAATCTAGTCCAACTAAATGAACATTGTGGCCAATTCGACGCGGCTGAACTCTAACAATCTGCAAACCGAAGTGCATTGGAAAAATCTGACACACCCCCCCCTGCCCGCCGGCCCTGCATCGGATTCATGGATAACTTCGGCGAGAACCGGCCGAGTCGCTTTCCGCCGGGGCGTCGTGGTTCGCAACTGCCGGATCGTTAAAGCTATAATTGCCGGCCCGCGTCACCTACCCGGTCCAGATTCGATCCATCCCAATGAACCCGCGCTGCGAATCTCTGACTCCACAATCCGCCGAATGCGACGTGCTGGTCATAGGCGGGGGACCCGCCGGTTCCACGGCCGCCTCACTCCTGGCCGAGCGCGGCTACCGCACGGTGGTGCTGGAAAAATGCCGCCATCCCCGTTTCCACATCGGCGAGTCCCTGCTGCCGGCCAACCTCCCCTTACTGGAAAGGCTGGGTGTGAAGGATGAAGTCGAGCGCATCGGCATGTACAAACCCGGCGCGGAGTTCGTGTCGCCCGATCACGACGACACGCTCACCTTCGAATTCGCCGACGCCTGGGACAAATCCATGCCGCACGCCTACCAGGTGCGGCGATCGGAGTTCGACCACATCCTGATCCGGAACGCGGCGAAGTGCGGCGCGGAAGTCCTGGAGGGCTGGCGGGCCTCGGACATCCGGTTTCTGGGCGACGGGCAAAACGCGGAAGTCGATGCCCAGGACGACGAAGGGCGGAGCCGGCGGTGGCTGGCGCGTTTCGTGATCGACGCTTCCGGCCGCGATACCTTCATCGCCAACCGTCTGAAGCTCAAGCAGCGCAACAGGAAGCACAACAGCGCCGCGGTCTACGGCCACTTCGCGAACGCGCGCCGCCGCAGCGGCCGCCACGAGGGCAGCATCTCGGTATTCTGGTTCGAGCACGGATGGTTCTGGTTCATCCCCCTGGCCGACGGCACGACCAGCGTGGGCGCGGTGACGTGGCCCTATTACATGAAACGCAGAGACAAACCGCTGCGCGAATTCTTTCTCGACACGATCGCCTTGTGTCCGGCTCTTGCCGAGCGCCTGGCCGCTGCCGACCTGGTTTCGGACGTGCAGGCCACCGGCAATTTCTCCTATGTTTCCTCTCGGACGCACGGCGAGCGCTATTTGCTGATTGGCGACGCATTCGCCTTCATCGACCCGGTGTTTTCCTCCGGCGTCCTGTTCGCCATGCAGGGGGGGGTGACCGCTGCCGAGACAGTCGATGCCTGCCTGAGCCGGCCGCAGCGTGCGAGCGCGGCGCTCAAGCGCTTCGACCGGCGGATGCGGCACGGCCCGCGCGAGTTTTCCTGGTTCATCTACCGGATGACCAACCCGACGATGCGCGAACTTTTCATGGCGCCGCAGAACCTCCTGCGCATGAAGGAGGCCTTGCTGTCGTTGCTGGCCGGCGACATCTTCGGCAAAACGCCGATCTGGTTCTCGCTGTACGCGTTCAAGGTGGTCTATTACCTGAACTGCCTGTGGTACCTCCGCCGCACCCTGGACGCGCGCCGGCGGCGCGGCCTGAACATCCAGGACGCCGACGCCGCCTGATGTCCCCAACCATGGTCACGCCAGCAGAAGGCGCCCTGTCACTCGTCTACCTGCCGCAGGCCGAACTGCCGGCCATGGCCGGCCTGATCGAGGAACGCGGGCTCGGCGCCGTAGGCTTCGGGGCGGATCAGCCGGTCGACCTCCCCCGCTCGCTTCCCCGGCTGGGGATCGCCACGCCGCAGATGCAGCCGGCCGAGGCGGTGGTCGAGATCTGGATGAGCACGCGCCGTACGAGCCGCGGGCGGACCGGAGCCATCGACTGGGCCTGCGACGGCCACCATCTCTTCGGGACGCTGCAAACCGAGACGGGTTCGGACATTCGCAGCGCAACCGGGCAGACCTACGATTCCCTCTTCCGATTTCTCGACCGGCACGGCTACCCGCACCTCGTACGGATCTGGAACTACTTTCCCCGGATCCATCGGGAGGAGGCTGGCCTCGAACGCTACCGGCAGTTCAACATTGGTCGGCAGGATGCCTTCCTTCGCGCGAACCGGCCTATCGCCGGCGCCCTGCCTGCCGCCTGTGCGCTCGGAACGCAAACCGGCCCGCTGACGGTCTACTTCATTGCCTCGCGCACTGCTGCGATCCCGATCGAGAACCCGCGCCAGCTCAGCGCTTACCTGTATCCCGGGGAATACGGGCCCCGCAGCCCGAGCTTTTCCCGCGCCGCACTGCTGCGCTCGGAGGGCCAAACGACGGTATTCATTTCGGGAACCGCGAGCATAGTCGGCCATGAAAGCCTGCATCCCGGCGACGCCGCGGCGCAGACGCGGGAAACCCTGGCCAACATCGCCGCTCTGGTTTCCGTGCTGAACGGGGAACCCGACGGCGCCGGCTTCACTCTCGCCGATTTCCGCTACAAAGCCTATGTCCGGCCCGGCTGCGCTACGGAACCGATACAATGGGAACTCGCCGCTGCCCTGCCGGCGGCCACCGAGGTCCTGTTCCTGCAGGCCGACGTCTGCCGTCAAGAACTGCTGGTGGAAATCGAAGCCTTCGGGAGCAGATCGCCTTAGAAACCGAGGAGTCCCTACTTGACCCTGCTGACCCGCCCGCTGAGGGCCTTGTACGAATACGCCGCGCTGTATCTGGGCCTGCTGCTGTATGCCTCCATGTCCCTGGCCTGGATCGGTACCGCCGTACTGCTCCATCCCCTGCTGCCGGAGCGGCTGGGACGCCCCGTCGGCCGGTTCGGAATCATGTACGGCTGGCGGATCTTTTTCAGCATCATGAGCGCATGCGGCGCGTTCCGCTTCGATACCGCGGAACTCGAATCCCTGCGCGAAGAAACGCCACTGCTGCTGGTCGCCAACCATCCCAGCCTGCTGGATGCCGTGATCGTTGCCTCGCGCCTGCCCGACCTGGTCTGCATCATGAAGGCGAACCTGAGCGACAACATCTTCCTCGGTGCCGGCGCCCGCCTCGCCCGTTACATCGGCAACGACTCCGGCCACGGCATGATCAAGGCAGCTGTCTCGGAACTGCGCAAGGGCGGGCAACTGCTGATCTTCCCCGAAGGCACCCGCACGGCGGAGCCGCCGGTCGGCCGCTTCAAGGGCGGCGCCGCCCTGATCGCCCGCCATGCCGGCGTGCCGGTGCAGACGCTGATCGTAGAAACCGATTCGCCGTTCCTGAGCAAACGCTGGCCGGTTTATGCAAAGCCCAGCCTTCCGATCCGGTTCCGCATACGGCTGGGCCTGAGATTCGATCCGCCCGAGGACCCCGTCGCATTCACCCATGCGCTGGAAGCCTATTACGCCCGCGAGCTCAGCGGCGCCCCGACCGCTCGCCCACAGTCCGATCCGACATGAACACGCCCTCCCGCACCCACCTCGTCATCATTCCGAGCTACAACCCCGGCCCCAAGGTTTACGAGACTGTCAAGGCGGCCCGGCATCACTGGAACCCGGTATGGGTGGTGGTGGACGGCAGCTCGGACGGCACCTGGGAAGGGCTGCTGAAACTCTCGGCGGAAGACACCGGGCTGGTCGTGCTGGGGATGCCCGCCAACCGCGGAAAGGGGGCGGCCGTGCTGCGCGGCCTGCTGACCGCCCGCCGCAAAGGGTTCACGCACGCCCTGGTCATGGATTCCGACGGGCAGCATCCGGCCGACCGGATTCCGGAATTCATGGCACGCTCGCAGGAAGAGCCGGATGCCATGATTCTGGGCGTGCCGGTGTTCGACGACTCGGCTCCGCCACTGCGCGTGAAGGGCCGGCGCATCTCCAACTGGTGGGCCAATCTGGAAACGCTGTGGACCGGGATCGGCGACTCCCTGTTCGGATTCCGCGTCTATCCGATCCAGGCGCTGTGCGTCGTCATGCAGGATCACCAATGGATGCGGCGCTTCGACTTCGATCCGGAAGCCGCCGTCCGGCTCTGCTGGGCAGGCATCCGGCCGGTCAATCTGCCGGTACCGGTCTACTACCCCAAACCCGAAGAGGGCGGCACCTCGCACTTCCACTACTGGCGCGACAACGTCCTGCTGACCTGGATGCACATCCGTCTGGTGTTCGGTTTTCTGGCACGCTTGCCGGTTCTGCTCGCAAGAATCGTCCGCCGTCCGGAAATCTGACCGACCGCATGGCACGCCCCTGCCTTGGGAGAACCCAAGTGCCCGCCAATACTCACGCCACCGAACAGGACCGGGAATACATGCGGCTGGCGATCGAAATCATGCGGCACGCCGGTGTCGTCGACAGAACCGGCGGCCCGTTCGGCGCGGTCATCGTGCGCGGCGGACAGGTGCTCGCCAGTGCCGGCAACAGCGTGATCCGCGACAACGACCCGACGGCCCACGCGGAAGTCAACGCCATCCGCGACGCCTGCCGCAAAGTCGGCACCTACGACCTTTCCGGCGCCGTGCTGTACAGCAGTTGCGAATGCTGCCCGATGTGCTACGCGTCGGCTTACTGGGCCCGGATCGACAAGGTCTTCTACGCCGCCGCCTGGAACGACTACGAAGACCTGTTCGACGACGCCCGGATCAATCAGGACATCGCAAAGTCCTACGCCGAGCGTCTGCTGACGCCGCAGCAGCTCATGCGAGAGGAAGCGCTCGAGGTCTGGCGGGAATTCCGAACGTTGCCGAACGGTGCAAGATACTAAGCGAATCCGGTTTCTTGCCGGTCGACTCTATTGCCCCACCGTACGGTCCCGCGCGATCGAATCTCGTCTGCCAGATGGCGGCGTAGCAGCGGGCAAGCTCGGGGACATTCCACATTACCAATACGTGCTCCGCGTTTTCCCGGGCCGACTCGGCGCAATCGCCAAACCCGGTCAAGAAATCCATGCCGACCTCGCTTGCCAAGGAACTCATGAGGCCTTATCGAAACGCGCTGGCGCTGGCCGCGCTGTGCGCCCTGCAAGCTTGCACCACGACAACTCCCGGACAGCCAGTACCGGAATCGGGCGGAAGCGGGCATGCTCCGTCACGCGCTGCACGGAAAAACGGGGACGCCGAGCCGGATCGGCATTTGGACGAGTTGATCGCAGCCTACGGAGCGGCCCGCGCCGATGCGGTATTAAAATCCAACTCGAAGGCGCCTCAAGCGGCAGATCGCGCCTACGACGAAGCGCTGCTCGCCTACGGGAGGGAGCGGGGCGCCGTCCTGGAGGACGCGTTTTTCAAGGGACGCTACAACCGCTCCCGCGCCCGTTCACCGGAGAACCTGGAAAGCTGGCGCTCGCAGCCGGACATCGCCAATCCGGGAGCGGACCTCGCGAACTTTCCCAACAGCGCGTTCACGCTGCCTGAAGGACGGGCCTATGTGGAAATCGCGCCGTTCGCCTATTACGGGTCTGCCGAAAACCAACCGGCCCAGTACAACACCGAGTTCCTGCTGCGCTACGGCCTGACCGACGACATTGAACTCCGGCTTTTCGGCAACGGAGTGAGCTGGCAGGGCGGCGCGAAACCGGAATGGGGGTTTTCCCCTCTGGCATTCGACACCAAGATCCAGCTCTGGCTGGAAAAACAGGATTATTTTCTGCCCGCGGCTGGCTTCGAGGCCTATTTACAGACGCCCTGGCTAAGCAGTTCGTCCGTTTTCAATCAGGGCACCCAGCCGTCTTTCACCTTCAATTTCGACCAGTCCCTGCCGTTCGACATCGACCTCGAATACAATTTCGGAGCCACCCGGACACAGAACGTCAACCAGGACAACGTCTGGGAACTCAGCATCCAGTGGGCTCTGCAGCGCGATTTGTTCGACAGGGATTTCGCCGTATTCGTCCACGGTTACCATAACAATCTGTCGCTGCCCCGCGGCTCAACCACCGCGCCGGGAACGCTCGGCGGCGACAGCCAGAACGCAGTCGGCGCCGGCTTCATATGGACGCTCAACAACCGCATCTCGTTTTGGGGGCAAACAAGCCGCGGAACTACGCGGATCACCGCCTCGATCATCAGCTTCATGGGCTTCGCGGCGGCTTTCTGAGACTGAAAAATGACGAAGATCAAAGCTGTCTGCAAATTCTGGGTCTGTGCGGGACTGCTCTCGTCGACTCCCGTCTGGTCGGCCGAACCGGCCGCCGCCGCGGGGCTGGAACAGCAACGAAAACGGCTGATCGCGGAAGGCCTGCAGCTCGACCCGAACGAGGCTCGAGGCTTTTGGCCGGTATACGATCGCTTCGGCGCGGAACTGGAAGCCTGGTACCGGAAGGAAGCGGAGCTGGCCGCAGAGTTCGGCGAAAATTACGAAGATATGCCGGATGACGTGGCGCGCCGCTTGCTGGAGCGGATGTTGGCCCTGGAAGAGGAAAGGCTGCGCCTGACGAAATCCTATCTGCCGCACTTCGGCAGGGTATTGCCGCCGAAGAAAGTGGTGCGCTTCTATCAGATCGACACCCGCATCCGGGCGGCCGTCAGCGCCGCCGAAACGACTGCGCTGCCTTTGAGCCGATAAGCCGGTCAGGACCGGTCCAGCAATTCCACCCAATGTCGCACCGGCCGCCCGGTGCCGGAAGCCAGATGAGCCAGACAGCCGATGTTGGCCGTGGCGATGACGTCGGGCTCGCCGGCTTCCAGGTTCCGGAGCTTGTCTTCCCGCAGCCTCGACGACAACGCCGGCTGCAGCAGGGAATAGGCGCCGGCGGAGCCGCAGCAGATGGCGGCATCCGCGACCGGCGTCAGTTCGAATCCCAGCCCTTGCAACAACTCCTCGACCCGCCCGTTCAGACCCTGGCCATGCTGCAGGGTACAGGGCGAATGGAAGGCGATCCGCCGGGCGGGAAGCGGCGCCAGCGAACGCCAGTCCTCGGCGGCGGCGACTTCGCTCAGGTCCCGCGCCAGCGCGGATACCCGCGCCGCTTTTTCCGCATAGGCCGGGTCGTGCCGCAGCAGCTCACCGTACTCCTTCACCATGACGCCGCAACCGCTGGCGGTGATGACGACAGCCTCGGCGCCTGCCTCGATGGCGGGCCACCAGGCGTCGATGTTGCGGCGCATGAAATCCAGTCCCTCCTCATGAGCGCCGAGATGGTAGCTCAGCGCGCCGCAGCAGCCGCTTTCCGAGATCCGAATCAGCGAAATCCCCAAGCGGTCCAGCACCCGCGCCGCCGCCGCGTCGATGGACGGCGCCAGGACGGGCTGGACGCAGCCGCCCAAGGCCAGCATGGTGCGCGGGTGTCTGGCCGGCGGCCAGGGTCGCGTTTCCGAAACAAGCGGCAGCTTGTTCCGCAAGACGGGCGGCAGCAGCGGGCTCAACCGGCGGGCCAAGCCGACCCAAGGCGCGAACCTGGCCGGGTACGGCAGGATCATCCGCAACAACTTGCGCTGGACCCTCGCCAGGCGCGGCCTCGGCGCCTGCTCGTCGACGATGCCGCGGGCAATGTCGGCGAGCCGCCCGTAGCGCACGCCGGAGGGACAAGCGCTTTCGCAGGCACGGCAGCTCAGGCAGCGGTCTAGGTGGCTGCGCGTGCGCTCCGTCGCCGGCTCGCCTTCCAGCATCGATTTGATGAGGTAAATACGGCCGCGCGGGCCGTCGCGTTCGTCGCCGAGCAGGCGATAGGTGGGACAGGCGGCAGTGCAGAAGCCGCAATGGACGCAAGCCCGGAGGATCGCTTCGGCCTCCCGCCCCGCCGGCGTGCCGAGAAAATTGTCGGACAAGCGGGTCAGCATTTAGGACGCCTCCTGGCACAGTCCACGGTTGAGAATCCCTACCGGATCGAACGCCGCCTTCACCCGCCGGTGCAGGGCGGCCAGCGCCGGGGCCAGGGGGGCGCAACGCGTCGCCGTGGAATTCGCGCCGCGGAACAAGCGGGCGTGCCCGCCGGCGGCCCGAGCGGCGGCGAACACCGCATCCGGACCTGAGACCGCCGTCCGCAGCCAGCGCTGGGCACCACCCCAGTCGATGAGCCAGTCGCCGGACAGGCTGCCGATGTCCACGGCCGGCGGCAGCGACAACCGCCACAGGTCGCCTTCTCCGGAGAAGAAATGATGCGTCTGCTCGCGCAGGCCGTTCCAGAGCGCCTCCGGTGCCACGGGCCGATCGCCGCCGACTCGCCGTGCGGCGGCTAGAACCGCCTGCGCCGGTCCGGCCAGGCGCAGGTGCAGCCGCCCGTCCCAGGCCATGCCGGTAAGCGGCAGCCCAACGCCGCCCCAGCGGATCATCCGCTCCTGGGCCTCCACAGACGAACAATCGAAGCACAGCGTAGTCTCACACTCGGGCCGGGGCAGCACCTTCACCGAGATTTCCAGCAGCAGTCCCAGCGTCCCGAGCGCGCCTGCCATCAGGCGGGAAACGTCGAACCCCGCGACGTTCTTCATGACCTGGCCGCCGAACGACAACACCTCGCCCCGCCCGTTGACTATCCGGCATCCCAGCACCGCATCCCGGACGCCGCCGCCCCAGGGCCTGCGCGGTCCGGACAATCCGCAGGCCACGGTCCCGCCCCAGGTCGCGCCGGAGCCGAAATGCGGCGGCTCGAAGCCCAGCATCTGGCCGGACTCCGCCAGCACCGCTTCGATCGCGGCGAGCGGCGTGCCGCTGCGAGCGGTGAGCACCAGTTCGGTGGGCTCGTAATGGACGATGCCGGTGTGGGCCAGGGTCGACAATGCTCTGCCCTCGCCCGTTCCCGAATAGAACGTCTTGCTGCCTCCGCCATGAATCCTCAACGGCTCGCCTCGGACACAAGCTTCCAGCGCTCGCCCCGCCAGGTTTGCCGAATCGTCGTTATCCCGAATCATGGGGTCTCAGAACCGCTCCAGCTCGGGACAGCGAAGCCGCCCGCCATGCACATGCACCCGGCCGAATTCGGCGCAGCGCGCCAGCGTCGGCACGGCCTTGCCGGGATTGAGCAGCCCGCCGGCGTCGAACACAGCCTTCAACGAGTGAAACTGCCGCAGCTCCGGTGCGCCGAACTGGACGCACATCGGATTGAGCTTCTCGATGCCGACCCCATGCTCGCCGGTCACCGTGCCACCGACCTCGACGCAGAGGGTGAGAATTTCCTCCCCCAGCGCCTCGGCGCGCTCCAGTTCGCCGGGATGCGAGGCATCGTAAAGGATCAGGGGATGCAGGTTTCCGTCGCCGGCATGGAAGACGTTGCCTACGGCCAAGCCGAATTGCTCCGAAAGTTCGCCGATCCGCCCCAGCACCTCCGCCAGCCGCTTCCTGGGAATCGTGCCGTCGATGCAGTAATAGTCCGGAGCGATGCGCCCGACCGCCGGGAAGGCAGCCTTGCGTCCGGCCCAGAATTTCCGGCGCTCGGCTTCGTCGCGCGATTCGCGCACCTCCAGAGCACCGTGCGCCGCCAGTACCGCCCGCGCCTGGGCGATCTCGGCCTCGACCTGCTCGGCCATGCCGTCCATCTCGCACAGCACGACGGCCGCCGCATCCACCGGATAGCCGGCATGGACGAATTCTTCGGTCGCTCGGAGGGTGAGCTTGTCCATCATCTCCAGCCCGGCCGGCAGCAAACCCGCGCCGATCACGCCGGCCACGGCCTTCCCGGCCGCCTCGATGCTGTCGAACGCAGCCAGCAGCGTCCGGGCCGTTTCGGGCGCCGGCAACAGTTTGACGACCACCTCGACGATGACCCCGAGCAGACCTTCCGAGCCGTTGATCACGGCGAGCAGGTCGTAGCCGGGCGAGTCCAGCCCCAGTGAACCCAGCGTCAGCAGCTCGCCTTCGATGGTCAGCAGGGTGACCTGCAATACATTGTGCACGGTCAGCCCGTATTTCAGGCAGTGCACCCCACCGGAGTTCTCCGCCACGTTGCCGCCGATGGTGCAGGCAACCTGGGACGAAGGATCGGGAGCGTAATACAGGCCAAAAGGCGCCGCCGCCTCGGAAATGGCGAGATTGCGGACCCCCGGCTGCACGCGGGCCAGGCGGTTGGCGGGGTCGACTTCGAGGATACGGTTGAACTTGGCCAGGCTCAGCAGCACGCCCTCCGCCACTGGCAAGGCGCCGCCGGACAGACCGGTTCCGGCCCCCCGGGCCACGACCGGCACCTTCTGTGAATGGCATAGACGCAGCACCGCCCGGACCTGTTCCACGGTTTCCGGCAACACGGCGATCCATGGGAGGACGGTGTAGGCGGAAAGCGCATCGCATTCGAAGGGTCTCAGATCCTCCGGAGCGCTCAATATGGCCTCCACCGGGAGAACACGCTTCAATTCGCGGACAAAGGCCGCCCGGTCCACGCTTCGCTCCGGAATGCTCACGTGCGCGCCCGGCGCAAACCGGTCTCTTCAGGCGGCTCGCGCTCCGGGAGCAGAAACAGCCGGTGCGTGAGCACCCCGATGAGGAAACCGCCCAGGTGCCCCCACCACGCCACGTCCGCATACGGCGCATGGCCGCCGAAGCCGCTGGTCGCCTTGTAAAGCTGGAAGATGACCCAGGCCCCGAGAAAAGCAATCGCCGGCACGGTGACGAACAGCGGCAGGAAGAACACCCAGATCACCAGCCGGGCGTAAGGGTACAGGAAGAAATAGGCCCCCATGACCCCGGCAATCGCGCCGGACGCTCCCACCGTGGGGACCGTCGACTGCGGACTGAAATAGACCTGGAGCCCCGCCGCCACCACGCCGCACAGCAGATAGAAGAACAGGAACCGCACCCTGCCCATGCGGTCCTCGATGTTGTCGCCGAAGATCCACAGCAGCCACATGTTGCCTACCAGGTGGAACCAGCTGCCGTGCAGGAACATGCTGGTGATGAAAGGGCTGTACACATCGGGCGGGAAGCCCGCCGTCGCCGCCCAGTCCGGCAGTCCGTAGCGCGCCGGCACCAGGCCGTGCAGGGTGAACAGCGCTTGCACCCCCCTGGGCGGGAGCATTTGCGTGTAAAGATGAACCGCGAGATTGAGCGCCATCAGGCTCCACGTTAACCAGGGCGTATGGCGGCAGGGGATGGTATCGCGATAGGGAATCACGCCGTCCTGCTCTCCGCTGCGGGCAGCCGCCGGAAATTCGCCAGCGCGTCGGCGGCACCCAGCACCGCCAGCCCGACGGCGCCGAACTGTGGCACGAAGACCAGGGCGAGATACGGCGGCAGCCAGCCGGTCCAGCCGATCCCGCGCTGGGCCACCACGCCATGCACCACCGCCAGGCCCTGGAACGCGTACATCATAATTCCCACCAGCAGGAGGTGCATCTGAAGCGCGGGACGCCCGAAATGCGCGGCCACGAGCAGCACCGCGGCCACAGCCAGGGCGGTGCGGGGCAAACGGAGGCGCTGAAATTCCGGTCCGAACTGGTCCGGGTTGTAGAGTAGCGACTGCCACCAGCGCGCCAGGAGCAGGGTCAGATACGCGCTGGCGCCGACCAGGAAGGCCATGAGACCGTTCATCAGCACCAGCGTGCCGTTCTCCTCGAAGCCCTGGACGGTTGCGCCCCTCACGCCCTTCACCGCATGCTGCAGCCAGCTCTTCCAGAATGCCGTGGCATCGCCCGAAAGCAGTTCTATGGCGATGACGCCGGCCATGCACGCCGCGCCGATGAGCAGCAGCGCAGGCCCCTGTTTGCCGCCCCGAAGCAGCAGGGCCCCAGCGCCCAGCACCAGGGGACCAATCAGGACCAGCAGGGGCAGCTCCAGACCCGGCCGCGGCGGGAAAAGGTAGCCGCAGGCCGCCACCGGCACGGCGACCGCCAGCGCCAGAAGGACTCCCCTCGCCGCGCCCAGGCGCAGGCCGACCAGGCCGATGGCCGCCGCGCTGAATGATGCGGCCGGGAGAAAATACAGCGACAGCATGCCCAACAGGCTCGCAATGAGGAAAGCAAAACCCGTCCCCCGCATGATCAGCCCGGCAAAATCCCGCATGACCTCACGCATACCAGACCTCCGTTTCGTTGTTATGGGCTTAAGTTAACTTAGGCGGCGGGCAATAAAAACCCTGGGACAAGTGGGATATCCTACGCCGTGGCGCCGAAGTTCGAATTTTGTAAGACTGTAAGCGATGACGAGGTGCGGAAATGGCCACCATCACATTTGATACCCACAAATTCGTTCGGAAACCGACCCACGCTGGCGTAGTACCCCCACCACGGGCCGAACTCGCCACCAAAGGTACCTGAAATGGAATCTGTCCGCGCTTCATCCCTCAGAAACGAAAGCCCGACATGAAGCCCTCCATCGAACCCGACGCCCTTCCGTCCGAAACCGTCGGCACCGAGCCGGACCGCCGCCGCTTCCTGAAAGCAGGGCTGGCCGTCACCGGCGCCGCCCTGACCGGCACCGACCGGGCTGAGCCGCCGCCTTGGATGACGCGGCCCGGCGCTCCGCTTTCCAATTACGGCCTGCCCTCGCCGCATGAACGCGCCGTCATCCGCTGGGTCGCGGCCAATGCCGACGCGCCGGGGAACGGGATTTCCTGGACACCGCTGGAGCGGCTGGAAGGCATCGTCACCCCCAGCGGCCTGCATTTCGAGCGCCACCACAACGGCGTGCCGCAGATCGATCCCGCCGTACATCGGCTCGCGGTGCATGGGCTGGTCGGCAAGGCCTTGAGTTTCGGCATCGACGACCTCCTGCGCTACCCGATGACCTCGCGGCTGTGCTTCATCGAATGCGGCGGCAACAGCAATGCCGGCTGGCACCAGGAGCCGATGCAGGCGCCGGCCGGGAATATCCACGGCCTCGCCTCCTGCAGCGAATGGACCGGCGTTCCGCTGGCCACCGCGCTGGCGGAATGCGGTCTGCAGCCGGACGCCAAATGGCTGATCGCGGAAGGCGCCGACGCCGCGGCAATGAACGTGAGCATCCCGCTCGACAAGGCGCTGGACGATGCCCTGCTCGCCCTGTACCAGAACGGCGAGCGGCTGCGGCCCGAGAACGGCTATCCGCTGCGCCTGGTCCTGCCCGGCTGGGAGGGCGTCACCAACGTCAAATGGCTGCACCGGCTGCAGCTCGCCGATCAGCCGGCGATGGCGCGCAACGAAACCGCCAAGTACACCGAGTTGCTGCCTTCCGGCCAGGCCCGCCAGTTCAGTTTCGTCATGGAAGCCAAGTCGGTGATCACCCGCCCCTCCGCCGTCCAAGCCTTGCCCGGCCCCGGCCTGCACCCGATCTCCGGGCTGGCCTGGAGCGGCCGGGGCGCGATCCGGCGGGTGGAAGTTTCGACCGATGGCGGCAAGACCTGGCAGGACGCGGCGCTCGACTCGCCCGTGCTGCCCAAGTGCTTCACGCGCTTCCGCCTCCCCTGGCGCTGGGACGGTTCACCTGCCGTACTCAAGAGCCGGGCCACCGACGAAACCGGCTACGTCCAGCCCGAACGCCAGATCCTGGTCGCCGAGCGCGGCCGCCACGGCTATTTCCATTACAACGCGATCGTGTCCTGGGCCGTCGCCGCCGATGGGAGCGTCAGCCATGTCTATGCGTGACCTGACCCTCACCCTGCTTCTCGCTGTAGCCAACACTCCGGCACAGGCCGCCACCGAAGGCCCGCGCCTGGGACAACCCCTGGAACCGGCCGCGATCTCCGCCCTGGACATCACCGTCTTCCCCGACGGCACCGGACTTCCGCCCGGCAATGGCACGGCGGTCGAAGGCAAGGCCGTTTACGATGCCAGATGCGCCGCCTGCCACGGCCCGAACGGCAGCGGCGGCAGCGCCGAGGAACTGGCCGGAGGCCGGCATCCTCTGACCAGCGCCGAGCCCGACAAGACCATCGGCACTTACTGGCCCTATGCCAGCACGGTCTTCGATTTCATCCGCCGCTCCATGCCGCTGGACGCGCCGCGCTCATTAGGCAACGACGAGGTCTATGCCGTCACGGCCTACCTCCTCCACGCCAACGGCATCATCGGCGAACGCGATCGGCTCGATGCAGCGACGCTGCCGAAAATCCGCATGCCCAACGCCGCCGGTTTCGTCTGGGTTTACCCCGAACGGCAACCCCGCTGAACTCTTTATCCATACGACCATGCAGTTCCCAGAAGACCAATCCCCCCGCGACCGCGAATCCATCGCCACCCACGCCGGCCTGGTACGGCAATGGCTGGACGCCAACATCCTCGAACTCGGCCGGCAGGTGCGGCTCAGCTACCTGCCGCCGCTCATGGTCTATTTGGCGGCCGGCATCTCAGGGCTCACCGGCATCGTCGGCACCTTCTTCGTCAAGGAATACTTAGGCCTATCTGCGGAATTCCTGGCCGCGCTCGGCTTCTGGGCCATGCTGCCCTGGGCGATGAAGATGCCCATGGGGCACCTGGTCGATTTGCTCTGGCGCCACAAGGGCCGTCTGATCTACCTCGGCGCGGGACTCGTCGCCCTGAGCCTGCTGATCATGATCGGGCTGCTGGCCAAGCCGACGGCGATGCGCGAAATCATGTCGCCTGAAGCTTGGTATGTGCTGTCCGTCCTCCTGGCCCCGATGGGCTATGTCATCCAGGACACGGTGGCCGACGCCATGACCGTGGAAGCCGTGCCCCGCGTCGACGATGCAGGCCACCCCGTGCCGGCGGAACAGCTCAAGCTCGCCCACACCACCATGCAGACCCTGGGCCGCGTCGCCATCATCAGCGGCACCCTGCTGGTCGCCGCCGTCAACGTGCTCATGTTCAGCGGTGTCGAGAGCATGAGCCTGGAACAGAAGAAGGATATCTATCTCGAAATCTACCGACTGGCTCTGATCATCCCCGCAGTTTCCATCGGGGGCGTCTGGCTCTCCGAAATCCTCAAGCACCGGGAAGCCCGGCGCCTCGCCGCCCAGGGTTTCGAGACGGACGCCATCCAACGGCTTCAGGCCACGCAGATTGAAACCCCCGAGGTGAACTGGTGGATACTCGGCGGCAGCCTCGGCTTCCTCGCGTTTTCGATCGTCATGGGCCTGGCCGATTTCAAATTCAGCGCCGAGATCGTTTTCGCCGGCTCGATGGGCATCGTGCTGTTCCTCATGCGGCAGCTCACCGAAAACCTGTCGCCCGACGCCCGACTCGAACTCCTCGGCACGGCTGCCGTAATCTTCGTGTTCCGCGCCGTTCCCACCAGCGGCGCCGGCTCCACCTGGTGGATGATCGACGAACTCGGATTCGACCAGCAGTTCCTGTCAAAACTGTCCCTGCTCGCCAGCGCCCTGGCCCTGTTCGGCATGTTCGTCTTCCGCCGTTTCATGGCGGAACGCTCGGTGATCTACGTGTTCGGCGCGCTCACCGTCGCCGGCGCCGTGTTGTATCTCCCGAACATCGCCATGTTCTACGGCTTCCATCATTGGACCGCCGAACTCACCCACGGCGTCGTCGATGCCCGCGCTATCGCCCTGATCGACACCGCGCTGGAATCCCCGCTCGGCCAGATCGCCATGATCCCGATGCTGACCTGGATCGCCCGCTCCGCCCCGTCGGCGCTCAAGGCCACCTACTTTGCCGTCATGGCCGCATTCACCAACCTGGCGCTATCCCTCTCGCAGCTCGGCACCAAATACATGAACCAGATCTTCACGGTGACCCGTGAAGTGCAGGACAGCGCGACCGGCGCCATCAAGGTCCCCGCGGACTACAGCCAGCTCGGCGAGCTCTACGTCACCGTCGCCCTGCTCGGCCTGATCCTGCCCCTCACCGCGATCTATCTGGTACAGCGCAATGCGCCGCTGTTGGCAAAGCAGGAGGCTCGAAGCTAAAGAGGGCAGTGCTTCTCATCCAGGAGGATAAGCTCCGGAATGCCAAGCGCGATCGCGACGAGACACCGGCCACGGGAAGAATGCAAAACCTTCTGCATTTCAAATAAGCAGCTAAACTACTATCCGACTCTCGCCAACGGCCTATCCATGCGCATCAGCCCGCAGACCCGCAGCGTCATCCGGCAAACCGCCGCCGAGCTATTCGGCGAAGAGGCGCGCGTCGTTCTGTTCGGCTCCAGAACCGACGACGACCAACGTGGCGGCGACATCGACCTGCTGATCGACCTGCCGAATATCGACGCGGAAAAACAACGCAAGGGTCTGACCTTCGTGGCCCGCCTGCAGAGACGGCTGGGCGACCAGCGGATCGACGTCCTGGTAGCCGACCCGTCGACGCCGGAACTGCCGATATACCGGGTAGCGCGTAAAACCGGGATTGCGCTGTGAACGAAACGATACTTTCGCCTTTGCAGCGTTTTCTCGCCACCCTGGACATCGTCCACCGGGAAGCACGCCATCTCGCCTGGAGCCACCGCAGGTTATTTGCTCAGCAGATCGATCTCGCTTGGGTCGACAGTCTCGACACGTACCCCGAGCGTGCAGAACAACTCGAAGCCTTCATTTCCCGATTTGGCCGCCTGCAAGACACCATCGGAGACAAGCTCCTGCCCCGCTGGCTGCTGGCGCTCGCGGAACGCCCCGCCAGCCAGATCGAATCGCTCAATCGTGCAGAAAGGCTCGGTGTCATCGAAAGCGTCGACCTCTGGCTCGAGGCTCGCCAGCTACGAAACCGCCTCGTCCACGAATATATGGCCGACAGCAGCGATTTTCTCGCCAACCTCACCCTGGCGGACAGTTACAGCTCCATGCTGCTTCGGACCTATGAGAATTTCCGGAGGGATACCGTCGCCCGCATTGGCGTTGCGCTAAATGAATTGCCGCCTTCGCTCGACACGAGCTCGAACTAAGAGGAAAATGTTCGAATTGTTATAAGCCACATATGATATGAAACTAAAATGCCAAAGTTGCCGCCTGTGATAACCACTCGACACCAATAGCATTTTCTGGGTTCCAAGTGCGTTTTCTCAGGCCGACAAAACGATAATTTTACCGATCATCATCCTGAGATTTGACACAGCCACACTCCATTGTCGCGCTTACAAGATCTACCGACATGGCGGGGCCAGATATTAGCCTAGATATATGAAGCCGCTCCAATGAAAACCATCATGACGCTCCTGGTAAGAGATGAAATCGACATCATAAAACAGAACATCGACTTTCATCTTGAAAATCAAATTGACGGAATCATAGTAACTGATAACGGTTCAATCGATGGAACTAGGGATATACTCCAGGATTATTTAAATGCCAGAAAAATCTTGAAAATAATCGATGAGCCGCAACACAATTACAATCAACAGTTATGGGTCAATCGCATGGCCGAGATTGCCACATGTGAATTTCAAGCCGAAATCCTGATCCATGCCGACGCCGACGAGTTCTGGAAACCGAGAACCGAATACAAAACCATATTTAACGGACAATTCAGAGTCAAACAAATAAGAGCGAACAATATCGTCCTGTCGGATAATCCATGGCCGCATAATATCGAATACGTTTCGATAAAACCGTGCAATGGAAGTCTCTTAGAAAACCCGATGTTAAACTTTGTTTGGAAAAAAGTTGTGCTTGACGTGCGGCACGGAATGATTTCCGTATCGCAAGGGAATCACAGAGCAAGCTTGCCATCCGAATATACCGAGGAAGTTTCTGTTATCCATCTTCCTGTCAGAGATAAGCAGTCGTTTTTTAGAAAAGTCATAAACGGAGGCAGCGCCTACGAAAACTCGGACTTTCCGGAAAGCACTGGGGTTCACTGGAGAGAGTGGTACAAGCTATATCAGCTCGGCAAGCTGGAAAAACTTTATGATGCTATGCTAATAGATGAGAACAAAGCGAAATATTTGTTAGAAGAAAACTTCATCGTAAAGATAGAAGATTTTATAGGGGATTTCAGCGTATTTGGTCTTCGCAAATAAATTCCATCTCATAGGCGTATCCAGCCAACGCCAATGGTATGGAACAGCTCCGACTGGCGGACGTCCAGAACGACGGAAAAGCCGCTATATCACACTGCAGCTCTTAACCGTATAGTCTCACACCTTAATCACTCAGGCTGATTTCCGTTTCATTCAAGGTAAAACACTTTGGAAAAACTACGTTTCGTCTGCGCAACGCGTGAAACCAAAGAAGGTTTTTTTGAAAACACCCTTCTTGGCAGGACATTAAAGCTATTTGAGTTCCTTCCCATGGTCGAACTGGAGCTTAGCGCACAAAACACAAGAGGCTTACCAGAGATTTACAACGAAGCTATAGAAAAATCAAAAAATGATCCAGCAATTCTACTCTTTGCACACGACGACGTCCAAATTCCTGACATTTATTTCCCCAACCATGTCTACATGACAATGGAACATTTCGACATTGCAGGGATAGCAGGCAACGTCCGTCGACTTCCTGGTCAACCTTCGTGGTGTTTCGCAATTTTTCACGGAAATTCGCTTATCCCAGATGAGAAAATCAACTTGAGCGGTGCAGTCATGCATGGAAATGGCTTCCCTGATTGCGTTGTGAACTATTTCGGGCCCCCAGGAAAAACCGTTAAGCTGTTAGATGGCTTGCTTCTGATTTCTCGAAGCGAAACACTGCACAGACACAATCTCAGATTCGATTCCTTATTTAAATTTCATTTCTATGACATGGATTTCTGCCGTCAAGCAGAAATTAGAAGTTTACGGATGGGAACCTGCCCTGTAACGGTCATTCACGGCAGCCGTGGTAACTATACTTCCAAAAACTGGAAAGAAGCCTATTCTACTTATTTGAAAAAATATGGAGAACATATCTTGTGACATATTTCGGGTCAATAGCGTCAGCGCCCTGAATTTCTTACGATTTCGCCAATTTAAATGATTCTTCAGCGTACATTACAGCACATTGCAACTGCTGTGGCCGGGAGAATATTGAAGAACGCCGATATTTCTATGGCGTCGGCGTGGGTTGAAGCAGGACGGCTGGAGGATGCAGAGCAATATTTGCTTGCCGTGCTCAGCCATCAACCTGTCAACGCTGATGCGCTGCACCTAGCGGGTCTAATCGCACACCTTAAAGGCGACCAGGCGCGCGCCGTCACGCTCATTTCAAAGGCGACCGAACATGCCCCTAACGAAGGCCTTTATTACTTCAATCTCGGCAATGCGTATCTCGCATCAGGCGCAACTGAAAACGGAATCCAAGCGTTTCAGCAAGCGACGAGTCTAAACCCAGATCGGGCCGAAGCGTGGATTAACCTCGGGTTCGCGTTGATAGAGATGAAACGTCATCAGGAAGCCGTTTCGGCATTCATACACGTATTGGAACTTGCGCCTGAATACGACGTCGATCTCGCATTCGCTTCCGCCTTAGTAGGCGCGGGAACGGTGCGAAACGAACCGACCATGGTGGACCGGGCAATCGCGCTGCTCGAATCGAAACCCAAGGAGGGCTATGAAGGTTATGCCTCGGGCGTCATTCTGGCGAGAGCGCTGGAACACCGCAACCGGCTCAGCGAGGCGATCAAGCAGTATCAGTCCCTGCTAGGGGCTTACCCTGAACATATTGGAATTCGCAATAATTTAGCCCGCTGCCTGGTCCAGCTTGGGCAGGTGGATGAATCAAGAATACACTATCGGTTGTGCGTGAACGCGGCGCCGGACAAATTTCATGCGTTTTCGGCCTTACTCGCCGGCCTAAATTACGATCCGGATATGACACCAGATATGCACGAAGCCGAAGTGCGAAACTGGGAGAAACAACTGGCATCACCAAATTATCCGTTCAACCTGAAATTTACGAATAAGCGCGATCCTGAGCGTCCCCTCAAGATAGGGTATCTCTCGCCGGACCTTAGACAGCATGTCGTCGGCCACAACTTCCTACCCGTGCTCGAACACCGGAGTCAAGACAGGTTTTCCGTCGTTTGTTATCACATCGGGAAAAAGGAAGACGACATGAGCCGCAGAATTGCCGCGCTTTCGGATGACTGGCGCCATATTCATGGCGCTTCCGACGATGAGGTTGCGGACGCCATCCGCCAGGACAGTATAGACATTCTCGTGGATTTGTCCGGGCATACCTCCAAAACCCAGCCCTTGGTTTTTGCCCGCAAGCCAGCTCCCGTCCAGGTTAGTTGGCTCGGCTATTTCGATACAACGGGGTTGGCGACGATGGATTGGTTCATCACCGATCCGTATTCATCGCCTCCGGGTCAGAAGCAGTATTTCTCCGAGCGGCTGTACCGTCTGCCGCATACCCGCCTCTATTACCACCCCTATCCTGGCATGCCGGAGGTCGGGGAACTGCCGGCCAAGCGGAACGGCTACGTCACCTTCGGCTGTCTCAACAATTTGGCAAAGATCAACACCCAAGTACTCGACCTCTGGGCAGAAATTTTGGCGGCGTCGCCCACCAGTCGCTTGCTTATTCAGACACTCGCGCTGTGCGACAAGCTCAACCTCGAGAGGTTTCGCGCTCTTTGCGTTAAACGGGGTATAGACCCGGCCCGGCTGGAACTTCGGCCCGCAACTCCACTGGAAAAGTTCGCGCAGACCTATCACGAAATCGACATCGCGCTCGACCCTTTCCCCTTTTGCGGCGGCTTCACCAGTTTCGACGCCTTGTGGATGGGGGTGCCGGTCGTGACACTGGAACAGCAACGGCTGGCGGGCCGTCAGACAATTGCGATGTTGATGAATCTGGGGTTGCCAGAACTTATAGCCGCAACTAAATGTGACTATTTATCCATTGCACTTGAACTAGGCCATGATTTGACGAGACTCCAACAATTGAGATCGGAGCTTAGAATGCTATTTCTCCAATCCCCCTTGATTGATCACCGAGCATTTATTCAAGACCAGGAGCAAGGGTATCGTTATTTCTGGAAATGTTGGTGCAGGAAAAATTCAACGCGTGCCCATTAAAAAAGCGCCCTAAAAAGGGCGCTTTCTAAATAGCAGTGCTCGTCAGTTATCGGCAAGAACCAGGGACATACCTGGAAGGTGTTCCAGTGCATGACCAAACAGCCGACCCCAGTGCCGAATTCCAGCTTGGGGTAAGTACGATAGTGACGTCCGCGCCTACGCTGGCCGATGTTGTATTTCCTCCGATAGTGATCTGCCCATTAGCTGCAACGCTACCTGAAGTAATTTTCCCCCCAAGACCAACAGACAAGCCTGTCCCAGCGTTGGCGCAGCCGCCGTCAATCTGACATTTTTCAGTCACATCCGTTCTGAACTTACTGGCGGTAAGAAGAAGCTCGGAAACCTTAGCTCGAACGGTGTAATCCTGATAGGCTGGCAAAGCGACCGCAGCGAGAATGCCGATGATCGCCACCACGATCATGAGTTCGATCAATGTAAAACCTTTTTGTACCGCTTTCATATCATCTCCTTTTTATCGTCCTGTTTGCGGGTGAACGTGGCTTGCACCACCTACGTAAACATAGCAGAGACGCGACCTTGTCAAAAGGGTGCATTGACCGTTTTCACGGACAATGGCGATCTCTTGTGCTCTGGCAGTTCTCGAAATGTTGCCTGACCTTTTCCATCACCTCAGCCCAAGTCCCTTCCCGCGCCTGGCGGAAGAGGCGTGCCGACGGATACCAAGGCATGGTCTCTCCAGAGTCAAGATATCGCCATTCCGGCACAACGGGCACGAGCACCCAGGCCGGCTTCCCCAAAGCCCCCGTCAGATGTACGATTGACGTGCACACGGTAACAACCTGGTCTAAGGCCGAAACCAAGGCCGCCGTCTCGTCATAGTCGTCGATGGCATCCTGCCAATGATGGACGATAATCCCGTCCCGTTCAGTCAAAGCTTGAAGCTCGTCCCTGCAATCCGTGTATTGTAGGCTGACGAAATGGGCGCCCTCCATCGTCAAAATGGGAATCCACTCGTACAGCGGAATGGACCGGAGTTGGCGCCGGGTCTTGTCCTGCCCCCCCCGCCAGGAAATGCCAATCTTCGGTCCTTTGCCGAGCGTACCTAAACGGCCGCGCCAGTATTCGACGCGCTCCGGTGCCACCTTGAGATAGCCGCCACTCCGGGGGAAACATGCCTCGTCCTTGCGGAAGAAACCGGGCAAATCACCCATTGCTATTTGGTAATCGATTCGACGATCCAGGCAGGCCGCTGCCTCCGGCCTGCCGGCTGCGCCAGCGGGAACGCCGACGACCGTAAGTTCAGGAAACGAACGCCGGAACAACTTCTCCAAACGAACGTCGCACTGCAATGTGATTTGCCCCACCACGTGCGCCCTGAGATCGTCTAGGCAGGAGGCGAACATGATTTCGTCTCCAAGCCCCTGCTCACCAAACACCAACAGGGTTTTATCCTGACAAGGCTCACCGCGCCATTCGGGATAGCTGGCAGGCTTGCGCGGCGCGCCTTGGTAACCCCACCGATAACGATAATTCGGCCACCCTTCTCGAAAGCGCCGGTTCTTCAAGAAAGCGATGGCACGGTGGAACATGGCATCATCGTGAAATGCGCTACCACGCATCTGGTCGAATCCGGCAACCGCTGCATCCACCTCACCGAGGTCCGCCAAGACTGAAAACAGATTGAACCGGGCCTCCGTCAGATGAGGCTGGAGTTCGAGCGCTCGTTCGAAAGCTGACTTGGCTCTGCTCAGGTCGCCTTTGCCAAGATGCCATTGCAAACCAAGATTGTTGTGCGCCAAGTCATCCGTAGGCCGCAGTTCTATGACACGATGCCAGACTTCTATAGCCAACTCGGTTTCACATAACTCCCCATAATAGAGCGCTAACCGGAAAAGAAAGTCAGTGGAATTCCAGTTAGCTGTTTTAGCTTCGTCGAGAAGCAAAATAGCTTTCGAGCGCTCCCCTCGACTCACGCAATTCCTGGCCAAACCAAGCAGGAGTTCCGCTGAATCGGGCGCATATCGCAAGCCCATACGGAAACAATAGTCCGCTTCGGTGGTTTCTCCCCGCTCACAGTAAATGGTACCCAGCATGCTGTACGCAGGGACATACTCCGGATCGGCATCGATGGCGCGCTCCAGGCATGAAATCGCCGATTCGATGTTCTTATTGGCTTTTTCAACCAAAGCTTGATGGTAGAAATTCTTGGCTTTACTCGCCGATACGCAAGGTGACGGCGCCTGGATTTGCGGCCCAACACCCTCGTTGATGGGACCCCGCTCGTTTGCCAAATTCAGAAACTCGGCAGCGACCTGCTGAAGGACGGGGGCCCAATCCATCGGCACTGCCTGCCGAAATAACCTCGCTGATGGATACCACGGCAAATTATCCCGATCACGCATATATCGCCAGCCCGGCGAATTCGGCACCAGGACCCAGACCGGCATGCCCAGCGCACCGGCCAGATGCACGAGGGCAGTGCATACACTTATGACCAGGTCCAGGCTGGCGACCAAGGCCGCCGTTTCCTCATAGTCGCCTTCTATTTCCTGCCAGGAATGAATCCGGACACCATGCCGTGAATGCAGCGAATCAAGCTCGGTCCGGCAATCGGTATACTGAAGACTCACGAAATGCGTATTCGGTCGGCTGAGAACCGGCAACCAGGTTTCCAAAGGTATGGAACGCAGATAAGCGTTCGTCCTGCTGGTCCCGCCCCGCCACGACAGTCCGATTTTCAGCCCTGGCCCGAGCGCGTCGAGGCGCTCTTTCCAGCGCCAGATACGCTGCGGATCGGCCACCAGATATCCCGAATGGCGAGGGAAATCGGCCGCCTCATTGCGGAAAAAACGGGGAAGGCTGCCGACCGGTATTTGCAGGTCGATGGGGCGGAATGCCTCCAGCCAGCCATCAGGCTTCTTGAACCTTTTTCCGGCAAATTCGGCCTGTGGAAAAGAACGCCAATACAGGCTTTCGAGCCGGGGATCGCATTCGATCAGACAGCGGCCTCCCTTTGCGAACAGATCGGGAAAGCAGCCGGCCAGCATGATTTCGTCACCGATTCCCTGCTCGGCGTAAACCAGCAGGTTTTTTCCGGTCAGGTCCTCTCCCTTCCACTCGGGAAACGGGAACCGGTCGCGCGGGAACTCCGGCGCCAGACGCCGGTATTCCTGTTCCTCCCAGCCTTCGCGGAATCGTCCGGCCGAAAGCAACAAATGAGCTTTCGTCAGGTGAATATCACCGGATTCGGGCTCCAGTTCCAATGCCCGCTCGAAGGCCGCAAACGCTTGGTCGATATCGCCGAGGTCTTGATGCACAACACCGATATTGGCCTGGGCCAGCGCAAACTCCGGCTTCAGCGACAAGGCTCGTTCGAGCATCTCCAGCGCCTCGGCTGGCCTCCCCAAGTCCCTCAGCAAAAGCCCTAGGTTATATGTCGCCTCGGCAAAATCCGGCATAAATTCCAGGGAGCGCCGGAAACACACCAGGGACTCATCGAGGTCCCCTTTACGTTGCAACGCGATGCCCAGATTGCACCAGGCATAAGCTTGCGTGCCGTCCTCGGCCAGTATCGAACGGAAGCAGGCCCCCGCCCTTGCGCAGTCGTCCATGTCCAGCCAGACGATCCCGATGCGGTTACGGGTTTTCGGATCGAGCCCTGGGGCGTTTTCGGCCCGGTTTAGACATTCAGAGGCTTCCGTCAGCCGCCTTTGAGCGAGCCTGACCCTGGCAAGATGAAGACTGGCGAGGGCCGCCCCGGGCCGCAGGGCCAGAGCCTTTTGGCAATCGGCTTCCGCGAGGGCGAGATCGCCCTCCGCCAAAGCTTTCTCGATCTGCCGATATAACTGATCTATCGCCGTGTCGGCCTCGCCGCGTCCCCCTTCGTCGGTACAGGAAGCGCCCACATCCGACAGAGGAACTGCAGCGGCTTCCGCTTTCCGTGGGCGCTTTTTCCCGTCTGGAAAACAGATATCCTTGAACAACCGCAGCAACATGATCGGCCCGCACTTATTTTAGGAACCAGCTTTAGCGGCTCTGTCTCTGGTCGACCCGCAACATGCCGGCGAGGTCGGCGCGCCATTCTTCGGAATATTCGCAATCGCGGTATTCCTCGAAATAAGGCCCACCTATGGTATAGTGCACGATGGATACTGCGCGGGACGGGGCGTCATATCCTACCAAGTGGTTCCAGCGATGAGGTATCTCGCCTATCAAGACCTCGTCGTCGAGCCATTTGAACTGGTGCAACTCGAGGCCGGAGGCGGTATTGACGTAATCCGGCGTCAAAGCCCTGCATTTCGCGTTATTGAAAAGCATGACGCTGGACCAGTTCTTTTTCTCGTATCGGGTTTGTGCCGCATCCAGGAATTTGATCTCCTCCTCGGGAACGTGGTTGTGCTTGACTACCTGCACGGCGTAACACTCATCCCGCAAAGCCCAAAGCTTTGCGATATCGTCGAGGACGAGCATGTCGCAATCCATGAAAACGGACCACCCAGAAAATCCTGATAGATACGGCACCAGAAACCGGCTGAACGAAAAATCCGTCGATTGAAGCGGATTGCGTTCCCGCCTGTAAACCTGGCTCAGCTGGCTCAGCATCAAGGGCGTGACGGAAACCGGCTGTGAAGCCCTGACGTGAATGCTGTGGGCCAGAACGCTGAAGGCTCCGGCTTCCCGCGGATCGTAGCCGATGAATATTTTAATGGGGGAGATTTCTTGCATGTTTTCTCGGAAATAATTTTTTTATAAATAAGCAGAAGCCGGCATTTCAGCTTCGAATCCACTCAGCGAACTACCTACTAAGAGTTAAAAAACCGATGCCATATATCAGCCTCCCTCACCTCAACCCTCTTCCAGAGGGATAATGCCGTTCACTGAAGAAGAACTCGTCGTTCCGGCAGGGAATGCCGGAACTCCGAAGCCAGGGATGCCGACAGCCGTACACGTCCTTGTGGCCTGGATACCGGCACTCCCTGCCGGTATGACGGCATAAGTCAACTGAATTATGCAGAGGAGCATTTTGTATATTCTGATATGACTTTATTGACATCCGGCGGCCGATATCAAATACGGTATGGCTTTATGCCAACTATCCTCATATCCCTGGGCTCTCTTAATTTGAATTGGGCGGGCTCCTGACGCACGTTGATCAACCCGGTTTGCCGCATGATTTCTGCAAGGCTCTCGGGCGTGTAACCCCAGCGGTGGACCATCAGCGGATCACACCAGGAGGGATCGCCGTAAAGCACCCACATCGACCGCTGGCACTCCATCCCTTCCCCTTTGGCACTGCCGGGATTCCTGATGATTTCCTGGCATACCGCGATCAGATTCGGACACTCCAGAATCATCCTGCTGCCGGGTTTCAGAACCCTGACCCACTCCCGCAACACATCCTGAACCTCCCATCGCCAGAAATGCTCGATGACGTGAACGGAAAGGATTTCGTCCGCCGAGTCGCCATCAAACGGCAAGGCACGAAGATCGCTAATAATCTCCGGCACTTTTCCAGCACGGCCGGGGGCGACATCGACGTTCATATAACCGGGAAGTATTTTATCCCCGCAACCGAGATTCAAACGAAGCGGATCGGCGACCGGTCCGGCGCCAACCGGAGCCACTTTGTGTGAGGAGCCGTGAAGAGCTTCGGAGATAACCTCCAGCCAGCGAGGTCCGATCTTTTCGGGGGAAAAATTATCTTTTATGAACTCTTGGGCCTCCGCCACCTGGCTCGACACCATAGCCGGATGCGTCAATGCCCACTTGATACCCGTCACCAAATCTTCGCTGATCCAGGCCCAGTCGATCAAATCCTGGTAGGCCGGCAGCGGATGGGCGACGGAATATTTCCCGGCCCAAAGCGCTTCGGTCAGCCTATTGTGACTCTTGACGGACTCTCTGCCGCCCGCGGGATCGCCGGGGATGATCACCAAGTCGCAGCGTTCCAGAGCATTTTCTATGGCTTGCGGGGACCATTCCGAGAACGCGAGACTAAAATTTTTGCTCGCCTCCGTCGCATGCTTCGACAGCAGACCTTCCAATAAAGGGTTTCTGGAAGTGACGATCTCCAGCGCCACCGGATATTCCTTCGTCAGCACCATGAGAGAGGGAATCACCGCGAGCAGAGCAGGCATATTGGAGGGATGCCCAAACCAGAGCAGGCGGACGGCCTCTCTAGGGCGGGGGAACAATCCAAAGCGCCGGTGCCCGGCGGTCCTCATGGCGGAAGGCGGCTTTCTCTGTCCTTCGACCGGATCGGGAACGACGGCAGCGATGATACCGGTGTGCTCCAAAACCACTTTGCCCATCTCCGCTGTCGGTACGGCCACCCGGTCCGCCAGGGCCGCCATCGCATGATAATGCGCACTGAATTCGGGATTGATGAAATGGTTGTCGCTGACGTCGAATATGACTTTCGCGCCGTTCCTTCCGGCGAAAGATGCCGCGTCTTCGTTCGCCCTGTTGAAACTTTTCGAGAAGATAACGACGTCGGCGTTCAGTGCACCCTGAGGATAGGAATCCCAGGTCACGTCCAGGCCGACGCTGTGAAACTCCACTGCATTCCCCTGATCCTGAAGATACCTGCCCGGCTGGAGCATGCGATAGCGCGCGCTCGCCATGTCCGATGCGATTTCTCCATTTTCCATCCGGAGGCTGGCGAAAGTAATCCAGCTAATTTTCATCGAGATACGCGCTCAACTCGTTCCTTACGCGAACCAGGACGTCTTCCCAAGCAAACGGCACCGCCTGCCTGAAGACGCGGCAGGTTGGGTACCAAGGCATGGCGCCCTCGACAATTCCATACCGCCATTCCGGCCCGGCCGGCGCCATGACCCACACCGGCCGTCCCAGCGCGCCGGCCAGGTGAACCGCCGCCGTGCAGACGCTGATGACCAGATCGAGCGCACCGAGGAGCGCAGCCGTTTCGTCGTAATCGGCGATGGCCGAAGGGAAATGATGGACGATCAATCCCCGCGCCGCCTCCAGCGTTGCAATCTCGTGCTGGCATTCGTCGTATTGCAGGCTGACGAAATGCGCTCCGGCAACCTCGAACACCGGCGCCAGCGCTTCCAAAGGAACGGAACGGTAGCTCTGGCGGGTCTGCCGTGTACCGCCCCGCCAGGCAATGCCGACCTTCAAGCCGGGACCGAGTTCATCCAACGACCGGCGCCAATGCGCCACTCGCGCGTTATCGGCCCTGAGATAGCCGCTGTGACGCGGGAAACTCTCCACGCGCCGGCGGAAACGCAGAGGAAGGCTGCCGATCGGGATGCAGCAATCGATCGGCGGCAGCCGGGACAGCCAGGTCAGTTCGTCATGCTGGCTGCCGCCATGCACGGTGGCCGTCGGGAATGAGCGCCGGAAAATTGGCGCCAGCTTCTCGTGGCATTCGATCACGCAATGCCCGGCCTCGGCAATGACGTCGGGCAGGCAGGAGGCGAACATGATTTCATCGCCGAGACCCTGCTCAGCATGGACCAGGATGGTCTTGCCGCTCAGACTGGATCCGTCCCAACGCGGAAACGGGAATGCCCGCTTGGGGTGATCATCGCTGAGCAGGCGGAGTTCGTAGTCCGGCCAGCCGTTTTCGAAATCGTGAACCAGCAGCCGGGCAAGGGCGCGGTGAAAACGCACCGCGCGGTTTTCCGGCTCCAGATACAAGGCCTTGTCGTAGCTGGCCAGCGCTTCATCGATGCGCCCCAGATCCTGCAGGGCGATGCCACGATTACCGTGCAGTTCGGCATTACTCAGCCCCAGATCCAGCGCGCGGTCGAAATGCACGAGCGCCTCATCGGGCCGGAAGCGGTGCTTGAGCGACAGGAAACCCAGTGCGGCGTGCGCTTCGGCGTGGCCCGGCGCCATACCCGCCCAGCGCTCCAGAAATTCCGGGCCGCCATCCGGCCAATCGAGTTTTATCTGGATGCCAACCCAATGCCGTAGCGCCAAATCGAACCGGGGATTCAGATCGAGCGCCCGACGGAAGCTTTCGGACGCCTGCGCCGGTTCGGAGCGCTTTTGCTGGCACACACCGAGGTTGCACCAGGCCAAAGCGCTGGTCTGGTCCGCAGCCAAGGCTTGCCGATAGGCCGATACCGCCTCCCCCAGCCTGCCGGACAGGTGGTGAACGTTGCCGAGATCGATCCAGGCTTCGGCAAAATCGGGTTTGAACCCCACCGCTTTCGCCAGAATCTGGCCGGCAAGCGCCAGATCGCCGCGCATACCCTGCAACCGCCCGAGCCCGTGCAGGGCCTCCGGCGATTCCGGAACCCGCTGGAGGACGGAGGCGAAAGCCCGTTCCGCTCCTTCCACATCGCCCGACGCTGCAAGTTCGCGCGCTTCCGCCAAGCGGCTGGAAATGTCGAAATCTCCGCGGTTGCCGCGATCCGCCAATAGACCCACAGCCCGCTTGAGGACCTGAGCAAGCATGCGCTTAGGCCTTACGGGCGTTACTTTCTGCTGAGGTAGACGATCAGCCCTTCCGTCGCCACTTCCACGAAGTCCTTGCTGTAGCCGAGCTCCTTCAGCTCCCAGCGGAAGGTGTTGCCGAATTTGGCCTTCTTGTACATACCCAGGCCCTTTTCCTGGTTGAACTGCTTGGCCTTCGCGTAGGCGTCCTCGAGGATCTTGGTGAGCCGGTTGGCGGAAATTCTTTTCTCCTGGGCGGTATCCATGGATGGCGGGTAGCGCTTGGCGATGTCCTGCGCCAGCGTCTTGGCGAACAGGTCGACCTCTTTGTTGGCGGTGAACCAGGAGAACAGGCCCATGTTGTTGCATCCCTCGACTGTATTTGGAATTTGGTCTCAACGCGCTGGGGCGCTTTTCCGCGTCGCGCCCGGATGGAAAAAACTAGCAGATTTGGAACTTTCCGCAAGGGAGCCTGCACCGCTGGCGAGTCCGTCCGCCTGCTCGGCGGACAGGACCACGGCGCCTCATCCATCTGACCCGGTGCCGAAAAACGCCGTGTTTCCATCGCCACCGGCTTGACGAATGCGCTTTCCGGCACAACAGTTCCGATACAGGGCGCGGAAAGAACGCCCGATTCTTTGTCCTACCCGACGCCCGGAACATGCCCGAACATCTCTACCCAAGCTTTTTCAGTGAACTCCTGGTGCTGCTGCTGGCCTCTCTCGCCAGCGTGCTGCTGTTTCAGCGCCTTCGCCTGCCCGACATCCTGGCCTATCTGTTCGCCGGCGGCCTGGTGGGACCGTTCGGCTTCGGGATGGTTACCAACGGCGACAACATTCATTTCTTATCCGAGCTGGGACTGGTTTTCCTCATGTTCGAGCTGGGACTCGAATTTTCGGTCCGGCAGTTGCTGCACCTGAGCCGTGCCGTCTTCGGCCTCGGCTCGCTGCAGATGCTGCTTACGCTCTCGGCCTTCGCCTCGGTGCTTTTCTTCGGCCTGGGCTGGCCCCTGGGCGCCGCACTGGTGGTGGCGGGCTCCATGGCGCTGTCCTCGACCGCCCTGGTCATTCGCGAGCTGCGTTCGCTCAAGCTGATCAGCCGCCACCATGCCCAGCTCGCGGTGGGCGTGCTGATCTTTCAGGATCTGGCGGCGCTGCTGGGTCTGATCCTGGTGCCGGCGCTCGCCGGGAACGGCGGGGAAGCCTTGCACGAACAACTGCTCCATGTCGTGGAAAAAGGAGGCATCCTGGTCGTGATCCTGGTAGGCGCCGGCAAGTGGCTGCTGCCGCCGATCTTTCATGAGGTGGCCCGGAGCCGCTCGGAAGAAATCTTCGTCCTGACAGTGCTCGTCATCATCCTGCTTTCCGCTTGGCTGACCCAGACCTTCGGCCTGTCCATGGCCCTGGGGGCGTTCCTCACGGGCGTGATGCTCGGGGAGGGCGAATTCCGCCATCAGGTGGAAGCGGACATCCGCCCTTTCAAGGACATTCTGATGGGCGTGTTCTTCGCCAGCGTCGGCATGCAGATCGATTTCGGCCTCCTCGTGCAGGAAGGCCGCATCGTCCTGCTCGGCATCGCCCTGCTGATCTTCGCCAAGGCCGCCGTCATCACCCTCGCCGCTCGCCTGATGGGCGAATCCGCCACGACCGCGAGCAAGACCGGCATCATCCTGGCCCAGGCCAGCGAATTCGGGCTGGCCCTGATCACATTGGGTGCGCAGCTCAACGTGCTCGCGCCGCGGATCGCCTCGCTGGCGCTGGCCATCATCGTCGGCAGCCTGGTCCTCGCGCCCTGGCTGATCCGGTACAACTTCGAGATCAGCCAGTGGGTCGGTCGGCTGGCCGGCCAGAAAGTTTCGGGCCGGGACCGCGAGATGAGCCGGATTCCGCCGCATCTGTCCGACCACATCATCCTCGCCGGTTACGGACGGGTCGGCCAGATGATCGCGAAGTTTCTCAAGAACAACGGCATCCCGTTCATCGCCCTGGACCCGGACGGCAACCGGATCAAGGAAGGGCGCGCGGCCAGCGATCCGGTGATCTACGGCTCCTGCGCACGGATCGACCTGCTGCGGCGCTGCCACATGGAGCGCGCCCGGCTCGCCATCCTGACCTTCAAGTCGCTGAACGAAGCGCGCCGGATCATTACCCAGATACGCCACCAGGGCTATACATTGCCGATCGTGGTCCGCACCCAGAACGAAGCCGACCATGCACAACTGATCGAAGCCGGCGCCGATTACGTGATCCCGGAAATGCTGGAGTCGAGTCTGGTGATTGCAGCCGAAGTCCTGAACTTGCTGGGCTATTCCAAGACCGTGGTGCAGCCGCAGATCGACGCCGAGCGGGCGCTGCACGCGCAGGTCAAGGAATCCGCCGCGCCGGATCGGGAGGATGCGTAGTCGCAATCTGCCCCCGGTGACGCCAAGGGCTTTAAGGTAGAAACACCCGTCGTTCCGGCAGGGAATGCCGGAACCCAGTGACAGGGAGGTTCAGATGGGCAGCCCGCACAAATGACCCAGCCGAAACAACCCTGCGTCTATCTCCTCGCCAGCAAACGTAACGGCACCCTGTATGTAGGCGTGACTTCTGATCTGATCCGCCGCGTATATCAGCATCGAAACGAACTGGCCGACGGATTTACCAAACGATATGGCGTCCATGAACTGGTCTGGTACGAGGTTCATGAACGCATGGAGAGCGCGATTCTCCGCGAGAAACAGATCAAGAAGTGGACTCGTGGCGCGAAAATCAATCTGATCGAGCGCGCCAATCCTGAGTGGCGAGATCTCTGGCCAATTCTGGCGAGTTCGTCCATGGAACCTGGGTTCATGCCGGGCTGTCCTACCCGGCACCCTTCGGGCCAGTGCCAATCCGCTCCCGGCGGATTGGTCCGGCACTCCCTGCCGGAATGACCTCATTACGAGCCTCGGTTGCAGCTTCCTACCTGCTGGCCATGGCGCCCTGTGCCTGAATCGCCGTAATCACCACCGTGTTGACGATGTCGGCCACGGTGCAGCCGCGGCTGAGATCGTTCACCGGCTTGGCGAGGCCCTGCAGGATGGGGCCGATGGCCAGCGCTCCGGTTTCGCGCTGCACGGCCTTGTAGGTGTTGTTGCCGGTGTTCAGATCGGGAAACACGAACACGGTGGCGCGGCCGGCCACCGGCGACCCCGGCATTTTCTGGGCGGCGACGCCGGCATCGACCGCGGCATCGTACTGGATCGGCCCTTCCAGCAGCAGATCGGGCCGGCGTTCACGGGCGATGCGGGTCGCTTCCCTCACCCGCTCGACGTCCGCCCCTGCCCCCGAGGTTCCGGAGGAATAGGACAGCAGTGCGGCCCTGGGCTCGATTCCGAAGGTCTTCGCCGTATCGGCGGAACTGATGGCGATCTCCGCCAACTGTTCGGCGGTGGGATTGGGATTGACCGCGCAGTCCCCGTATACGACCACGCCGCCTTCCAGGCACATGAAGAACACGGAAGACACGATCGAGCAGCCGGGCCGGGTCTTGATGATCTGCAGGGCCGGCAGGACGGTATGCTGGGTGGTGTGGATGGCTCCCGAGACCATGCCATCCGCATCGCCGCGGTAGACCATCATGGTGCCGAAATAGGAGACGTCGAGCATGCAGTCGCGGGCGGCATCCAGGGTCATGCCTTTGTGCCGCCTCAGCTCGAAGTAGGTTTCCGCATAGGATTCGCGCCGGCCGTCGGTGGCCGGGTCGACGATGTCCAGAACCTCGGCGTCCAGAACAATGGCGTGCCGCCTCAGCGCTTTCTCAACCTCCTGCCTGGACCCCAGCAAGGTGAGCCGGACGGCTTCGCGCTCGATGAGCAGGGCCGCGGCCCGCAGCACTCTGGCGTCGGTGGGTTCGGGCAGCACGATGTGGCGCTTGTCCGCCTTGGCGCGCTGCATCAGATTGTAGGTGAACATCCGCGGCGTAACGCCTTCGAAGCGGACATCGCGCACCTGGGATTCCAGACATTCAGTGTCCACATGCTCGTTGAAGGCAGTGATGCTGCGTTCGATTTTTCCGCGGTCGCCTGCGCTGAGCTTGCTTTTGATTTGGAGCGCCCGGGTCGCCGTGGTGTAGGTATCCGCGGGCACCGCGATGATGGGCAACGAATCCGGCAGGCCCTCGATCAGGCTCTGGATCGAAGGCTCGGGCCGCTGTCCGCCCGACAGCAACAGCCCGGCCAGCGAGGGATAGCTGGCCGAGCGGTCGGCCTGCAGCATGCCGATGATGATGTCGCCGCGGTCTCCCGGCGTAATGACCAACTGCCCTTCCCGCAGCCAGGTCAGAGCGTGCTGCAACTGCATGGCCGCTACCAGATAGCCGGACACGAGGCCGTCGAGGCGCTCTCCGCCGCTCAGGATTTCCGCGCCCAGCCGTGCAGCGATCTCCCGCACGGTGGGACTGCCGAGCCTGGCATCGAACGGGATCACCGCCTTCAGCCCGATCCTGTCGCCGAAATGGCCGGCCAGCGCGTCGCGGCAGGCGTCCAGGCGTTGCGGGTCGGCCTTGTTCAGGAATACCCCGGCCACCTGCCCGCCTCGCTCGCGGCAGGCATCTACGGCGATCGCCAACGGATGCACCGCCTCGTCCAGGGTCTTTCCCTCAGCGCTGCCGACCATCAGGACCGGCGCCCCCAGATTGCGCGCAATCTCGCAGTTGAGCTCGAACTCGAGGGAAGCCATCTCGCCGAGATAGTCCGTGCCCATGCAGATGATGAAATCGCAGCCCGCTTCCAGCCTCTTGTAAGCCGCTATGATCCGCTCCAGCAGTTCGTCGGCCCGGTTTTCGCTGAGCAGCGCCTGCGCCTCACGATAGGTCAGCGCGCAGGAATCCTCGTAGTGCTGCTGCAGGGCAAAATTTTCGAGCACGAGGGCGATGTCTTCGTCGCGACTGCCGCCGTCCGGAACCACCGGCCGGAAAAACCCGACGCGCGTCGTTTTCCTCAAAGCGAGTTCGGTCAGGCCGAGCGCCACCAGGGCCTTGCCGCTGTCTGCTTCGGTTGCCGCGACATAGAGTGATCGGGTCATGCTTGCGTCCGGTTGGATGGAAAAGCGGTTTGAAGTCGGGCGACATCTTCCGCTCTCGCGAATTCGGCCAGAGCGCGCTCGATGGCCAAGGCATCAACGCCGGACGGACAGCCGTCAAGCAACCTCGCCAGCGCGACGCGCGCCGCCCGGCCGAAGCGCCAGCGCTCTCCCAGCGCAGCGAGCAGGGCGGCGATCGAATCCCTGCCGCCGGCGGACATCCGCTCGTTCGGAGCTTTGCCTTCGACGCGCAGGACTCTTTCGATCAGGATAGCGCGCAAATATTGAAGGCTGTGGACGACATGGGTGTTCATGTCGCTGACCAGGTAATCGAAGCGCGCCGAGAACCCGGGATCGGCCAGGCACTCCCCGAAACAACCGCCATCGAGCGCCGCTGCCACGGCGAGGAAGAAAGCCCGCTGTCCGGCGTGCAATGCCGCATCGTGGAAGAATTTGTAGGCGTGTTCCAGATCGTGCAGGAAGAACTCGAAGCCATTGGCCTTGGACAGAACCGGCTCGAGCATCCGCGGATAGGCGGACAGCAGGGTCACCGGCCGTTCTCCCCTGCCCTGCATGGCCAGAACCTCCCGCGGCGAGGGAATCCGCCCGGTCAGGCGCAGTGCCCAGCGGCCTTGGAGCCACGCCAGCAGCGCCGCCGGTACCGCCGGGATCACGCCGCGGAATTGGTGCCGCTCGAGGCGGCCGCAAAGGGCTGGGGTCAGCGCTCCGGCCTCCGCGTGATCGATCGTATCGAGCCAGTCCTTGGGCGCGGCCCTGGGATCGCACCGGCTTTTGCGGGAGGCGAATCGCGCCCCGTGCAATGCGATCTGCCAGATCAGAAAGTAGCCGGTGGCATATTGGGCGTCGCCGATAGCGCCGTTGTGCCAGCGCTCGGCCAGCGCGCCGATCCGGTCGCGGAGGAGGGACTCGGCCCGCTCGGGACGCGGCGCACCATCCGGGCGGCGATCAGCGATGCCGGACACGGCCTAGCGGGGCATGTGAAAGTGGAATTCACGCACGAACAGGAGGAGCGTGACCAGCGATACGGTGGCAGTCGCGGCGATCCAGTAGGCCGGCATGATCGGATCCCCGGTTCGATTGATCAGCCAGGCCGCAATCAGCGGCGTGCTTCCGCCGAAACAGCCCACCGCCGCGTTGTAGGCGAAGGCCAGCCCGGTACAGCGCACCTCCGCCGGCACCAATTCGACGTTGGTGGCGACGATGCCCCCGCTAATCAAACCGATGATCGCGGCGAAGCCGGCTTCGCCCGTGAAAATGGTGAAAGGATCGGTGGAATGCATGAATTGGAACAAGGGGATCGCGCCCGCGGCGAGCAGGCCGAAGCCGGCGATCAGCACCGGCTTGCGGCCGAGCCGGTCGGAAATCCAGGCGGCGGCAGGCAGCAGCACCAATAGCAAGGCCATGGCCGAGGTATTCAGGTTGAACACCGTCGCCTCCGGCAAATGGTCGATATTCTTGATGTAGCTCACCGCATAAATGAAGGCCGCATAAAATCCGACGCCGAAACCCAAGTTCAGCAGCGCGACGCGCAGCATCGCCCCCTTATGCCTGGCGAAAACGGCCCGGACCGGGCTCGCGCGCTCGCCGCCCGGCAGTTCCGGCCTGAGCCCCTGCCGAACCCAATACCCTGTGAGCGCCACCAGGCCGCCCGCGACGAACGGCAGGCGCCAACCCCAGCTCAGGATCTGCGCTTCGCTCAGCACATGGGTCAGCAGGTCGCCAACCCCCGAACCCAGGAGTATGCCGGCGGAGGCGCCCCAGCTTCCCCACACCGCGGTGAATGCCCGGCGGTTGCATGGCGCGTGTTCAACCAGGAATACCAGGGAATTGGTGAACTCTCCGCCGACGGACAGGCCTTGAACGATGCGGAGGAGGACGATGGCGACCGGCGCGGCAAGACCGATGGAGGCGTAGGTCGGCAGCAAAGCCATGAGCACCGTAGGCACGGCCATGGCGACGACGGACCAGCTGAGCGCCTGCTGCCGCCCCACCCGGTCCCCGATCCGGCCGAACAGCAGGCCGCCGATCGGGCGAACCAGGAAGCCGGCGGCGAAGGCGCCGAACGAGGCGATCAGCGAGACTGCGGGATCGTCCGCCGGGAAAAACAGCTTGCCGATCGCTCCGGCGAAATAGCCGTAAACGGCAAAGTCATACCACTCCATCACGTTGCCGATCAGGCCGGCGAGGATGATGCGGTTGCGATGGGGATACACCGAGGTCGCCATAGTCATGGACCGTTTGCCGAGTTGTTTTCCGGAAGGGGGCAGGGGAACGGGATATCGTCCGGAAATGTGACGCGCGTGACAAGCTCAATCTCGCCAACGGGTCCAGCGGGACTTACAATCCCGTACGCCGGCTGCAAACGGCACCCCAAGTCGCAAGCCCCATCCACTTCAAGCCCGCAGATGCCCCGACACATGGACTTTGAGACCGGCCCGTCCTTGCCGGCGCCACTCGCCGGGGGGCAGGTTCACGTGTGGCACTGTGCAGTCGGCGACGTCCGCCCTTTCCGCCAGGAATGGTTTTCCGCCGAAGAAAAGGCCCGGGCCGACCGTTTCTCGTTGGAGACCCCGAAAGCGCAGTTCATCGCCGCCCGCACGGTCCTGCGGGCGGTACTGGGGCAGTATCTGGGGCGCGACCCGGCATCGCTCGAATTCAGCATCGGCGAATACGGAAAGCCGGCGCTTCGCGGTACCCCCGGACTGGAATTCAATATCAGCCATTCCGGCGGGCGGATCATGCTCGCCCTGGCACGGGACACACCGGTCGGCGTCGACATCGAGGCCCGACGCAGGCTGGATCATCTGGACACATTGGCCCGGCGCTGCCTTGCACCTTGCGAATACGCGGAGCTCAGCGGCCTTGACACCGATGCCATGACCCGCGGTTTCCTCCGCCTTTGGGTGCGTAAGGAGGCATTGGGCAAGGCCTCCGGACGCGGCATGGCGCTGGGTCTTCAGCGCTGCGTGTCCAGCCTCGCGGGCCCACCGCGCTGGCTCGAGATTCCACCGGAATCCGGTCCCGTGGGAAGCTGGTCGCTCGCCGAGATTCCGGTTCGGGAAGAATTTGAGGCCGCAGTCACGGTACACGCCGCGAATGCCCGGTTTTACTGGGGTGGAATCGGGCTCGACGGCGAAACTCTGAAGTTTGAAAAGCTCAAATCGCTTCTGTATGCTACGCCCGACTGCGTATTGGGAAACAACGCGGCAGCGGATTCATCGCGGTACCCTTCCCGGTAAAGCTACTTGCGCCATCGATCTCCTGCTACCAGTTCGCCCGGTCGCCGTCGGCAGCGGCATAGTTCGATCCACACTGAGAGATGAGAGAGATGAGTCAAGTTCAGCAGGGCACCGTTAAATGGTTCAATGAAACAAAAGGATACGGCTTCATTCAGCGCGAAAGTGGCGCCGATCTGTTCGTCCACTTCCGCTCCATCCAGGGCGAGGGCTTCAAGACCTTGAAGGAAGGCCAGCGGGTGAGCTTCGTGGAAGTCCAGGGCGCCAAAGGTCCGCAGGCGGATCAGGTCAACCTCATCTGACTTCCGGAACCGGATGTCTCCGAAAAACAGGCCCTGCGGGGCCTGTTTTTTTGCACCTCGTTTCGCTATCGCGTTCGGAGCTTGGACCCCGGCTGTGCTAGAATGCCGCTCATTTTGAGGTTGTGTCCCGCTCCCGGCGTGCCGCCATCCCGATCCGCGCCCGGAGACCGGACCGATATGCAGACGAAGATTCGATTAGAAAAATCCCGGGAAGGGCAAAACATATGAAAATTAACCTGATATTGGCTTACGTATTCAAGTTCATCACCTTCGTGTTCTTCAGCTTCATCATTCTGGTCTACGCCGGGCTGTTGATCCTGCTGCCGCTGGACATCATGTTCCAGGTCATCCGCATCTTCGCGGGCATCGGCTTTCCCACGGTCATCGCCGCTCTGGTCGGCATCGGCGCCCTGGGCTATGTCGGCTACAAGGTCTACCTCGCGCCCTCGCTGTACAAGCTGGTTTTCGATGTCGGCTACCAGTTGATCGAATTCACCCGCTTCCAGTTGAAGCGTTTCGACGACCTCATCGCCGCCGAACAGGCCGGCAAGAGCTGAGCGCTCCGGGTCGTCCCGACGTTTCCCCGATGCCCGGCGCCGCCGGGCATCGCTCGTTTTAAGACCCTGTACTTTCCGGATTCGCCATGTCCGCTGACCTGAAACAAACCCAACTCGCCGACTGGCGCCAGCGTGCGCTGGGCTTCGAGCGCGAAGTCGGCAAGGCCGTGATCGGGCTGGACCAGCCGATCCGCCACATCCTGATCGCCGTATTCGCCCGCGGCCACGTGATGCTCGAAGGCGACGTCGGCGTCGGCAAGACCACCCTGCTGCGCGCCGTGGCGAGGTGCCTGGGGGGCGCCTATGAGCGCGTCGAGGGCACCATCGACCTGATGCCGAACGACCTGGTCTACCACACCTACATCAACGAGTTCGGCAAGCCGCAGGTCGACCCCGGCCCGGTGCTCAAGCACGGCGAGGACCTCTCCGTCTTCTTCTTCAACGAGGTCAACCGCGCCCGCCCGCAGGTGCATTCGCTGCTGCTCCGGATCATGGCCGAACACGCCGTGAGCGCCTTCAACCGCGAACATTTCTTCCCGTACCTGCAGGTCTTCGCCGACCGCAATCGGGTGGAGAAGGAAGAGACCTTCGAGATCCCCTCGGCGGCGCGCGACCGCTTCATGATGGAGCTGCACATCGAGACGCCGGCCGACCCGGCTTTGCGCCGCGCCCTGATGTTCGACCCGAAGTTCCACGACGTCGACCGCCTGCTCGATACGCTGACGCCGGGCCTCCTGCCCTACCGCGAAATCCCGCAGATCGCGCCCGTCATCCAACAATCGGTCGCAGCCAGCGAGACCTTGCAGCAGTATGCGCTGGACCTGTGGGAGGCCACCCGCCGCCCGGCCGGCTATGGGGTTAAGCTGGACGGCATCGACATGGACCGGCTGATCCTGGCCGGAGCCAGTGCCCGCGGCGTGAGCATGATGATGCGCGCCGCCCGGGTTGCGGCCTGGCTGGACGGCCGCGAATTCGTCGTGCCGGAGGACATTCACGGCGTGTTCCGCGAGACCATCGCCCACCGCGTGTTTTTCAATCCGGTATACGAACTGCGGCGGACGGCGCTGATCGACGAACTCCTGGACGCCATCCGGCAAAGGGTCGCGGCGCCGTGATCCCGGAGTTCCACTACCGGGTCCGCTGGCGCGCCGGCGGCGCGCATCCCGGCCGCCACGCCGGCCATCAGACCGGCGGCGGCTACGAATTCGCCGGCCATGTACCGCTCGCGGCCTTCCCGGACCCGCGCAACATCGACGCCCACGCCACCCTGAACGATCCCTTCGGGCAGCTCATGGTGAAGACCTTCCGCCAGCGCAGCGCGATTCCGGTGTTCGTTATCGCGGACCTGTCGGCTTCGATGGCCTTCGCGGGCAAGGCACAGGTGCTGAGTGAGCTCGCCGCGGCCGCGGCCTATTCCGCCTACCGCAGCGGCGATCCTTTCGGCCTCCTGGTTTGTGGCGAGGCCATCCACTGGGATCTCAGCCTGCCGCTGCGCTGGCACAAGGGCGGGCTGCCCGCCGACACGGCTGACGGCCTCGCCAGGGTCCGGCCCGTCGCCCGCAGCGCCGCGGCCCTGGAAGACGCCGTGCCCCATCTCGGGCGCGGCAGGGCCCTGGTGCTGCTGGCGTCCGACTTCCATCTGGACGATGCCTTCCTGGAATCGCTGTTCGACGCGCTGCGGCCCCACGACGTCGTGCCGGTGGCTATGTGGAGCCGCGCCGAATATGACGCGCTCCCCGATTGGGGACTGATCCATCTGCGCGATCCCGAAACCGGCCAGCGACGGCGATTATTCATGCGCCCCGCCCTCAAGCGACAAGTCCGGGACGCGTTCCAGGCACGGCGGGATCGTCTGCGGGAGCTGGCCATCCATCACGGCGCCCGCGACCCGTTCTTTCTCGAAGGCCGCTTCGACGCCGACGCGTTGACCCGGTATTTCTACGAGACCTGAAGGCGGCATCATGCGCAAGTTCACCCTACCGCTCGCCATCATGCTAGCCGTCGTTGTGGTCTTCGCGCTGCTGATGAACGCCAACGACGGGGCCGCACCGGCCAAGTTCGAGAGCCAGGACGATCACGCCGCCACCCACACGATGGGCGACCCGATCGTGCGCGACGTCGTCGTGTCCACCGGTGCCGGCGTCCACATCGATCCGGCGTCCCTCCCCGCTCCCGGCGCGATCAATGAATGGGCGGAAATCCGCACGGTGGAAACCGCTTCAACCGATGAACAGACCCGAGTCCGCATCACCTACCAGGTCTTCTACGGCGTGCGCGGCCCGGAAACCGCCGAACTCCCGCCGCTGCGGCTGCGTTTCGAAGGCGACGGCGGCTCGCCGGACGTCGAGGCGCCGGCGCTGCCGGTCAGCGTCATGCCGCTGATCCCGCCCGGCATTCCCGACGAAAAGGTAGCCATCCGTGCCCTCCGCCCGGCCGAACCTCGGACTTATTCACCGTACCCGCAATGGCTGGCTCTCGGCCTAGGCGCGTTCGGCGCTGGGCTCGTCTACCTGATGTGGATGCGCGGGCTCTTGCCGCCGTTCGCCGGCCCTTTGCCGTTCCGGCGCGCCAGCCGCGAATTGCAGCGGCTGGCGAATCAGCCTTCGCCGGGCCGGGCCGCCTGCCTCGTCCTGCACCGGGCGCTGAACGAGACCGCCGGAGAGGCGGTATTCGCCAGCGGCCTGGAGGCCTTCCTCGACCGCCACCCGGAATTCGGCCGCCTCCGCGGGACGCTGGTCGAATTCTTCGCCTCGTCGCGCCGGCTGTTCTTCGAGGACGGCTCCGATGGCGAAGCCTACGCGCTTTGCCTGAAACTCGCGCGCCAGGCCCGGCGGCTGGAGAGGCGGACGTCATGAGCTTCGGGTTCGCCTCCCCCTGGTGGCTGCTGCTCGGTGTGGGCGCTTTCCTGCCCTGGCTGCGCCCCGGCCAGCCCGCCGTGGACTATTCCAGCGCTGCCATGATTCCGGAGGACCGGCTCTCCGCCGCCATCGACCGCGGACTGCGCGCCCTGGCTTCGCTGGCGCTGCTGGCGCTCGCTGCGGGCATCGCTGGCCCTTATGCGCTCGAGCAGTGGGAAGAACGGCTCGGCACCGGGGCCCACATCGTCCTGCTCATGGACCGCAGCAGCAGCATGAACGAAAACTTCTCGGGACGGTATCTCGGCGGCGCCGCCGGCGAATCCAAGAACGCCGTCGCCCGCCGGCTGCTGTCGGATTTCGTGCAGCGGCGCAGCGACGACCTGTTCGCCGTGGTCGGCTTCAGCGCCGCGCCGCGCTACGTGATGCCGCTGACCCAGGACCGCGAGGCGGTGCGGGCCGCCATCGACAGCATCGGCGACCGCGGCCACGGCATCACCAACATCGCGCCCGGCCTCGCCATGGCGCTGGATTTCTTCAACGGCAAACCGGTGACCGGCGCCCGCATCATCCTGCTGGTCTCCGACGGCGCCACCCGCATCGAGGACGAGTCCCAGGACCTGATCCGGCAGTGGTTCCAGGACGGCCAGGCGCGGCTGCACTGGATTTACCTGCGAAGCAAGAACAGCGCGCCGCTGGAGCGGGCACCGACGGAGACCAGCGAAAACGCCTCGTCCGAATACCTGCTGCACCGGTATTTCCAGAGCCTGGGGGTACCTTACACGGCCTACGAAGCGGAAAATCCACAGGCGGTGGAAGACGCCATCGCCGACGTCGAACGCCTGGCCAACCAGCCCTTGCGCTACCTCGAAAGAATCCCCAAACAGGATTGGTCCCGTTTCTTTTACGGCTGCGCCGCGGTTCTGCTCTTGCCCCTGCTCGCGGCCAAATCCCTGGAGGTGCGCGCATGGTAACCGGAGTCAAGCTCCGCGAGGCCCTCGCCTCCGGACTCCTTCTGCTCGGCCTGGCGGTCGCCGCCGGCTCCGGTTATCGCCTGATCGTCCTGGCGCGGGAAAACGCAGCCATCCACGATCCACGGGACGTGACTCTGGACGAGGACACGGCACCGGAAGTGGTCTTCGCCAAGGCCCAGGCACTGGACCGGGAGGGCGACTACCAAGAGGCGCTGAGGCTCTATCACACGATCCAGAACGACCCGGTCCCGGCATTCCGGCAACGTGTCCACTACAACATGGGCACGATCTATCTGCGCGAGGCGGCCAGCCTGTGGAATGCCCGCGGCGTGCTGGAATACGCTCGCGTCCATGCCCTGGTGGAGATGGCCAAGGAGAATCTGAAGGAAGCGCTGCGGCTGAACCCGGACGACCAGGACGCCCGCTTCAATCTGGAATACGCCTTCCGCATCACCCCGCCGCCCAAGGAAAAGGAGAAGGCCAACTGGCAGGGCACCAAGTCCTCCGTGTTCTCCACCCTGCCCGGCATCCCCGGAGGCGGACCGTGAAACCGCGGTTCGGCCGGCCCTTCGCGGGGCTGGCGATGGCCGCGCTGCTCGCCCTGCTGGCCTGGGCCGATCCGCGCATCCCGCTGGAACAGCCGGTGTTCCGCTACCTGTTCGTGCTCGACATCACCCAGAGCATGAACACCCGCGACTACCACCTCGAAGGCCTGCCCGCCGATCGGCTCGGCTTCGCCAAAGCCGCGATGCGCCGCGCCATCGCCGACCTGCCTTGCGGTTCCGAAGCCGGGCTGGGGCTGTTCACCACCCAGAACGTGGAACTGCTGTTCGAGCCGCTGGAAGTCTGCCGCCATGCCGGCGTGATCGAGGACGTGCTGGAGCACATCGACTGGCGTACGGCCTGGGCCGCCGACAGCTACATCGCCCAGGGGCTTAACGCTGCGCTGCGCATCGTGAAGAAGCGCGGGCCCGGCCTCCGGCTGGTGTTCCTCAGCGACGGCCAGCAGACGCCGGACGATCCGGTCCGGCCGGAGCTCCAAGTCAAGCCGGGCGAAGTCCAAGGGCTCATCGTCGGCACCGGCGACGTCAAACCGGTGCCGGTGCCCAGGCTGGACCGCGAAAACCGCCCGCTGGGGTTCTGGGAAAAAGCCGACATCCTGGCGCCGGTGACGACCACCGCTTACCTTGACGCGTCCACCGACTCCACCCACCGGCGCAAGAACGACGGCAGCCTGTATTTGTCCTGGCTGCACGAAGCGGAGCTGAAGGAATTCGCCAACACGGCCGGGTTGGGCTATCTGCGGCTCGATGCGCCGGAAACCCTGAGCCGGGCCCTGCGCGATCCCGGACTCGGCGAGCTGCGCCGGGTGCCCACCGGCATCGGCTGGATACTCGCCCTCGGAGCCTGGGTGCTGGTACTCTGGCCCCATATCGTCCCGAACTTGAAGGCTCGCCATGTCTCCGGCTAAGCTGCTGATCGTCATCGGGCTCGGCGTCGCTGCCCTGGGCGCGCTGCTGCATTTCGCGCCCGGCCTGTTCGGCTGGTTCGGACGGCTGCCGGGAGACATCAGGCTGGGCGACGAAAACCGCACCGTCTTCATTCCCATCGCTTCCATGATCGTGATCAGCATCGTCATCAGCCTGATACTGAATCTGTTTTTCCGGCGCTGAGCAAGCAAACCTGTGAGGGCGGCTTTCAGTCCGCAAACAATCGCGGACCGAAGCCCACTCCTACATTGTTACCACCCTTATAACCATGACCGAACCCGAGAACCTTACCCCGCCCCGCCGCATCCGCAGCTTCGTGCTCCGGCAAGGCCGCATCACCGATTCGCAAAAAAGCGCCCTGGACAATCTCTGGCCACGCTACGGCCTGGACCCGAACGCACCGTTCGACCCAGTCGCGGTATTCGGCCGCAAGGGTCCGCTCACCCTGGAAATCGGCTTCGGCAACGGCGACAGTCTGGCGGCGATGGCCGAGAGCCTGCCCGAGGAGGATTTCATCGGCGCCGAAGTCCATCCGCCCGGCGTCGGCCATCTCCTGATCGAGCTGGACCGGCGCAGGCTGGAGAACGTCCGGGTGTTCCGGACCGATGCCGTCGAATTGCTTGAGAAACGCATTCCGGAAGCCAGCCTGGCGCGCATCCTGGTGTTCTTTCCCGATCCCTGGCACAAGAAGCGTCACCACAAGCGCCGCCTGATCTCGCCGGAATTCGCCCGGCTGGCCGCCTCCCGGCTGGCGCCGGGGGGCGTGTTTCATGCCGCCACCGACTGGGAAAACTATGCGATGCAGATGCTGGAGGTGTTGAACGGCTGCGAGCTGCTGGCAAACCGGGCGCCGGACGCACGCTTCAGCGAACGGCCGCCGTACCGCTCGCTGACCAAGTTCGAAAGCCGCGGCCAGCGGCTGGGCCACGGGGTGTGGGATCTGGTTTATCTACGATCCTGAATTTCGCCCGCGATCCCGTCCCCCGACAGCCATCGTACGACCTCGGCCGCCGGCACCGGCCGGCTGAAATAATACCCTTGCACCTCGTCGCACCCCGCCTCCTCAAGAAATTCGAACTGCTCCGCCGTCTCCACACCTTCGGCGAGAACCTTCAGACGCAGTTGCTTGGCCAACGCGATAATGGCGCGCGTAATCGTGGCGTTGTCCTCCGTACCGGTCACGTCACGAATGAAGGACTGGTCGATTTTCAGCTTGTCGACGGGGAAACGGCGCAAGCGTCCGAGCGAGCTGTAACCGGTCCCGAAGTCGTCGATAGCAAACCGTATGCCCCGCTCCCTGAGTTTCTGCAACATTTCAGCCATCCGCCCGGCATCGCGCATGACCGCGGTCTCGGTCAGCTCCAGTTCGAGAAAAGCGGGATCGAGCCCGGTGGGCGACATCAGCGCATCGAGCTGCTCCGCGAAATCGCCTTTCTGCAACTGCAGCGCAGACAGGTTGACCGCGATGGGGACGATGCTGAGCCCGTCAGCCTGCCAGGCGCGCTGCTGGCGGCAGGCTTCCTCCAGCACCCACCGGCCGATCTGATTGATGAAACCGGTTTCTTCAGCCACCGGGATGAAACGCAGCGGCGGCACCCAGCCCATCTCCGGATGCCGCCAGCGGATCAGCGCTTCCAGGCCGACCAGCCGGCGGGAAGACACCTCGATCTGCGGCTGATAGTAAAGCAGGAACTCCCCGTTCGACACGGCTTGATGCAATGCGTTTTCCAGGGCAAGCCGCTCGGCGGCGACGGCGCTCATCTCTGCCGAGAAGAATTGGTAGCTGTTGCGGCCCAGAGATTTCGCATGGTACATGGCGACGTCCGCACTCTTGATCAGACTCTCCGCATCGGCGGCGTCGTGGGGATAGAGACTGATGCCGAGGCTCGGCGTTACGACGAGTGTCTGGCCGCCGACGGCATAAGGTTCTGCGACGGACGACATGATGTCGTCCGCGACATGTGCCGCTCGCGTCGCATCGCAGCTCGCCAGCGCGATGATGAATTCGTCCCCGCCCTGGCGCGCCACGGTGTCGCCCAGGTCGGCATTGGCCTTCAGCCGGTCCGCCACCTGCTGCAGCAGTTGGTCGCCCACGCTGTGCCCGAGCGAATCGTTGATGGTCTTGAAATGATCCAGATCGAGCACCAGCAAGGCGATCCGGCTCCGGTCCCGTTCCGCCGCCTCGATGAGCTGATCCAGCCGTACCTGGAAGAAAGCCCGGTTCGGCAGACCGGTCAGGTCGTCGTGGTAGGAAAGGTAGCGGATCTGCGCTTCGGCCTGCTTGAACTCGGTGATGTCGGTAAAAATGCTGACGTAGTGCGTCGTCTGCCCATCGGCTCCCTTGACTGCCGATATCGACTGCCATTCCGGAAAAACATGGCCATCGCGGTGCCGGTTCCAGATTTCTCCGCTCCAGTAGCCTTCGGTTTGCAGCGTGTGCCAGAACTGGGCGTAGAAGTCGGCATCGTTCTGTCCCGAGTTCAGCAATCGCGGATTCCTCCCAAGCGCCGCCCCGGACGGGTAGCCGGTGATGCTCTCGAAAGCCTGATTGACCGAAACGATCGTCCCCTGGGCATCGGTAATCATGACGGCGTCTCGGGTATGGCTGAATGCCACCCCTGCCAGGCGCAGTTGCTCTTCGGCTCGCTCGCGTTCAGTCACCTCGTACAGCGACAGGACCAGATACTCCACCCTTCCCTCCCCATCCAGGATGGGCACCAGACTCCAGTCCCAGTAGGTCGTCCCCCGCTCCGGCTGATCGGGAAATACGAACGGCCGCGCAAACGTTTCGTAGGGAAGTCCGCTGCGAACGACTTCGTCGAAGATCGAACGCGCCTCCGAAGGGTAGAGCTCGAAATGATTGCGGCCCGTGAATTCGGAAACTTCCCGGCGGCACGCACGGGCATAGGCGGGATTGACCCTGACGAAATTGAAATCGCGGTCGAGAATGGCGAGGCATCCCACGTTGTGATTGAACACCGCCTCGGCGAGGTCGAACCGCTCCTTGTTTTCCCTTTCGACGCGCCTGCGCTCGGTGATGTCGCGGGAAATTGCGGCGACGCCGGCCGTCCGTCCCGCGGAGTCGTGGAACGGAAACACCGTCTGGGAAACCGGAACGTCCGTTCCGTCTCGCCTCCGCCGGACCGTCTCGAACTGGACGAAATGCTCCCCTTGGCCGACGCGGGTGAGGAGGTTCCGGGCTTCTTCCCGCCGGTCGGTAGGACATAGGCGAATCACCGGCTGGCCGACGATCTCGCCAGCGGAATAACCGTAAATCCGTTCCGCCGCCCGATTCCAGCTGATGACGATCCCCTCGAGGCTGGCGCCGATGATCGCATCGTCGCTGGCTTCCACGATGGCCGCCAGCAGGCGGCTGCCGTCCTCCAGCCTACGCTGCTCGCTGATGTCCTGCACTGTCCCCACTGATCGCAGGGGCCGGCCGTCGTCGCCGTAGAAGGTTTCGCAGCGCTCGCAGACATACTTGAGCCGTCCGTCCGGCATGAGCAGACGGTGAACGATTTCGTAAGGCAGCCTTTCGGCGACCGAGCGGCGGTATGCCTCGTCGACCGCTTCCCGGTCGTCGGGATGCACGAGGGCGAGAAACGCCTCGTAGGACGCCCCAAACTGTTCGGGATCGATCTCGAAAATCCGGTAGACCTGATCCGACCACGCCAGCCGGCCTTCGGCCAGATCGAGTTCCCAACTGCCGAGATTCGCCACCCGCTGCGCCTCGCGCAGATGGAAGGCGCTCCGCCGCAGTGCCTCCTCGGCCTGCTTGCGGGGCGTGATGTCGCGGTTGCTGACCCGCCGCCCCAGATATTCGCCGTGTTCGCCGTAAACCGGCCTGCAGACATGGCCGATCCAGCGTATCTCGCCATCGGAGCGGACGATGCGGAAGTCAGATTCCATCTCGGACGGCCGGCCGGCGAACTCCATGAGATGGCCGGCCATCAGCGCCCGGTCGTCCGGATGCACCATACGCTCCAGCAATCCAGGGTCCCGGGACAGGGCCTCGACGGTATAGCCGGTGATTCTTTCGCAGGAGGGCGATACATATCGAAGCCCGCCATCCGGCGCCTGCCAGTATTCCCAGTCGTAAGTGAAGTCGGCGACGATACGGTAGCGCCGCTCACTGTGCGCCGTGCGCGCCGCGGCTTCACGGAGCCGCTGGCGGCTGGCGACGATGCCTGGCACCAGCAGCACCGCCGAGAGGGCGGCCGCCATGACGGCCGGAGAAACGCCCGAAACCGGCGCCGAATCGCCAAATCCCGCCTGAAGCGGCCCCAGCCATAGCCAAGTCCCGAAAAACGCGCCGGAGCCCAGCAGCCAGATCCACGGCCTGTCTCTGCACAGGACCGCGCAGGCCAGCACGGGTAAAACGAAAGCAACACTCGAACAGAAAGTCAGGTAGCCCATTTGCTGCCGCCATGCCGAGGCCCACATCCCGCGCCCTGTCCCGGCGCGAGCCTGCTGACACCCGTGTTTTCCACCAGCCTCTTCACGAGAAGAGGCGCCACCATCTATCGAGGAAGTGTGACCGACCGATGCCGCATTAGTTCAAAAAGGCCGCGAGTTGTTGCAGCGGCGGCAGAATCAGCATCCTGGCCAACTGGATGCCGATCAGCGGCACGAGCGGGGAAAGATCGAGCCCGCCGGCCGGCGGCAGCAGGCGGCGGCAGCGGCGCAGCAGCGGCTCGGTCAAACCGGTGAGAAGGGAGGCGGCCGGATTGTAGGGCATCCGACCGAACCAGCTCAGCAGGGCGCGGGCGATGATGCAGAAGAAAAAGATGTTGAATACGAGATCGAGCAGATCGTGAACCGACCAAACCGCCAGGGCAGCAACCGAAACAGCGACGGTGCCCTGAAGCAGAAACACCAGATAGCTAGCCAGCATCTGCAGCGCCAGCATCAGGACCAGCGCAGCGGTGTCGACCCTGCCGAGTGCCGGAATAAAGCGCCGCAGCAACCTGAGCGGCGGATGAGTGACCTTGACCAGAAATTGCGATATGGGGTTGTAATAGTCCGCACCGGTCCATTGCAGCAGGAACCGCAGGACCACGGCGAGTATGTACAGGCCGAACAGCGTTTCCACCAAGAACACCGCCGGATTGACCAGATAGCCCAAGTCCATCACTCCTCTCCCAGGTCCCGCGCCAGCTCGATCGCTCGCGCATGAGCGGCCGATACGGCTTCTTTCACGATTTCACGCAGCCCTCGTTCCTCGAACACGCCGATGGCCTGCTCAGTCGTCCCCTTGGGGGAGGTGACCCGCTGCCGCAGCTGAGAAGGACCTTCTTCGGACTCGATGGCGATGCGGGCGGCCCCGAGCGCGGTCTGCTGTACCAGAAGGCGTGCGATCGCCGGATCGAGACCCAGGTCCGCGGCGGCATTTTCCATCGCTTCCATCAGCAGGAAGAAGTAGGCCGGTCCGCTGCCGGAAATCGCCGTGACGGCGTCCAGCGCCTCCTCCCGCTCGACCCAGACGGTCACGCCGACGGCACGTAGGATGCTCTCGGCCTCGCTGCGCTCGGCCGAGGTCGTCTTGCCGTTCGCATGCAGAGCGGTCGCGGAACTCTTGACCAGCGCCGGGGTGTTCGGCATGCAGCGGACGATCGCTTGGCCGCCGCCCAGCCAGCGGTCGATGGCGGACTCGCCGACGCCGGCCACGACCGACAGCACCAGCGGCCGGGTTTCCGCAACGAGGTCCGCCACGCCTTCCGCCACTCCCCGCAGGATCTGCGGCTTCACAGCCAGGACCAGGATTTCCGCCAGCCCGGCCACCCGCCGGTTGTCTCCGCTCACGTTCACGCCGAATTTCAGCGAAAGCGCATCCAGCTTGGCTTCATCCACATCCGATACCCAGATGTCACGGGCCGGGTAACCATCGGCCACCAGGCCTCCCACCAGGCTCGAGGCCATGTTGCCGGCCCCGATGAACCCAAGTGTCTTGTGCTTCATTTTCCTGCCCTCTCCACTGAGAAACATGCAATGTCATAGTTTATCGCAAGCACTTCGGAATCCGTCGTCAGATCCCGGTGCGCGGGCGCCGGCCGAAAATCGCGGTGCCGATGCGCACGAGGGTCGCCCCTTCCGCCACCGCCGCCTCGAGGTCATCGGACATGCCCATGGACAGCGTATCGAGTTCCGGCATGTCCAGTCCATTCAGCAGCTCCCGCAGGCGACGGAAAGCGGCAAGCTGCTCCCCGGCTTCGGCGGTCGGCGCCGGAATCGCCATCAGACCCCGAAGGCGCAGCCGCGGCAAGGCGGCGACCGCATGCGCCAGCCCGGCCAGACCGGCCGGCGCCACCCCGGCCTTGGTCGACTCCCCGCCGATGTTGACCTGGATGCAGACATTCAATGGCATCATGTCTTCCGGGCGCTGGTCGCTGAGGCGCTGGGCGATTTTCAGGCGGTCGATACCGTGCACCCAGGCGAAGCGCTCGGCGATGGGCCGGGTCTTGTTCGACTGGATCGGACCGATGAAGTGCCAGAGGATGTCGAGGTCGGCAAGGGCGTCCTGTTTCTCCATGGCCTCCTGCAGATAATTTTCGCCGAACTCCCGCTGGCCCAATCCATGGGCCGTACGCAACACCGCTGCGGGCTGGGTTTTCGAGACGGCCAGCAACCGCACCGAGCCTTCTGGACGGCCGCACGCCAACTCCGCCGCCCGAATTCTCCGCCGCACCGCCTGTAAATTTGCCTCGAGTTCCAGCATCGCACACACCGTTGGCTATACTTTTCGTTCCGAATTTTACCCGACTGCGCCCGATGGATATCGCCGAACTGCTCGCCTTCTCGGTCAAAAACAGATCCTCCGACCTGCATCTATCGTCCGGACTGCCCCCGATGATCCGGGTCGACGGCGATATCCGGCGCATCAACGTGCCGCCGCTGGAGCACAAGGAAGTCCACGCCCTGGTCTACGACATCATGAACGACAAGCAGCGGCGCGATTTCGAGGAATTCCTGGAAACCGATTTCTCGTTCGAACTGCCCGGCGTCGCGCGTTTCCGCGTCAACGCGTTCAACCAGGACCGGGGCGCAGCGGCGGTGTTCCGGACCATCCCCTCGAAGGTCCTCACACTAGAGGAACTGGGCTGCCCGAAATTCTTCCAGGACGTCACCCGCCAGCCGCGCGGATTGATCGTGGTCACCGGTCCCACCGGTTCGGGCAAGTCCACCACGCTCGCGGCCATGATCGATTACATCAACTCCAACGACTACTCCCATATCCTGACCATCGAAGATCCGATCGAATTCGTGCACCAGAGCAAGAAATGCCTGATCAACCAGCGCGAGGTGCACCGCAACACCTTGGGGTTCAACGAAGCCCTGCGCTCGGCGCTGCGCGAAGACCCGGACGTGATCCTGGTGGGTGAAATGCGCGACCTCGAAACCATCCGTTTGGCGCTCACCGCGGCCGAAACCGGCCACCTGGTGTTCGGCACCCTGCATACCAGTTCCGCCGCCAAGACCATCGATCGTATCGTCGACGTATTCCCCGCCGCGGAAAAGGAGATGATCCGCTCCATGCTCTCGGAATCGCTGCAGGCGGTGATCTCGCAGGCGCTCATCAAGAAAGCCGGCGGCGGCCGGACCGCGGCCTGGGAGATCATGGTCGGCACCCCGGCCATCCGCAACCTGATCCGGGAGGCCAAGGTCGCCCAGATGTATTCGGCGATCCAAACCGGCCGCAAGGACGGCATGCAGACCCTGGACCAGCACCTGCAGGAACTGGTGGAAAAAGGGGTCGTGACCCGCCAGGTCGCCCGTCAAATCGCCGTCAATAAAGCCGCGTTCTAGCCCGGAGCCCCACGATGGAATTCGAATCGCTGCTCAAGCTGATGGTACTGAAGAAAGCGTCCGATCTCTTCATCACCGCGGCCAAGGAGCCCTGCATGAAGGTCGACGGCGCCATCGTGCCGCTGTCCAGCACCAAGCTGAGCGCCGAACAGGTGCGTCAACTCGTACTCGGCATCATGAACCAGCGCCAGCGCGACGAGTTCGAAAACACCAACGAATGCAACTTCGCACTGTCCGCGACCGGGCTTGGCAGGTTCCGGGTCAGCGCCTTCATCCAGCGCAACAGTCCCGGCATGGTGCTGCGCCGGATCGAAACCGAGATTCCCACCGTGGAACAGCTCAACCTGCCACCCATCCTCAACGACCTGGTCATGACCAAGCGCGGCCTGATCCTGTTCGTGGGCGCGACCGGCACCGGCAAGTCCACTTCGCTGGCGGCGATGCTCAAGTACCGCAACGAGCACTCCAGCGGCCACATCATCACCATCGAGGATCCCCTGGAGTTCGTACACCCGCACGCGGGCTGCATCGTCACCCAGCGCGAAGTCGGCATCGACACCGAATCCTACGAAGTCGCGCTGAAGAACACCCTGCGGCAGGCGCCGGACGTAATCCTCATCGGCGAGATCCGCACCCGCGAGACCATGCAGCAGGCCATCACCTTCGCCGAAACCGGCCACCTCTGCCTGAGCACCCTGCACGCCAACAACGCCAACCAGGCGCTGGATCGCATCCTCCATTTCTTCCCGGAAGACATGCATCCGCAGCTGTTCATGGACCTGTCGCTGAACCTGCGCGCCATCGTCGCCCAGCAGCTCGTCAAGCGCGCCGACGGCAAGGGGCGCTATCCAGCGGTGGAAATCCTCATCAATACCCCTCTGGTCTCGGACCTGATCCGCCAGGGCGAGGTCCACAAGCTCAAGGACGTGATGAGACAGTCGCGCGAACAGGGCATGCAGACCTTCGACCAGGCGCTGTTCGAATTGTTCAAGGCGGGCAGGATCGGCTACGAGGATGCCCTCTACTCCGCCGATTCCAAAAACGAAGTCCGCTTGATGATCAAGCTCAGCGAAGAAGGCAGCATCGACAAATACGCGCCCAAGGACGACTCAATCCGGATCGTCGAGGACGACGAGTAGAAATGAACTTTAACCCGCGATTCCGGGGATGGTCGCGGGCTAAAACCCGCTCCCGCCTATCCGGCTACTTGCAGTGCGCAGGCTTCTCGGCGTCCTTTGCCGCCTGCCTGACCATCTGGTCCAGGCTCATGCCCGATTTCGGCGTCAGCACATCTCCACCCGTGGCTTGGGCAATGCAGCTCACGGCGCCGTCGCCGACGATGTCGACCACGTTGATCTTGAGTTTGGGCTTGGCCGCCTTGACCGCCGCGGCGATGGAGCAGGGGTTGGCGTTGCAGCTGTCCTTGCCGTCCGACACGACGACCATGACCGCCGGCGCCCTCACGCCGTCCACCTTGTTCGCGGCCTGCACGATCCCGTTGCCCAGTGGCGTGCCCTTGCGCGGAATCAGGCCGTTGACCCGCTGCAGGAGCTGGCCCCGGCGGGCACTGTCGTACATGCCGTAGTCGGAAGCCTGCGGGCAGTCTTCCAGTACCACCAGGCCGACGTCGACGTCGCCGGGCAGGCCGCTCACCACGTTGTTGACCGCCCGCTGGGCGGCCATCAGGCGGGTGGGGCCGCGGCCGGCCTGGGTGATCGACTCGTAGGCGCCGATGAGATCCGCACAGACCACGGGGGCGAGCAGCCCGCTGTCCATCATGCAGCGTTCGAAGCGGGCAATGAGCTGGGCGCTGTTCCCGTCGAGAACGGAAGGGATGCGCATGCTGCCGGAAGCGTCGAGCACGATCGCGACATCCGGCGCGTCCTCGGGGGGACGTTCACCGGGACAGGGCGGCAGGCCCTCCGCCGCCTTGGCCGGCTTGGGCGATGCTTCCGGAACGGGCGAAACGCCGGGAGCCGCGGTCGCCTCGGCCTTCTCGGGCGGCGGCTTCTTGCCGCAGCGGCTCAGTTTGGCTGCGAGTTTGGCTTTCAAAGCGGTCAGCTTGGTGCGCAGCCTCGCCGACTCGGCCAGTTCGCCGCTCAGTTTGCCATTGCCGCACTTTTCAAGCCGAGCCGCCAGTTCGCTCCGCAAGCCGCTGACCCGGGTGCTCAGGGCGTCGTGCTCCTTCGCCATGGCTTCCAGCGCCGCCTTGTCCCGGCATGTTTCCAGGTTTCGAGCCAATTCAGCCGTCAGTGCCTCCAGTCTCCCCGACAACAGCGCCCCCTCCTGCGCCAAGGCATCGCGCTGGGCCTGAAGCGCGCATAGGCCCTGGGACCTTGCCAGCTCGGACTGGCGTTCGAGCAGAGCGCGCCGCAAATCGTCGCCGGCCTGCCGCTCGGCGGCGAGCATGGCCACGTAGTCCGGCCCCCAAGGCGGCCAGCGCCACAGGTCGAGATGGAGCGCGGCCCACCCCAGGCCGGCTGCCAGCAACAGGCCGGCCATGGCCAGCCATAGCCGGCGGAAAAGCTTCGCCGACGATCGACCGGAAGGCGAAGCGGCAGGCTCGATCCGCGTCGCGACGCCGTAGCCCCAGAACGTCAGTACCGGCTGGCCGTCGACCACATAGACCGCGGATTCATCGGGAAAATCCGCCGCCCGCCGCATCGCCTCGGCCAGGCTCGGATCGGCGGAAGCCAGCCGCTCCGCCAGCGCCTGCATGGCCTGGATACGGTCGTCCAGCAGGTTGCGCGCACGCCGTAAGGCTTCCCCGGACAGAGAACGCAGCGGAATGGGCTGGCCCGCCAGCCCGGTGTACCAATCGATCCATGCTCCGTCCCCGCTCGGCGCCGGCTCTGCCAGGAGGGTCGCCGCGGCGGGGGAAAGATGACGCCGCATCGCCTCGCACAGCCGTGCGTGCAATGCCGCATCCGGCCGGTCGGCGTGCGGGAGCGGGTAGGCGGCGGCGGGGGATCGGCAAATGCGGAGACGGCTCATCGGCGCAGCTTCAACGGAGAATGCCGGTATTCCGGCTTTGTTGCGACATCGCGCCGCATCGCAGATGGACGCGGAGGCGGCGGTAGGTTTCGGCGTCGACGCTGTCCCTGAACACGGGGACTGCGACCCTGCCGCCCTCCGTCGAGAAATGCAGCACCACGCAAAGCGAAGAAGCGAAACTCGATGCCATCAGCTTCGCCGCGAAGGTCTCTCCGCCGGATGAAATCAAGCGCCAGGCATCCGTGCCGTCGAAACGCACACCGAAGCCTCGGCGACTCCGAAGCAAAGCGGCGTATCCAGCTAGGCCCATGATCAGACCCAGCTTGGCCGGCAGCGGAATTCCCGCGGTCCAGATGCCGGCGCAAGCCAGCAGGCCGACGGCGCACGTGGCCAGTGAATGAATACGCGAGGGCGCGGGTTCGACGATCAGCATGCCGCACGCTCACCGGTGGCGAGAGCGCGGAGTTTGGCCGCCATGGCGGCCAGCGACGGATCGTCCAGACCGGCGAGGCCGGTCAGGCAACGCCAGAGTTCGGTGTCCTGCATGTCCAGGAGACGCTCGAATGCATCCCGCTCGGCGGCGTCCGCATGCCGGTAACCGCCGTCCACATAAAGCGCGAGCATCCGATCCAGTTCGGCCATTCCCCGGCGGCAACGCCACAGCAGCCGGCCCTGTCCGTTCATTTTTGACGCTCGACCAGCAGTTTTTTGATCTCGGCGATCGCCCGCGCCGGATTGAGGCCTTTCGGGCAAGCCTGGGTGCAGTTCATGATGGTGTGGCAGCGGAACAGCTTGAAGGGGTCTTCCAGCGCATCCAGGCGCTCGCCGGTGTTTTCGTCCCGGCTGTCGGCGATCCAGCGGTAGGCCTGCAGCAGAGCTGCCGGCCCCAGAAAGCGGTCGCCGTTCCACCAGTAGCTCGGGCACGAGGTGGAACAGCATGCGCACAGGATGCATTCGTGCAGGCCGTCCAGCTCGAAACGCTCCGCCTTGCTCTGCAGGCGCTCGCAGTCCGCGGGCGGCGGCGTCTGAGCCGCGATCCAGGGTTTGATCGACGCATACTGAGCGTAGAAATGGGTCAGGTCCGGTACCAGATCCTTGACGACCGGCTGGTGCGGCAGCGGATAGATCCTGACCGGTTCGCCGCAATCGCTCAGGGGCTTGGTGCAGGCCAGCGTGTTGCAGCCGTCGATGTTCATGGCGCAGGAACCGCACACGCCCTCGCGGCAGGAGCGGCGGAACGCCAAGGTACTGTCGATCTCGTTCTTGATCTTGATCAGGGCATCCAGCACCATCGGCCCGCAGCGGTCCAGGTCGATGGGGTAGGTGTCGAGCCGCGGGTTTCCGCCCGCATCCGGTTCCCAGCGGTAGACCTGGACGACCTTGATCCGCCGCGCGCCTTCCGGCGCCGGATAAGTCTTGCCCGGCTGGACCACCGAATTCTTGGGCAAATTGAACAAGCCCATGGCGCCGCTCCCAAAGGTGTTGAGATATCGAATCAGCCCGCCCCGCCGGTCGGTGTGCCGTGGATGCCGCCGGTGGTCAGCGCCACAGGGTCCAGCAGACGCTCCAGTTCCTCGCGAGCCATGCCGGTCAGCTCCATCGCCACCTCCAGCACCGGACGGCCGGTCCTGTAGGCCGTCTTGGCGACTTCCGCGGCCTTCATGTAGCCGATGACCGGATTGAGAGCGGTGACCAGGATCGGATTGACCGCCAGCGCGCGCTGCAGATTGTCCTCGCGCACCCGGAAATCGGCGATGGCCTTGTCGGCCAGCAGGCGGGCGATGTTGCCCAGCAGCTCGATGCTCTGGAGCAGATTGTAGGCGATCACCGGCAGCATCACATTGAGTTGGAAAGAACCCGACTGCCCGGCCACCGTGATGGTGGCATCGTTGCCGATCACCTGCGCCGCCGCCATGCAGGCGGCTTCCGGGATCACCGGATTGACCTTGCCCGGCATGATGGAACTGCCGGGCTGGAGCGCGGGCAGCTCGATCTCGCCCAGGCCGGCCAAGGGCCCGGAATTCATCCAGCGCAGGTCGTTGGCGATCTTCATGATCCCGACGGCGATGGTCTTGAGCTGGCCCGACAGTTCCACCGCCGCGTCCTGGCAGCTCAGGCTCTCGAAGAACGAATCGTTCGGCCGGAACGGCAGTCCGGTGGCATCGGCCAGCGCCTCGGCGAAGCCGGATGCGAAGGCCGGATCGGCGTTGATGCCGGTGCCCACCGCGGTGCCGCCCTGCCCCAGCTTGTACAGCCGCGGCAGGCTCGCCCGCAGCCGGTCGACGCCGTTGGCCATCTGCAGCGCCCACCCGGAAAGCTCCTGCTCCAGCCGCACCGGCATAGCGTCCATCAAATGGGTGCGCCCGGTCTTGACTGCGTCCGGGTGCGCCGCGCCCTTGTAGCGGATCGTCGCCGCCAGGTGCTCGAGCGCCGGGATCAGCTGCTCGTTGAGCGCCAGCGCGGCGCTGACGTGGATCGCCGTGGGGATGACGTCGTTGCTGCTCTGGCCCATGTTGACGTCGTCGTTGGCGCTCACCGGCGTTCCCAAGCGCCGGGAAGCCAGCGTCGCCAGCACCTCGTTGACGTTCATGTTGGTGCTGGTGCCGGAGCCGGTCTGGAACACGTCGATCGGAAACTGTTCGGCGTAGGCGCCACCGACGATGTCTTCGGCCGCTGCGACGATCGCCCCGCCCTTGGCGGCCTCCAGATGCCCCAGAGCCACGTTGACCTTGGCGGCGCACTGCTTGATCCGGGCGATGGCGCGGATGAACGCCGGCGGCAAGCGCAGCCCGCTCACCGGGAAATTGTCGATGGCGCGCTGGGTCTGGGCCGCGTAGAGCGCAGCCGCCGGCACCATCAGCTCGCCCATGCTGTCTTTTTCGATGCGATAGTCGTTGTGGCTCATGGTCTGATTCCCCTTCGATTCATTCGTGCTCAAGAAACCGCCGCGCCGCCGCGGCGTCGAACGGCCAGCCCAGTTCGCGCCCCGCGCCGTCCCGCAGCACCGGAATCCGGATGCCGTACCGCTGCAACAGATCGTCATCGCCGGCGATGTCCACCGCCGTCGCCGCCACCCCCAGACTCGCCAGCACCGACTCGGCCTCCTCGCACAGATGGCAACCGTCCGTGCCGTATAAAAGCAAGCCGGACTCAGTCGGCATCGTAGCCGAGACTGGAAGCCAGCCAGCGCTCGACCTCGCGTACCGCCATCCCCTTGCGCCGGGCATAGTCCTCGGCTTGATCGCGGCCGAGCTTGCCGACGTTGAAATATTTCGCCGACGGGTGCGAGAAATACCAGCCGCTCACCGAGGAAGCCGGATACATGGCGAAGCTTTCGGTCAGCGCGATGCCGGTGTTGGCTTCGGCGTCCAGCAGGCGGAACAGCGTGGCCTTTTCGGTGTGGTCGGGGCAGGCCGGATAGCCCGGTGCCGGCCGTATGCCGCGGTATTCCTCGGCAATCAGATGTTCGTTGGCCAGCGCCTCGTCCGGCGCATAGCCCCAGAACTCCCGCCGCACCCGCCGGTGCATCAGCTCCGCGAAAGCCTCGGCCAGCCGGTCGGCGAGGGACTTCAACATGATGCCGCTGTAGTCGTCGTGGGCCTGCGCGAAGCACTCCAACTGCGCCTCGATGCCGTGCCCCGCGGTGACCGCGAAACCGCCCACGTAGTCCGCCGCCCCGCTGCCGACCGGCGCGATGAAATCCGCCAGGCAATAGTCTGGCTGGCCGCCCGGTTTCTCCTGCTGCTGGCGCAGATGGTGCAGCACCGCCAAGCGCTCGGTCCGGCTCTCGTCGGTCCACAGCACGATGTCGTCCCCTTCCGAATTAGCCGGAAAAAAACCGATCACGCCGCGGGCCGTGAGCCAGCGCTGTTCGATCAGGAGCGCCAGCATGGCGCGGGCGTCCTGCAGCAGGGTGCGGGCGTGCTCGCCCACGACTTCGTCGTCGAGGATCTTCGGATAGCTGCCGGCCAGTTCCCAGGTGTGGAAGAACGGCGACCAGTCGATGTACTCGGCGATCTCTTCCAGAGGATAGGCGTCGAATACCTCCAGCCCCAATATGCGCGGCTTCGGCGGCGCGTAATGCGCCCAGTCGGTACGGAAAGCCTTGGCACGCGCCTGCTCCAGACTCAGCAACGTGCCTTGGGCCCGCCGTCCTGCGTGATGCCGCCGCACCTCCTCGTATTCCTTGCGCACCCTGGCGGTGAATTCGTCCTTGAGATCTCCGCTCAGGAGACTGCTCGCCACACCGACGCTGCGCGAGGCATCGGTCACGTAAACGGTCGGCCCCCGGTAATTGGGCTCGATCTTGACCGCCGTGTGCGCCCGCGAAGTCGTCGCGCCGCCGATCATGAGCGGAATCTCGAAGCCGAGCCGCTCCATTTCCTTGGCGACGTGCACCATCTCGTCCAGCGATGGCGTAATCAGGCCGGACAAGCCGATGATGTCGACGTTTTCCTCGCGGGCTGTCTGCAAAATCCTGTCGCAGGCCACCATCACGCCCAGGTCGACGACCTCGAAGCCGTTGCATTGCAGCACCACGCCGACGATGTTCTTGCCGATATCGTGCACGTCGCCCTTCACCGTCGCCATCAGGATCTTGCCGTTGGAGCTGGCGACCCCGCCGCTCCGCTCCGCGTCCATGTACGGCATCAGGTAGGCCACGGCCTTCTTCATCACCCGGGCCGATTTGACCACCTGGGGCAGGAACATCTTGCCGGCGCCGAACAAATCGCCGACCACGTTCATCCCGGCCATCAGCGGCCCCTCGATGACGTGCAGCGGCCGCTCGAACTGCTGGCGGGCCTCTTCGGTATCGGCTTCGATGAATTCGTCGATGCCCTTGACCAGGGCATGTTCCAGCCGCTTGTCCACCGGCAGGGCGCGCCAGGCTTGGTCGGCCTTGCGCTCGGCCACGGCGCCCTCCTCGCCCCGGTAATGGTCGGCGATGGCAAGCAGGCGCTCGGTCCCATCCTCGCGCCGCGCCAGGATGACGTCTTCCACCGCATCGCGCAGATCCGCCGGCACCTCTTCGTAAATCGCCAGCTGGCCGGCGTTGACGATCCCCATGTCCATCCCGGCGCGGATGGCGTGATACAGGAACACCGCGTGGATCGCCTCGCGCACCGGGTTATTGCCACGGAACGAGAACGACACGTTGGAGACGCCGCCGGAGATCAGCGCATGCGGCAGCCGGGCCTTGATCTCGGCCACGGCTTCGATGAAATCCAGGCCGTAGCGGTTGTGCTCCTCGATGCCGGTCGCCACCGCGAAAATATTCGGATCGAAGATGATGTCCTCGGCCGGGAACCCGACCTGTTCAGTCAGCAGTTCGTAGGCGCGCTCGCAGATCTCGATCTTGCGCTCGCGGGTGTCGGCCTGGCCCTGCTCGTCGAAGGCCATGACGATCACCGCCGCGCCGTAGCGGCGTACCAGCCGCGCATGGTGGAGAAAGGCCTCCTCCCCCTCCTTGAGCGAGATCGAGTTGACGATGCCCTTGCCCTGGATGCACTTGAGCCCGGCTTCCAGGATGTCCCACTTGGACGAATCGATCATCACCGGTACCCGCGCGATGTCCGGCTCGGAGGCGATGAGGTTGAGGAACTGCACCATCGCGGCACGCGAATCCAGCATGCCCTCGTCCATGTTGACGTCGATGACCTGGGCGCCGCTCTCGACCTGCTGGCGGGCGACGTCCAGGGCCTCGTCGTATTTCTCGTCGCGGATCAGGCGCCGGAATGCCGCCGAGCCGGTGACGTTGGTGCGCTCGCCGACGTTGACGAACAGCGAGTCCGCGGTGATGTTGCAGGGCTCCAGCCCAGCCAGCCGGCAGGCCGGGGGAATCCCGGGGATCCGCCGCGGCGGGAAATGTTCGACCGCATCGTGGATCGCTTTGATGTGCGGCGGCGTGGTGCCGCAGCAGCCGCCGATGATGTTGAGGAAGCCCTGTTCGGCCCAGTCGGCGATCTCGCGCGCCATGGCCTCGGGCGATTCGTCGTACTCGCCGAACTCGTTGGGCAGGCCCGCGTTGGGATGGGCCGAGACATGGGTATCGGCGATGCGCGACAGCTCCTCGACGTACTGCCGCAACTGCTTGGCGCCGAGCGCGCAGTTCAGGCCGATCGAAATCGGCCGGGCATGGCGCAGCGAATTCCAGAAGGCTTCCGCGGTCTGGCCCGACAGGGTGCGGCCGGAAGCGTCGGTGATGGTCCCCGAGATCATCACCGGCAAGCTGATGCCTTGCCGCTCGAAGAACTGATCCACGGCGAAAATCGCCGCCTTGGCGTTAAGGGTGTCGAAAATGGTTTCGATCAGAACGATGTCGGCGCCGCCGTCGACCAGACCCTGCACCGCCTCGGTATAGGACGCCACCAGCTCGTCGAAACTGATGTTGCGGAAACCCGGGTCGTTCACCGAAGGCGAAATCGACGCGGTCCGGCTGGTCGGCCCCAGCACGCCGGCGACGAAGCGCGGCCTGTCCGGGGTCCGCTCGCTCATGCGGTCCGCCACTTGCCGTGCCAGCCGGGCCGAAGCCACGTTGATCTCGTAAACCAGCGCCTCCATGCCGTAGTCCGCCATGCTGATGCGGGTGGCGTTGAAGGTGTTGGTTTCCAGGATGTCGGCGCCGGCTTCGAGGTAGGCCCAATGGATGGCCTCGATCACGTCCGGACGCGTCAGCGAGAGCAGATCATTGTTGCCCTTGACATCCTGCGGCCATGCGGCGAAGCGCACGCCCCGGTAGTCGGCTTCCTCCAGCTTGTAGCGCTGGATCATGGTACCCATGGCGCCATCGAGAAACAGGATGCGCTCCTTGAGCAGGCTTCTTAGAAGCGACGAGCGCTCCGCAGCGGTAACGGCAATGGTCATGGTCCAGAGCTAAGGCGAAAAGCGCTCCATTGTATTCGCTTGGGCCCCATGGATAAACTTGGCGGGTTCCTTGCCAGATGCGAGTCAACCGGGAGACAATTGAAAGGAACTCGGGTTACGACGAGCGCTTTCCTCCGATTCCCGTCCGGACGGAAGGAGAGGCATCATCCCGCAACGGGCACTTATGAGGAGGATCGGAATGAAGCGTTTTTCCACCCTGACGGGCATTGCGCTGCTCGCGGGACTATCGGCAGGCACGGCAGTCGCGGATGTTTTCCTGAAGGATGCGAGCGAAATCGTGGGGACCTGGCAGCTCGAAACGGTGTCTTCGTCGTTGAAAGGCCCTCGCATCGAGGAGAACCGCACCTGGGACTTCCGCGCCGACGGCGTCATCGTGACCTCCGGCTACAACCGGCACCTGAAGATGAATGACGTGCACGAATGGAAGTACCAGATCGTGAACGGCAAGATCTCCGCCGACGATCCCGGCCGCCCCGGCAAGACGATCGATTACGCGGTTCAGGAAAAATCCGCCGACAGCATGATTTTGAAAGGGGGAATAGAGGGTTTCTATTTCTTCAAGAAACGCTAGGAGAAAAATAATGAAAATCAGCGACTTTTTGGAATTCAGCGAAGTAGACAAAAAGCTCTGGATCGGCATCGCCGGCGTGAGCGCTATCGTCATCATCCTGCTGTCGGTGTTCGCCACGACCTCCCCGTTCTACTGGGTCGAACGCTTCGTGATCACTATCCTGGAAATGTTCGTACCGGGCTATCTGATCACCAAGCTTTTCTTCGACAAGATGGCATTTTCGGAGCACCCGATCGCCGACAAGTTCATCGTCTCCCTGACTCTCTCCATCGCCACGGTTCAGACGCTTTATTTCCTGAGCACCTATGTGCGCACTTATGGCCTGAACGTGGACGAAGACGTGATCAGCAGCGACAAGATCGCCGTGGGCTTGGTGCTCCTGGTGATCGCTGGCGCCTTCGGAATCAAGTACTATCTGCTCCGGAAGAATTCATCCAGTCCGGCATCCTGACAGACGGCTGGAACAGGGACGTTCCGCGAACTCGACACCCAGCATGTCCGATACCCAAGACAAACCCAATCTGCTGCAAGTGGTCGCCAGCACGCTGGCCGGCGCGTTCGGCGTACAGAGCGAAAAAAACCGGCTCCGCGATTTCCAGCATGGCTCCGCCAAGGCGTACATCGTGGCTGGCATCATCGGAACGGTCCTTTTTGTCCTGACGGTGTACGGTGTGGTAAAGCTCGTTCTAAGCGGCACTGGAAAGTGACACCGGCGCCATGAGCCTCCGGTGCGATCGCGAGCGAGCCACACGCGGCGGCGGAACCTGACCCGGGAGGATACCGCGCCGCCCATGGAGAGAATGAACACCGAGCCGCCCCGCACGTCCGTCTGCGAACGTCCACTTTCCCCTCATCTCCAGGCCTATCGCCTGCCGGTCACCGCGCTGCTCTCCGTCACCCACCGGATCACCGGAATCCTGCTCAGTCTGGGACTGGTCGGGCTGGTGCTGGTGCTCATGTCGGTGGTACAGGGGCCGTCGGCCTATGCACCGGTCCACGCATTCCTGTCCGGCATCGCGGGCAGAATCCTGCTTTGGACCTGGATCGCCGCTCTGCTTTTTCATCTATGCCACGGCATTCGGCATCTCGCCTGGGATACCGGACACGGTTTCTCGCGGAACTCCCTGACCTACTACGCATTGGGCGAACTTGCGGCTACCCTGGTGATGTTACTGGCGGTCGCCGTCGCCACCATCGCCCGGAGCTGAAGCCGATGAAGAATTACCGGACCCCGCTCGCCCGGGCCCGCGGCCTCGGTTCCGCCCGCGAAGGACTGCATGACTGGTGGCGGCAGCGGGTAACGGCGGTAGCCCTGGTTCCGCTGGGACTCTGGTTCGCCTTCAGCGTGGCGCTGCTTCCTTCCGCCAGTCATGCCGAACTGGTGGCATGGCTCAACGTGCCATGGAATACCCTGCTGCTCCTGTCCTTCATACTGATCGTCTTCTACCACACCATGCTCGGCTTGCAGGTCATCATCGAGGACTACGTCCATCTCGACTGGCTCAAGCTGGTCGGCATTCTCGGCGTCAAGCTGGTGGTTTGTTTTCTTACGCTGGCAGCGGTCTACGCCACCCTCCGCATCGTATTCGCGTAGCAGAAATGAGCAAGGCCTACGAAATCATCCGACACACCTACGATGCCGTCGTGGTCGGCGCCGGCGGTGCGGGATTGCGCGCCACCCTGGGGATGGCCGAGAAGGGCCTCAAGACCGCCTGCATCACCAAGGTATTTCCCACCCGCAGCCATACCGTGGCAGCCCAGGGCGGCATCAGCGCCGCGCTCGGCAACATGGGCGAGGACGACTGGCGCTGGCACATGTACGACACAGTCAAGGGCTCGGACTGGCTGGGCGACCAAGACGCGATCGAATACATGTGCCGGGAGGCCGTGCCGGCGGTCATCGAACTGGAACACTACGGCGTTCCGTTCTCGCGCACCGAAAACGGCAAGATTTACCAACGCCCCTTTGGCGGCATGACCACGCGCTGCGGCAAAGGCGTAGCCCAGCGCACCTGCGCCGCGGCAGACCATACCGGCCATGCCATCCTGCAGACCCTGTACCAACAGTCGCTGAAACACGAAGCCGAGTTCTTTGTCGAATACTTCGCGCTCGATCTCATCATGGATGAAGGCGAATGCCGCGGTGTGCTGGCTTGGCGTTTGGACGACGGCACCTTGCATCTATTCCGGGCGCACATGACGCTGCTTGCGACCGGCGGCTACGGACGGACTTATTTCTCGTCCACTTCGGCCCATACCTGCACCGGCGATGGCAATGCGATGGCGCTGCGGGCCGGGCTTCCCTTGCAGGACATGGAATTCGTCCAGTTTCATCCCACCGGCATCTACGGCGCCGGCTGCCTTATCACCGAGGGCGTGCGGGGCGAAGGCGGTTTTCTCACCAATTCCGAAGGCGAGCGCTTCATGGAGCGCTATGCCCCGCATGCGAAGGATCTCGCCTCACGCGACGTGGTCAGCCGTGCCATGACAATCGAGATCCGTGAAGGCCGCGGCCTCGGCCCGGAAAAGGACCATCTGCATCTGCATCTGGAACATCTCGACCCGGCGGTCATCCACGAACGCCTGCCCGGCGTCGCGGAAACCGCCCGGATCTTCGGCGGCATCGACGTGGCCCGCGAACCGATCCCGGTACTGCCGACCGTGCATTACAACATGGGAGGCGTTCCCACCAACTACCGCGCCGAGGTCGTGACTCTGAAGGACGGGAATCCGGAAGCCGTAGTGCCCGGCCTGATGGCGATCGGCGAGGGCGCCTGTGTCTCCGTGCACGGCGCCAACCGGCTCGGATCGAACTCGCTCCTGGACCTGGTGGTCTTCGGGCGGGCAGCCGCGCTGCGTTGCGCCGAATTGATCCGTCCGCGCCAGACGCACAAGGCGCTGCCCGAGGGCGCCTGCGACGTCGTCCTGGCCCGCTTCGACCGACTGCGCCATGCAGACGGCAGCCGCCGCACCGCGGAAATCCGACTGGACATGCAGCGCACGATGCAGCGCCACGCCAGCGTGTTCCGGACCGGCGAGGTATTGCGGGACGGGGTGAAAGAGCTCAAGCGGATCCTGGAATCCTTCGGTGATGTGTGCATTCGGGACCGCTCATTGATCTGGAACACCGATCTGCTCGAAACCCTGGAGTTGGAAAACCTTCTCCAGCAGGCGATGGCGACCGTCGCCGCGGCGCTCAACCGGGAGGAAAGCCGCGGCAGCCATGCCCGCGAGGATTTCCCGGAGCGGGACGATGTCAACTGGCTCAAGCATTCGCTGCTTTGGCTCGATGAACGGCACGACACGACCATCGGCTACCGGCCGGTCCACCTCCATACTTTGACCTCAGACGTTGAGCCGATACCGCCCCAGAGGCGGGTGTATTGAGCTGCCATTCCCTCCGCGGAAAGACACCGCTTCCCGAATTTTCCCAACCTTGCGGGAAATCGCGCGTCAGCTCTGGTATCTTTACGCGTTAACCAAATTTCCCTGCGTCAACTCGGCATCCCGATGAACTGGCTTTGGTACATTTATGGCGCGGCGGCTCTCGTGGCAGTCGGCGGGCTGATGCGCGCCATCCCCCGCCGCAGGCTTAGGCGCGCCCGCAGCCTTCCCTGCCAAATCAAGCGGGTCCTGTTCTCCCCGGAAGAACATGCCTTGTTTGCCGTTCTGAAAAGCGCAGTCGAGGAAGAATTCGAAATCTTCGCCAAAATCCGCGCGAGCGACATCCTGTCTCCGCATCGCAGCATTGCCCGCAAGGAGGCGGCTGAACTTTATCAGTCGATGGCTGGCCGCCGCTTCACGTTCGTGCTCTGCCACAAGGCCGACCTGTCCGTCGCAGGGATCGTAGAGCTTACCGAGCACGCGGCAGGACGAAAGTCTCAGGAAGCGGACGACCCGGTCGCGCTGCTGTGCCACGCCGCCGGACTGCCGTTGATCCGCATTCCGGCCAGCCCGTATTACGACCCGGGTGAAATCGCCCGGCAGGTCAGGGACGAAATCCGCCGGGAACCCGCGATCATTCACGGCGACAGCGAGGGTGGCCGGATCGAGCCGCGGATATCGAGCCTGGAAGACCTCAAGTTCTGAACATGGCCACCCTCACCCTCTATGGCATCGCCAGCTGCGATGCCTGCCGCAAAGCGCGCCAAACCTTGGAAAGCCGGGGTCGCGCCTCGCGCTTCCACGATCTCCGTACCGACGGGCTGGACCCTCTGCTGCTCGAACGCATGGAGATCGGCTTGGGCTGGGAGAACCTGCTCAACCGCCGCAGTACCACGTGGCGCGCGCTTCCGGAAGCCGCCCGCGCGCCGCTCGACCGGACCCGCGCGATGGAACTGATGCTGGAACACCCCGCGCTGATCAAGCGCCCGGTCATCGAAGACGCGGGCAAATTTTTTCTCGGCCTTGCCGACTTCCTGTCCGACCCATGAGCGATACTCTTAGCCTCGCCATCGAACTGATCCGGCGCGAGTCCGTCACCCCCGAAGACGCCGGCTGCATGGACCTGGTGATCGAATGGCTGGCGCCGCAAGGCTTCCGTGCCGAATGGCTGAACTTCGGCGACACCAAGAACCTCTGGCTCAGGCGCGGCGATGCGGCGCCGCTCTTCGTGTTTCTGGGCCATACCGACGTAGTACCGCCGGGTCCCTTGGAAGACTGGTCGTCCCCACCCTTCGAGCCCGAAATCCGCGACGGCAGGTTGTACGGGCGTGGAGCGGCCGACATGAAGGGCAGCATCGCCGCCATGACCACGGCCTTGCAGCGCTTCGTCGCCCGGCACCCGGAGCACCGGGGTTCCATCGCCGTCCTGCTCACCAGCGACGAGGAAGGCTCGGCCCACGACGGCGTGGTCAAAGTGGTGGAGGTCCTGAAATCAAGAGGCACGGCGATCGACTGGTGCCTGGTTGGCGAACCTTCGAGCTTCGATCTGCTGGGCGACGTCATCCGGGTCGGCCGCCGCGGCTCCTTGTGTGGCGTGCTGCGGGTTCTGGGCGTGCAGGGCCATGTCGCCTATCCGCATAAGGCGGACAATCCCATCCACCGCTTCGCTCCCGCACTCCACGAACTGACGTCCGAAGTGTGGGATGAGGGGAATGAATTCTTCCCGCCCACCAGCTTCCAGGTCTCCAACATCCGCGCCGGGACCGGTGCGGACAACGTCATTCCCGGCAGGCTCGAGCTCCTGTTCAATTTCCGCTTTTCGACCGAACTCACGGTAGAGGACATACAGCGGCGGGTCAAAGCCATTCTCGACCGCCACGGCCTCCGCTACGAGTTGAGCTGGCGGTTGTCCGGCGCGCCCTTTCTGACCCGGGAAAAGGAGCTGGTGAACGCAACCCGCGACGCCATCGCGGCAGTCACCGGCCGCAGCACGCGTGCCGACACCGGCGGCGGCACATCCGACGGCCGCTTCATAGCCCCGACCGGTGCCCAAGTGGTGGAACTGGGACCGCTCAACGGCAGCATCCACAAGATCGACGAACACGTCGACCTCGAGGACATCGAAACACTGTCCGCGATTTACGAACGCATCCTCGACAATCTGCAGGCAACGGCCTGATCCCGCCGAAGCGGACCACAGCAAATACGCTTCGTTCAGTTAACAATTAATTACCGCTGCCCACCATTGTCAACACAATGGCATCTCTATAACCTAGAGCCGTGTTCCACTTTCCAGGCTCGAGGTATTTCTTATGACTGGTCTCGAACTTGTCCTGTTCACGGCGGTCTTCGGCACCTTCGCCGGCAGCGTCGGCTATTGCTGGAACCATTACCGCTCGCTCGGAAAATAGGCGCCGAGCCCGATTTCCCACACATCGACGGTCTCCTCCTCGTGTGCCATAGAGCTCACGCTTGACCTGCCACTTCGGCGGGTCTTTTTTTGTCCGCCGGATGGGCAGACGGCGATGGTATCATCCTGAGACCCTTCGAGATTTCAGGACTGTTCCATGCCCGACACTGTCTTCCCTCCCATCGTCGAGGCCCGCTGGCTGGCCGAGCACCTGCACGATCCCCGGGTCGCGGTAGTCGACGCCAGCTTCTTCATGCCGGCCCAGCAGCGCGACGCCAGGGCCGAATTCGCCGCCGCCCACATTCCGGGCGCCCGCTTCTTCGACGTCGACGCGATCGCGGACACCTGCAATCCCTTGCCCCACATGCTGCCTGCCCCTGAGTTCTTCGCCGAGCAGGTTGGCCGGCTGGGCATAGCCAACGACAGCCATGTCATCGCTTACGACGGCAACGACTTCATGGCTTCGGCCCGGGTCTGGTGGACGTTCCGGGTGTTTGGCCATGATCGGGTATCGGTGCTCGACGGCGGGTTCAGGCGGTGGCAGGCGCTGGGCCTGCCGGTATCCAGCGAAGACACGGCCGGCCCTGACCGCGCCTTCCGGCCCGGATTCCGTCCAGAACTGGTACTGAATCTCGAAACCATGCGGCGGCTGTGCGATGACCGGACCGTCCAGGTTCTGGATGCCCGCTCGCCAGGCCGATTCGCCGGCACCGAGCCGGAACCGCGGGCCGGCTTGCGCTCCGGGCATATTCCGGGCAGCCGTAATCTGTTCTTCAAACGCCTTATCGACGAAGCAACCCAAGGCCTTAAACCGGTTGCCGAACTGGAAGCGCTCTACCGCGAAGCCGGCATCGACCTTGCCCGCCCGGTGGCTGCCACCTGCGGAACGGGGGTCACGGCCTCGATCCTGGCGCTGGGCCTCTACCTGTTGGGACGTCCCGACGCCGCGGTCTACGACGGCTCCTGGACCGAATGGGGCGGGCGGACCGACACCCCGGTCGAAACCGGCTGAACGGCCTTCCCGCGCATGACCGCTACCTCGGAGGACGCCCCGGTCATCGGCAGCATCGCCGAGGTGCACGGCCCGGTGGTGGTGATCGCTTGCCAGACGCTGCCGCCGCTTCGGCAGGCGTTGTATAGCCGGATCGACCATGAAACCTATCTGTTCGAAGTCCACCAGCACGTGGACGAAGGCCATGTCCGCGCCGTCACTCTCCACCGCACTGCGGGTCTGCAGCGCGGCATGGCGGTCCGCGATCTCGGGGCGCCGCTGCAGGTCCCGGTTTCCGGCGGCTGCCTGGGCCGGCTGGTGAATCTTTTCGGCGAACCGCTGGACGGCGGCCCGCCCCTGCCGGACTCCGAATACCGTAACGCCCATCGCCCGCCTCCCCCGTTGGCCGAGTCGCTGGCGAACAGCGATACGCTGGAGACCGGAATCAAGGTCATCGACCTGCTGTGCCCCTTCGCCCGCGGCGGCAAGACCGGCCTGTTCGGCGGTGCCGGTGTGGGCAAAACGGTACTCATCATGGAATTCATGCACGCCGTCATCGCCCTGCACCGGGGCGTGTCGGTCTTCGCCGGCGTGGGCGAACGTATCCGCGAAGGCCACGAGCTCTGGCATGACCTGGCCGAAGCCGGCGTCCTGGACAAATCGCTGCTGGTGTACGGCCAAATGGACGAGTCGCCCGGCGTGCGATTCCGGGTCGGGCTGACCGCCCTGACCTACGCCGAATACCTCCGTGATACGCTGCATACCGAGGTGCTGCTCCTCATCGACAACGTGTTCCGCTTCGTCCAGGCCGGCAGCGAGATTTCCAGCCTGCTGGGCCGGATGCCCGCGACCGTGGGTTACCAGCCGACCCTGGCCACCGAGGTGGCGGAAATCGAGGAACGCATCACCTCGACCGCTGCCGGTGCGATCACCTCGGTACAGGCCGTGTACGTGCCCGCCGATGACATGACCGACCCCGCCGTGGCCGCCATCCTCAGCCACCTCGACACCACCGTGGTGCTGTCGCGCGCCCAGGCGGGCAAGGGCATCTATCCGGCGATCGACCCGCTGGCCTCAAGCAGCAGGCTGATGGACCGGCACGTGATCGGAGACGACCATTACACGATCGCCCAGGGAGTGCGGGAACATCTGGCCCGCTACCGGGAGCTGGAAGACATCATCGCCATGCTGGGGCTGGAGGAACTGTCGCCGGCGGACCGGCTCGTCGTGCTACGGGCGCGCAAACTCCAGCGCTATCTGACCCAGCCTTTCTTCGTCACAGCCCAGCACACCGGTCTCGCCGGCGTCAGCGTGCCGCTGGAAGCCACACTCAGGGATTGCGACGGCTTTCTGGCCGGGCACTACGACGATTTGGCGGAAGAGGAATGCTACATGCGCGGAATGCTGGAGCGCGGCGCATGAGGACCTTCGCGCTCTGTCTCCGGGACACCCACCGCTGCGAAGAGCTGAAGGGTATCGAAACCTTCGTCGGCGTCGACGACACGGGCAGCTTCGCCATCCGAGCCGGACACGCGCCCCTGATCGCGGCCTTAGGGTTCGGCCTCGCCCGGTTCAAGCCGGAGGACGCCGCCTGGCGCTACTTGGCCCTGCCCGGCGCCGTGCTGAACTTCGCCGACAACCGGCTCGAACTCCTGACCCGGCGGTTCTATCTCTACGACGACTACCGGATCGCCGCCACGGCTTTGCGGGAAGAACTGGAAACCGAAGAACGGACGCTGGCGGAAACCCGAGCCAGCATCAGGGCACTGGAGCAGCACATGTTGAAACGACTTTGGCAGCTGCGGCGCGAGGGGATCAAGCTTTAGATCACCACGGACCTCCCCAGTAGCCGCCGTTCAGCGACCCGGCGCCCATATATCCGCCGCCGACGCCGTATCCGTAAGGTCCGGCATAAGGCATGCCGTAGTAATAGTATGGGTTGCCGCCATAGAAGCCTCCCCCGCCCAGAGGGTTGCCCGCTGCGCCGGCATAATAGCCCATGGGTTCGCCGTCCTGGGTCAGATAGGCATCGGGTCCTGGTCCGCAGCCGGCCAATGCGCAGGCGGCCAGAGGAGCAAGAAAACGCAGCATCGAAGCTCCGGGCTCAGCGATGGTGGTCATCGACGACGCCTACGTAAGGATCCCCCCAATAGCCGCCCATGCCGTATGGCATCCCATAGTAATAATAAGGATCGCCGTAGAGGCCCCCATAGCCGCCGTAATAGCCCATGCCGGCGTAGGGATTGCCTGCACCCACGGAGTAATAGCCGAAAGGCTCATCCTGGTTCAAATATCCCTGATAGCCGGGATCGCCGCAGCCGCCCCCGAGGACCGCCAGGCATCCTGCCGTGGCTCTGCTCAAAACCTTTTGCCGGAATTTCAAGACGGTCTCCCGCTGCCGATGAAGGAGCGCAGAGAATAGCCGGTTTCACGTGTGCAAGCACGCGAGTTCTCGGCCCGCACCTGATTCCCGGCTCAATCGCCCGGCTTGCGGAACGCGAGGATACGATAGCGCAAGAGCCCCAGTCGGCTGGCCAGCTCGGCGAACAGCGTTTCAGCCATAGCGGATGACCGAAGCTCTCGCAGCCGCGGCCTCAAGCGACGCAGGAACGGATAGGTGGGCAGCGTGTGGCGGGTGATGTCGCGATCGAGCAACTGCACAAAGCCGGTTTCGGCGGCGAGCTTCGCATAACGGCCCGCCGTGTAGCGCATGTCGACCTTGCCGTAGAACCCGCGGGAACCCGGCCAGAAGCCTGCGGCCACGATGGCCGGCAACAGCGCTCGGCGCGGCACGAAATCGGACAATGCCAGCCGGCCGCCGGGCTTCAACACCCGCGAGGCTTCGGAAAAAAAGCGTCGACGGTCGGGGAAATGGAAGATGCACTCAACTGCGAGAACGACGTCGCAGGACGCATCGGCGAAAGGCAGTGCGCAGGCGTCGGCCCGAATCCACGCCAGGGTATTTCCTGCGTTGGCGGCACGCCTCCGGGCGGCACGGAGCAACTGACGGTGGTCAATGTTGACGCCGGCGAGGGCAACCCCACTGAAATGCGCGTCGATGCTGGCCAGCGTCCCGCCGAAGCCGCAGCCGACATCCACCACTCGTTCACCGTCATGGACGCCGGCCATTTGCCAGACCTCTCGGGACAAACGCTCGGCCGCCGCCGCGAACTCGGTCGGCCCAGGTGCACGCTCCGGTTCTTCGTCCCAATAGCCCCAATGGACATGACAGCCAAAAGCCTCGGAGACGGCCGCATCTCCCGCCTCGAAGCTCTCCAGCAATGCATCGAAATAGGGAAGTTGCGGATCGTGGGAATGCCGGGCCACGAATACTCCTGTCTATCGGACATGCGGCCCTGCACCAGCCTTCCCTTACCGAGTATCAGATCAACGCAGTCAAAACAATCAGTGAAACGAAGCCGACCAAGAGGAAGGTAAGGGTACGTTCGTGATGCCCCGTGTCCTGGTCCGCGGAGAAATTTTCTAGCTCATCGAGCGCCTTGTCCAGAAACTTCATGATTTTTGTATTCCGAATGCCGCACCGGGAATAAACCGTGCTCTGTCAACGGTACATGCACGAAGCGGGCCATTATTCTCATTCCTGATTATCAATTACTTATAGCGCGGACGCCTGCCGAAGACCGGATCAACGGTGGATAGAAACCAGGGCAGCTCTGCCTGTGGGTGTGGGCTCGATGACACCGCGCGCGCGCTGAGCCACGCGTACCCGAAATGCCAAACGCGCCATCACCAAAACCTGTGGCTATTACTAAGCGTAAAAAAATGAATGTCGCATCGCACGTCATTCCGGCATGGATTCACGGCAGGACAGCCGATTTGCACGCGTAGCGCCCGAAGGGGGCATAGGGATGTGCCGCATAAAATCCGCTCCCGGCGGATTTGTGGCGGAATCCAGAAGCCGGGGATGGCAAGGCCGATACGTCCATGTAACCGGGACCTCGGCACTCCCTGCCGAGGTGACGAATGACTTTTCTTCCTTAACGCTTAGTAATCCGGCCCGAATTGATCGTACAGGCCACCGCGCGCCGGCTGCGGCTGCCGCACGGATCCTTGGCCCCGTCGGGTCCGCAGAAGATAAGGTGTCTTCGAGTCCGGCGTGAAGCGCATCAAGCGTTCGCTCCCTTCGAAAGAGGAAAGCTGATATGACGAGGTCGTCGAGCATGCCGAAAAAGCTGGCACGATCCTCACCAGCCATCCGGACTCCAACGAGCAGGGCGATGCCTTCCCCACCAACAAGATACTCGGCGCTGCGTCTTGGATCGCATTAGCTACGCCGCCTAACAGGTTGCGTGGACGGGGAGAGCCATCGAAGCCCCCGAATTCACCGCTGGAGGGAAACCGTCCGCGCGGCCTAGCTGGAACGGCAGGCGAGCTACATCGAAGTTGGTCAAATCAGGCGTGTCGACCAACAACGTTGGCGCACCTTCTGAAATGCCAGCGCCAGCCGGAACGGCGCCGTTCAAGCTAGCGAGGAACGATCAGAAACCAAGGTCAAGGCTGGGAAAGCGTCCTCTAGGATAATCCGAACCTTCGACAAACCGCCGCGAAAGCCGTCCGCAAAGCCCATCGTCCAGTGGTACGAATTGCCGTCTACGAAAAGGGAATCACGATAAACGAACTCCCAAGAATTTACGAACGGCCGGACAACGAAGTCCTCCATGAAGAGTTCTGGCCGGAGTGTTCGGTCGGCCTGCCATCCTAATCGCTATAATGCCGGAATACGGATCCGCAATCCAACCGGGCGTCCGTTGAGATAGCGAAGGATCGTTCTGATATAATCTGCTGTCAGGGAGAGACCGGGTCGCACCAACCGGTATCAGCAATTCTCAGTAACTTGGCTTGGCCTTTATAAGTACTTATCGATATTAATTCAAGCATGTTCGAATATATATTAACCTACCACCGCGGTATCTTTGCGACGCTATTTCTCTTGCCCATCTCCGTTATCTACGCTGTATATGTGAATCTTAGAAATAGCTTCATGTTTCTCTGGCGGAGCGCGCCTGCTAGGCATGAAGAGAAAGTCAAGGCGGTGACTCAGCAGATCGATCTGTGGAGAGAACAAGGCTGCAAGGAAAAATTGTGTACTGGGCGCTCCGGTTGGAAAAGCATGAGCGAACTCGTGCCAAGATATAAATATTCTCACAGGAAAATATATATTGACTTGTACGATATTTTGGAAATCGATGCGACTCGAGGTGTCGTAAGGGTTGAGCCGCTGGTCACAATGGGACAGATATCCTCCAGCTTGAAGGCCAAAGGATGGATGCTACCCGTGGTTCCCGAACTGAACGATTTGACGGTGGGTGGCTTGATCATGGGTTTCGGCGTTGAAACCAGCAGCCATAAATACGGACTGTTTCAACATATATGCGAATCGTTCGAAATCGTAACCGCGGAAGGAAAGCTGGTTCGTTGCAGTCGTTCTGAAAATCCGGAGCTGTTTTATCAGATTCCGTGGAGTCATGGCACGCTCGGTTTTCTCGTAGCTGCGGAACTGAAAATAATCCCCTCGAAACGGTATGTGCGATTGCATTATCAGCCCGTATATTCCCTGAACGAAATGACAAGGCTATTCGAATTCGAGTCAAGGAACGCCGAGAATGATTTCGTGGAAGGGATCGTCTACAGCAAAGACAAGGCTGTCATCATGTGCGGCAAATTGGCCGACATGGCGGAGCGCGACGGTCCTGTCAACCCCATAACCCGCTGGTATAAGCCCTGGTTCTTCAAGCATGTGGAGAGCCATCTCCAAGTGAATTTGAGCGCTGTCGAATATATTCCCGTAGAGGATTATTTTCACAGACATACGCGGAGCTATTTCTGGATGATGGAAGACGTCATTCCCTTCGGCAACCATCCGTTGTTTCGGGCACTATTGGGTTGGGCGTTGCCGCCAAGAATTGAGTTGCTGAAATATACAGAAACCGAGACCACGAGGGAGCTGAGGGAGCGCCACCAGATGATTCAGGATATGCTGATCCCCGTTCGATATCTGAAAGAATCCATCGAATATTTTGACGAGCAGACGGGTCTCTATCCTCTCTGGCTGTCTCCCATGTCAATATGGCGCAACGGCCACGATAACGGGTTCATCCATCCGTTCCGCGACGAGAACGGTGTCGAGGACGATTTGTTCGTGGATATCGGCGCTTACGGCGCCCTTAAAAAGAAAGACGTAGATGCCAGGGATGTTCTCATTCTTCTTGAACGGTTCGTGCTGCGGCATGGGGGTTACCAGGCGCTGTATGCAAAAACGGCTCTGAGCCGTACCGACTTCAGGCAGATGTTCGATCATAGCGGCTACGATCGTCTGCGTGAAAAATTGCCGCTATGCAAGCTGGCATTCGACGAGGTATATGACAAGATATCGGCAGCAGGTCGGGCGTCGCCGGTTGAAATTCGCCAAATGAAGAAGAACCAGTAAGCATCGTTTGGTCTTGGAGTTGAGGCTTGCCACAGATGGGTGTTTGAGGCAGAATCAGGTATCCATAAGATATGGACTAAGCAGTTTTGTCAAAAATATTCATGAGCTTATGACAAATCGATTTTCCCTGCCTGCTCCCATTGGCGCCGGGCTCAGGTGGCGGTCTGTGTTGCTGCGAAGAGCGACGCGACTGATCGGTACGTTGACTTTTCCGCCGCTCCTGGCGGCCTGCGCTCACTCGCTGCCGCCAGCCGGCCAGCATTCGATGTCACATCGCGATGCCGAATCCCCCTCCCGGAAGCCGGACCCGGATAACCCGTCCTACGTTCGGCTTCCCTCGGATCTGGCGCTTCTGCAGAACCGGCTCGCCAGCCGCCTCTGGGAAGGCGATCTGCCTATGGAGGAGGAATCCGAAGCCGCAAGTGCGCAGGGAGGCAAGCGACGAAAAGCAAGGGTGACGCCCGGTCTGCGCCTGGCCAGGGCGATGTCCGGCCAACCGGGGAAAGACGGCCTGTGGCAGCATATCAGGCAGAAGCTGGTTCTGGGGGACATCCGGCATCAAGCGGTGGACGCAGAAATCGAATCCATCACGCACAACCCGGCTCATCTCGATGCCCTGGCAAGGCGGGGCGAACCCTTCTTGCATTATCTGGCGAGCGAAATCGAGCGCAAAGGGTTGCCCATGGACGTGCTTGTGGTCCCGATGGTCGAAAGCGCGTTCGATCCTCAGGCGCTCTCAGGCCGCGATGCCGCCGGCCTGTGGCAGATCGTGCGGAGCACGGGCGAAGAACACGGACTCACCGTGGGCGAGAACTACGATGGCCGTTACGACATACATGCCTCGACGTCCGCCGCCCTGTCTTATCTGAAACACCTCAGTACCGTCTTCAAAGGCGACTGGCTGCTGGCGCTGGCGGCCTATAACGCCGGGGAGGGCGCGGTGCAGCGGGCGGTCTCGGCAAGCCTCAAAGCCGGCCGCGGCGGCAGTTTCTGGACGCTCGATCTGCCGGCCGAAACCCGTGCCTACGTGCCTCGGATACTGGCGTTGTCCAGCATTATCGCCAATCCGGAAGGCTACGGGTTGAAACTCAGGAAAATCCAGGACAAGCCTTACTTGGCGAGAGTAGAGATCGATTCGAAGGTGCGCGTGTCTGAAGTCGTCGCCGGATCACGACTCCCCGAGCAGGAGTTTTTCAAGATGAACCCTGCCCTCAAGCCCGGCGTGCAACCGCCCAAACGCAGCTACGACGTTTTGCTGCCGGTCGAGAGCGCCGCGGTTCTGGCATCAAGCCTCGAAGGCGCGAAACCGGCAACGCCCCGGAAAAGCAGCGGGAGGCGGAGCGCTACGCTATCGGCTCTCCCTCGGACTTCCAAGCAGGGTTAGCGGCTCAGCGAGGTACCAGAGGGCTTTCCGAAAAGACGATCCCCTCCCAGCCGTATTTCATGAAAGTCCGGATGTTGCGATGGTCGTCGCCATCCGGATGTCCGAGTACGTCCTGCCAGTAGTAGTCGCCGAACAGTGCGAGGGTTTCGGCGGCCGACAGCCCATGCAGCCGTGCGAAGCCGAAAATCTTGCACGAACCCGAGTTGGTGCCGGCCGGATTGATCACGGCATCATTCCCCAGCCCATTGCGAAATTCGGCGGGGGTGAAATGATAAATCGAGTCGATCGCCTGGATGGTATCGTTGAAGGCGATGCGGTCGCCTTGCCGTACGCGGGCAATGAGTTCTTCTGTCGTCATGGTCACTCGATTGAAATCAGTATCGGGTCGAGTTTCTCGAGCACGTTTTTCATCAGGATGGGTTGCGCTTCGCTATTGGGGTGCAGGCCGTCGGACTGCAGCAGATGTTCGTTGCCGCCTACCCCGTCGAGAAAAAATGGCAGGACGTGGACCTTTTTTTCTTCCGCGAGTTCTTGGTACACCCGTTCGAAGGCTTCCGCATAGCGGCCGCCGTAATTCGGCGGAAGCTTCATGCCTAAGACCAGTACCTGTGCCCCGGCCGATCGCGCCTGATCGACCATGGCGCCGAGGTTGGCTTTCAGCGCCGCCGGAGGCAGTCCGCGCAGGCCGTCGTTGGCGCCGAGTTCCAGGATCACGATCCGGGGATGGTGCGCGGCCAGCGCCGGGGCCAAGCGGGCCAGTCCGCCGGCGCTGGTATCACCGGGAATACTGGCGTTGACCACGGCAATGTTCCGAGTCTGCAGTTTTTCCTGCAACAATACCACCCACCCCTTGCCGCTATCCGCCAGACCGTAGCCGGCACTGAGGCTGTCGCCTACGACGAGCAGCGATGCCGCCTGGGCGGAATCCGCAGGCGGGGGAAACCCCAAGATGAATCCAGACATGACGGACAAGAACAGCAACGATGCCGGACCGGGGAGCAAGCGCGCTTTGATCATGGCGAAACAGGTGGGCAAATGGGTCGAGAACGCGGGCGAAAGGCTCGATATCTTGACAGGTGTGGACTTGGCGATCAAACCGGGGGAGAGCGTCGGGATCGTCGGCACCTCCGGTTCCGGCAAGTCGACCCTGCTCGGCCTGCTCGCCGGGCTCGACCGGCCGTCCGCGGGCGAGATCGAGTTCGACGGCCGCCGGCTTTCACAACTGGACGAAGACGCCTTGGCGCGGCTGAGGGCGCAGCGCGTCGGCTTCGTGTTCCAGTCGTTCCAGCTCCTGCCGAGCTTCACCGCCCTGGAAAACGTCATGCTGCCGCTGGAACTCGCCGGCCATCTCGGCGAAGCTCAGGACAGGGCGCGCCGGATGCTGTCCCGGGTCGGGCTCCAACATCGCTTGGGCCACTATCCCCGCCAGCTCTCCGGCGGGGAGCAACAGCGGGTGGCCCTCGCCCGCGCCTTCGTCACCGTACCGGCGGTCCTTTTCGCCGATGAGCCGACCGGGAACCTCGACGACCGTACCAGCCAAACCGTCATCGACATGCTATTCGATCTCAACCACGAGCATTGCACCACGCTGGTCCTGGTGACGCACGACGCCCGCCTCGCATCGCGCTGCGGCCGCCTGATCCGGCTGGAGGCCGGGCGGATACTCGAGTCATGAGCGCCGCCTACAATTTCCGCCTGGCCTGGCGGCTTGCCAGGCGTGACTGGCGGGGTGGCGAACTCGGCGTCTTGCTCGCCGCCCTGGTGATCGCCGTGGCCGCCACCGCCGCCACCCAGTTGTTCGGCGATCGGCTGGCCCGCACCATGGTCGACCATGCCGCGGAGTTCATCGCCGGCGACCTGACGCTGGCGAGCCATCGCAAGATTCCGCCGGAGTGGATCGAGCAATCGGAGACCCTGGGCTTGAAGCACGCGGCGAGCGTGGAATTCCCCAGCGTGCTCATGGAGAACGAGCAGATTTTGCTCGGAGGGATCAAGGCCGTGAGTCCTGCCTACCCCTTACGCGGGGAAGTCCGCACCCGAGCTGCGGAAGCGGTGGACGAAAGGCCGGCGGGTGGCGTTCCGCAACCGGGCACCGTGTGGGTCGAATCCCGGGTGCTGAGCACCCTTGGCCTCGCGATCGGCGCACCGCTCACGGTCGGCAGCGCACAATTCCGCATTGAGCGGCTCCTCACGCACGAGCCGGACCGGCGCGGGGACCTTTACAGCCTCTCGCCGCGCGTGATCATGAACCTCGGGGATCTGCCGGCCACTCGGGTCATTCAGCCCGGCAGCCGGGTGCACTACTACGACATGTTCGCGGGGGAGGACGCCGCCGTGAGGCGGTTCAAAACCTGGCTCGAGCCCCGTTTGCAGCGCGGCGACCGGCTGCTGGACGTGCACGAGGACCGCCCCGAGGTCGGCACCGCATTGAACCGCGCCGAACGCTACCTCGGCATGACCAGTGTGATGGTCGTGCTGATCGCGGGAGTGGCGATCGGAATGAGCGCCCGGCGTTACACCGAGCGTCACTCCGATACGACCGCCCTGCTCAAGTGCATGGGGGCGCGGAAGAACGACATCATGGCGATCTATGCCTTCGTCCTGGTGTGTGTGGGCCTGCCCGGCGCGGTGCTCGGCAGCACCCTCGGCTATCTCGTCCAGGCCGGCATCGCCCGGTCGGTCGCGGGACTCCTCCCCAATGGCCTGGCCCAGCCGGGACTGGAGGGGTTGCTGACGGCGCCGCTCCTGGGACTGGTCGTCCTCGCGGGATTCGCCGTGCCGCCATTGCCGGGGCTGATGCGTGTGCCACCTCTGCGGGTCTTGCGGCGCGACCTCGGGCCGACGCCGCCCAGCGTTTGGCTGAGCCTAGGGTTTGCCATCCTCGCCTTGGGTGCCCTCCTGTTGCGTCCCGCCCGCGATCCCGCGCTGGTCGCGCTGATCATCATGGGCGGCGCTGCGGCGCTGGCGGCCTTTCGCCTGGGGCTCGGTGGTATGCTGCACTTGCTGCCGGCGCTGCTGCGGCAGCGCCCTCTGATCTGGCGTCTCGGCCTGCACAATCTGCTGCGACGGCGGCGTCTCGCCTCGTTTCAGATCATGGGGTTCGGGCTGGCCATGGCCGCGATGCTGATCAGCTACGTCGTACAGAACGAGCTCGTGTCGGAATGGAAACGACAGCTGCCGGACAATGCGCCCAACTATTTTGCGCTCAATCTGCAGGAGGCCGAACTGGACCGGTTCCGGCAGTCTCTTACGGCAGAATCGATAGAAAGCAGCGAGTTCTATCCTATCGTTCGGGGACGTCTGGTCAGTGTGGACGGGATCGACGCACGGAAGCTCGCGCCAAAGGGCTCCCAAGCCGAAGCGGCCATCGAGCGGGACCTCAGCCTGACCTGGAGCGAGGCACCGCCTTCCGACAACCGCATCGTCCAGGGCCGCTGGTGGTCAGGTGTTCCTCAACGGGTGTCGGTGGAGGAGAAGCTTGCCGCCGAACTGGGTATCCACACCGGCACTCAACTTGCGTTCGATGTCGCCGGCACCCCGGTAGAAGCAACGGTCGAAAGCGTACGCAGCGTTCGCTGGGACGCCATGACCCCGAATTTCTACGTTATATTTTCGCCCGGCAGCCTGCAGGACCAGCCGCGCACCTATCTGACCAGCTTTCACGTTGCTCCGGGGCGGAGCGCTGCGCTCCATGCGCTGGTCAAGGCGTTTCCGGGCATCACCCTCCTGGAGGTCGACGCCCTGCTGAAACAGTTTCAATCGATCCTGCAGCAGGTGACGCTGGCGGTCCAGGTCGTTCTGGGACTCGCGGTGGTTGCCGGATTTACGGTGCTCTTCGGGGCGGTGCACGCCACGGCGGAAGAGCGGATGCGGGAGGACGCCCTGTTGCGGGCCATCGGCGCGGATGCGCCGCTTCTGAAAGCGAGCCAGTGGATCGAGTTTGCGAGCTTGGGGTTTCTTGCCGGAATCCTTGCCGCCGCCTGCGCCGAACTGGTCAGTGCCGTGGTATTTTCCAGGATGATGAATCTGACGCCGCAGGCACACCCCTGGCTATGGCTTGCCGCACCCGGCCTGGGCGCGATAAGCGTTGGGCTTGCGGGACGATGGAGTGTCCGCCGGGTCGTCGATACGAGTCCCAACGACGTCCTGCGTGATCTCTCTTGAAGGAAGAGGAAAGAGGCCTTGCACAGAGCGGCGATGGGAGGTTCGATCCTCTGCTCCACCCATCGCCGACAGTACTCAATTCGCAGATACGTTGACCTTCGAAGTCCAGCCGCTCTTGCCTTCGCAGGGACCGTCCAGGATCTTGAGTTTCACGAAGGGCAGAGCGCCTACGATAGATTCTTCCTCCACCGTCGCCCGGGTACCCGATTTCACTACGCAGACTTTCTGCTCGTCGTTGTCTTCTTCCCCCGACGCCACGCTCATCAGCCCTGGCGCTGCGGTCAGCTGGGAGTCGCCTACGTTGGGGTTGGACACCACTACCGTCTGCCCGACCTGGACCGCAGTTTTGACCTGGACCTCCCCGCTCCCGCCGCCGCCCATGGCCAGGGCGAGCAGGATCACGACCAACGCCACGCCGATCGCATACAGCGCTTTTGGATTGGCCTTGAGCGTGTCAAAAATGTTTGGCTTCGCGGATCCTTCGCTATTGTTTTCGTTAGACATTCGTTATTACCTCCTCTTTGGGATCAAGTCTCCCCTTCCCAGGGTACGCGCACGTTACCATGTTGCCCCATCTTCGAACAAGGAGGGCGGTTCCGGCCGGGATTCAACGGCCGGGCTCGTCTCCGGTACACTGTGCTGCATGATGAAAAAACGTCCGCCAACGAGCGGCAGCGCCGGAGGTTTCGCATGAACGACAAACGTCCTGCGGTCCAGGGAAGCGCATCTGGCGTCGATGCCTTTTTGGCCGAAATGGCCGCGGTGCGGCAGCTCAAACCCGCACCGAGCGCAGGCCGCCTGATCTTTGCCGTCGATGCCACGGCGAGTCGCGAACCCACCTGGCGCCGGGCCGCCCGCCTCCAGGCCCAGATGTTCGAAGTCGCCGCTGAAGTCGGGCAGTTGGCCATTCAGGTCTGCTATTACCAGGGATTCGACGGCTTCGAAACGCTGCCCTGGTATACGGCCGCAGAGGCGTTGCGGACGGAAATGGAGCGCATCGGCTGTGTCAGCGGCTACACCCAGGTGGATCGCGTGTTGCGCCATGCGCTGGCGGAACATCGGCGGGAGCCGTTGAATGCCCTGGTATTCATCGGAGACGCATTGGAAGAGGACGAGGAACCGCTCTTGGCCCTGGCGGGGAACCTGGGCCTGCAAGGGGTCCGGATCTTCATGTTCCAGGAAGGCGATGATCCGCGGGTCGAGACGGTTTTCCGGGGAATTGCCCGATTGAGCGGCGGCGCCTATGCACGCTTCGATGCGGGCAGCCCGGATCGCCTTGCCCGACTGCTTCGCGCCGTCGCCGTGTACGCCGCGGGCGGCATCCGGTCGATGCAGGCGCTGGCGGGACGCGGGGACGCCGCAATACCCGAGTTGACCCGGCAGTTGCGTCAGCCTTGATCCAGATCGTCCTACTGCTCCTGATCCTGCTGCTCGTCCTGCCCGCTCTGGGGGCTTTGCTGCGTGCGCTGGGTCCCGCCCTGGCCGGCGGCTTTCGCCGAATTGCGCTATGGCTCCTCCTGCTTTTGTTCGTCGGGCTGGCCGCTACCGGCCGGCTGGGCTGGGTCGTGCCACTGGCGGGCGCCGTATTCGCGGTCTTGCTTCGGCTGCTCCCGGCATTGCTTCCCCTGCTGCCTGTCCTGCAACGCCTGTGGCGCCGGAAAACCTTCGACGCCGCGGGAGAATCGATCGTGGAAACGCCCTTCCTGCGCATGCGCCTGGACCGGACCACAGGGGAAATCCGTGGCGAAGTGCTGGCCGGAAGGCTGGCTGGCCGCCAGCTCTACGACCTGAGTTCGGCGGACCTGCGGGAATTCCATGCCGAACTGCTGAGGGCCGATGCCGAATCCGCCCGCCTGCTGGGCGCTTACCTGGACCGTGTGATGGGGGCCGGCTGGCGGTCCGGCGCCGGAGCGGACGAAGCGGCTGCCGCCGCGTCGCCATCGGGCAAAATGAGCCGAGCGGAAGCCCTGGCGATACTGGGGCTGCAGGAAGGCGCGCAACGCGAGGCCATCGTCGAAGCGCATCGGCGGCTGATGCAGAAGCTGCATCCCGACCGGGGGGGATCGGACTATCTCGCGGCCAAGATAAATCAGGCGAAGGACGTGCTGCTGCGCGAAAACCGCTGACCGCGCGCTCAAACGCGGTAAAATTCGCCGACACGAGGCCCGCATCATCCCGGCCATCCCGACCACTTCACCGCTCATGTATTCCAGCCCAGCGTATCGAAAGCAAGAAACCGCCGGCCCCGCTTCTCTGATTGCTGCACCGGGGAACCTGCTTTGATGCAGAAAGACGGAACAGTCCGTAATGCCTTGCTGGTGAGTTCCGGCGACGGTCCTTGCGGTCCGGCGCTTCGGCAGTTCCTCGCCAGACTGGAAAAATGCTACCTGCGCAAGGACGAGCATCTGGCGAAAACCGGCGCGGCCCGGCCCGCGGATCATCGCCGGAACCTGTATTCGCTCCAACTGGCGAACCTGCGGCTGCGCTGGCTCACGTTGAGCGCAGCGCCGCCCCAGATCACTGTGATCGGCCCTACGCAGGCCGGCAAGAGCTCCGTGATCAACTGGCTCCTGGGCGAGAGTGCCGCCGTAGCGAGTCCGCTGGCGGGATTCACCCGGCACCCGCAAGGATTCGCCTACGGCTACGAGGGGACGGCCGTTTCCACGCTGCACCGCTACTTCGAGCCCCTGCAGCCGAGGCCCATTTCCGAGCTGCCCGCCGAGGATTTCCGGTTTTTCGGTTTCGAGCCGGTGCGTGCCGGCCTTCCACGGCTGGGCTGTCCCGTCACGGTGTGGGACACGCCGGATTTCGATTCGATCGATTCGGAACGGTACCGGGACGGCCTGCTCCGGGCCATCGCCCTCTCGGACCTGCTGGTCTGCGTGCTCAGCAAGGACAAGTACGCCGACCAGTCGGTGTGGGAACTGCTGGCCATGATCGAGCCGCTCGGCATCCCCGGCCTCATCTGCCTGAACAAGACGCCTGCCGCGGCCGCGGAGACGGTGGTGCGATCCCTGACCGGGAAGTGGAGCCAGATGCGGCGTGACGCCACGCCCCCCATCGTCGCCCTGCCCTATCTGGGTGCCGATGCGCTCGAGCCTCCCGGTGTTGACGCACTGGTCGACGCCGCCCGGACCCTCCTCCGGCAAACGGACCGGCCGCGTCAGCCCCTGGGTTTGCAGCGGTTTCTGCGGGCAAACTGGGAAAACTGGCTCGCGCCGGTCCGCGTGGAGCAGAAGGCTCAGCAGGAATGGCGCACCCTGGTCGGCCGGACGGTGGCTTCGGCGAACCGGATCTACCGCCGCGATTATCTCGACCACCCCCACCATTACGAGACCTTCCAGCGCGCGCTGGCCGAGCTGCTGACCCTGCTGGAAATCCCCGGCGTCGCACGGGTGTTGACCCAGATGCGGCGGATCATGACCTGGCCGGTCAGGCAGATCGGGCAGTTCGGACGGCGCTGGCGGCCCGATGCCGCCAATCTGGGCAGCGAGCAGTCGGTGCTGCAGCAGACCGCCTTGCACGTCATGCTCACGCTGCGCCAGGAAGTGGCCGAAATCGCCGAGAACGCTACGGAAACGCGGCCCTGGTGGTTGGCACTGGGGCGCGAGCTCGGCCGGAGGCAAGCTGTTGCCATCGACCTTTTCTCGCAGGCCGCCTCGGCCTACGCGCGGGAATTCGAGCCGGAAGTCGAAAAGACGGCGCATGCGCTGTACGACCGTCTGGGAGAGCATCCGGCGGTGCTCAACAGCCTCAGGGCCACCCGTGTCACCACCGACGCGGCAGCGCTGGCGGTCGGATTGCATACGGGAGGAATCGGGCTACAGGATTTCGTGATCGCCCCGGCCATCCTGTCGCTCACCTCGCTGCTGACCGAGAGCGCGTTGGGCCACTACGTCCAGCGGGCCGCCGAGGACCTGAAAAGACGCCAGGCCGCCGCGGTGAGCGGATTGTTTGACGATCACCTCGCGGCAAATCTGCTCCGCTTGCCCGAAGATATGCCTTACGACACCGGTTTCTTCATTCCCGTCGACGTTATCGAGGCGGCGGAGCGGGAACTCGCCGGTACATCCCGGACATCATGAATCAGCAGGAATATTCGACACTCCGGAGCGAAGTCCTCGCCTGGGTCCAGGCGCTGGGGCACGCCGGCTGGCTCAGCCGCGACGATCTCGAACCCTTCGCCGCCCCGGACGACACGAGTCCGGGCACGCTGTTCGACGGCAGCATCCACCGCCCCCTGGTGATCGGCTTTTTCGGCGGTACCGGCGTCGGCAAGAGTTCGCTGCTCAACCGCCTCGCCGGCGCAGCCATCGCCACGGTGAGCGTCGAACGGCCGACCTCGCGCGAAGTCTCGCTCTATGCCCACGAATCGGTGCGACTCGAGCGCTTCCCGGCCGGCCTGCCCCTGGACCGGGTCCGATTGGCCCGCCACCACAACGACGCCCTGCGCAGACTGGTCTGGGTCGACATGCCGGATATCGACAGCGCCGAAACCGCCAACCGGGACCTGGCACTGCGCTGGCTGCCTCACATCGACCTTTTGATCTACGTGGTGAGCCCGGAACGCTATCGCGATGATTGCGGCTGGGAGATGCTGATGGCGCAGCGTGGAACCCACGCCTGGGCCTTCGTCATGAACCAGTGGGATCACGGCGACCCGGTGCAGATCCAGGATTTCCTCGGCCTGCTGAAAAACGGCGGTTTCGCCGAGCCCTACCTGTTCCGCACCCAGTGCGCCAGCGACGACGGCACGCCCGCCGTAGCGGACGATTTCGCGGCATTGGAAAACCTGATCGAAGAACTGGCGGACAAACATCTGGTCGACCAGATCGACGCCCAAGCGCTGGCCCACCGTACCCGGCGCCTGCAAACCTGCCTCGGCACAGTCAAGGCGCGGCTGGAACAGCGCCCGCATTGGGATGCCCTGCGGACCCACTGGGAGGCGCGATGGGCCGTGAATAAAGGCGAGATCAGAGGCGGACTCGCCTGGGTGACCGAACGAGCCGCCGCTGAATTTTTGGAGGGCCGCCTCAAATCGCTGAATCCGCCTGAGTCCACGGCCGGACGTGCCGCCCCGTCCGTCAATGCCGTCTGGGATCCTTGGGCGCAGCAGCACTGGGAGGACACGCTCGCGGCCTTGGCCGTCGATGCCGACGCGCGACAATTGCCACGACATCCCTTACAGCAGGCGCTGGCGCCATTCGTGGATGGCGCTGCGCCAACCGTAGGGAGGCGGGTTGAGGAGCGGCTGCGCGGCGCCCTCGCCCGCCCTGGCAACCGGCTGCAGCGCGTGTTCTACCGGCTCTGCTGGGTACTCGCCCTGCTCCTGCCGCTGGGGGCGGCCGGCTGGGTCACATTCAACGTGGTGACGTTCTATTACCGCAGCAGCGCCGAGCATCTGGGTTATCTGGGCGTCGATTTCGCCGTGCACAGCACCCTGTTGATCGTCCTGGCTTGGCTGCTGCCCTACCTGCTGTACCGCCTCCTCAAGCCATCCGCCGAACGCGCGGCCCTGCGAGGAATCCGCAGCGGTCTCGAGGTCGGGCTGGACGAAATCGGAGCCGGGGTGTCCCAGTCGCTTGAGCACCTCGGGCGCCGAAGCAAACAGCTTTCCGAAACGGCGTCGGAATGGCTGAAATCCTGCGAAAACCCAACGAATAACAAGGTTTTTGCGGATTCGAGAATCGCCAGACTGTTGGCGAAGCGCTGAGCAACCAGCCTATACGTCATTGAGCAGGCAGGACAAAAGTGCTTTAATTTTCGGGTTAACTCCTATTGCACCGGATTGCCGTTGTGCTATAAATCCATACTACTTTAATCAACTATTTCGTTAGGCACTCACGAGACGCACCATGACGCAGACCGAATGGGATCGCGATGCGGTGACGGAAGTCATCGAACAGAAGAAATCCATGCCGGGGGCGCTTTTGCCCATTCTTCACGGAATCCAGGACCGTATCGGGTTCATTCCGGAAGACGCGGTTCCGCAAATCGCCAAGGCACTGAATCTCTCGCGGGCCGAAGTCCATGGCGTCATCAGCTTCTACCACTATTTCCGGACCACCCCGCCGGGTAAGCGCACGATCCACCTGTGCCGGGCCGAATCCTGCCAGGCGATGAATTCCGAAGCGCTGGAGGCGCACATCAAGACTCGGTTGGGGATCGATTACCACGAAACCACGGCGGACGGCGCCTTCAGCCTGGAACCCGTGTACTGCCTCGGGAATTGCGCCTGCTCGCCTTCGATGATGATCGGCCACGAAGTGCACGGCCGCGTCACCCCGCAGAGCTTCGACGCGATCGTCAATGAATTGAGGGAGTTCGCCGCATGACCACCGTCTACGTACCCCGCGACTCCAGCGCTCTCGGCCTCGGCGCCGAGCGGGTGGCGGGCGCCATCCAGATGGAAGCCGCCAAGCGCAATCTCCCGATCGATCTGGTCCGCAACGGCTCGCGCGGCCTGTACTGGCTGGAACCTCTGGTGGAGGTCGCCACACCTGCCGGCCGGATCGCCTACGGTCCGGTGCAGCCGGGCGACGTCGCCGGCCTGTTCGACGCCGGCTTCCTCGAAGGCAAGGCGCATCCGTTGTGCCTGGGCGCCACGGAAGAGATTCCTTACCTCAAGAACCAGGAGCGCCTGACCTTCGCCCGCGTCGGCATCACCGACCCGGTCAGCCTGGACGATTACCTGGCACACGACGGCTACCGCGGGTTGCGCAACGCGTTGGGGCTCGACCCGGCCGCCATCGTCGAGGAAGTCACGGCTTCCGGCCTGCGCGGCCGCGGCGGCGCCGCCTTCCCCACCGGCATCAAATGGAGGACGGTGCTCAATACCCCCGCCGAACAAAAGTACATCGTCTGCAATGCCGATGAGGGCGATTCCGGCACCTTCTCCGACCGGATGATCATGGAAGGCGATCCCTTCGTGCTGATCGAGGGCATGACCATCGCCGGCCTCGCCGTGGGGGCAACCCAGGGCTACATCTACCTCCGCGTCGAATATCCGCATGCCGATGCCGCCTTGAACCAGGCTATAGCTGCCGCCCTCGAGGCCGGCTATCTGGGCGATGACATCCTCGGCAGCGGAAGGCGTTTCCATCTCGAAGTCCGCCTGGGCGCCGGCGCCTATGTCTGCGGCGAGGAAACCGCCCTCATGGAGAGTATCGAGGGCAAGCGCGGCATGGTCCGTTTCAAGCCGCCGCTGCCGGCCATCGAAGGCCTGTTCGGCCAGCCCACGGTTGTCAACAACGTGATCTCGCTGGCCTCGGTGCCGATCATCCTGGACAAGGGCGGCAAGTACTACGCCGACTACGGCATGGGCCGTTCGCGCGGTACCCTGCCGCTGCAGCTCGCCGGCAACGTCAAGCGGCCGGGCCTGATCGAGAAAGCCTTCGGCATGACCCTGCGCGAGCTGCTGTACGACTACGGCGGCGGCTCCGCCAGCGGGCGCCCGATCCGCGCCGTGCAGGTCGGCGGTCCGCTGGGCTCATTCATGCCGGAATCCCAATTCGACACCCCGCTGGACTATGAGGCGTTCAGCGCCATCTGGGCCGTGCTCGGCCACGGCGGCGTGGTGGTGTTCGACGATACGGTGGACATGGCCAAAATGGCGCGCTACGCCATGGAATTCTGCGCGATCGAGTCCTGCGGCAAGTGCACGCCCTGCCGGATCGGCTCGACCCGCGGCGTGGAAGTCATAGACCGCATCATCGACGACCAGGACCGGGCGAAGAATCTGGCGTTGTTGCGGGACCTGGGCGACACCATGCTGGCCGGATCCCTGTGCGCGCTGGGCGGCATGACGCCCTACCCCGTGCTCAGCGCGCTCAACCATTTCCCGGAAGATTTCGGCGAGAAGAGCGTAGCGCAGGTCGCCTGACGCCGCCCTTCCCTGACGGGTGCCCTGCAAGCACCGACCACGAGAGGAGATAGCCCCATGGCTCTATTACAAGACAAAGATTTCGGCACGCCGCCCAGCGCTTCCGACAAGCTGGTGACCCTGGAAATCGACGGCTTCACCGCCACCGTGCCGGAAGGCACTTCGGTCATGCGTGCGGCCGCCAGCATCGGCATCGACATTCCCAAACTCTGCGCCACCGACAGCCTGGAACCGTTCGGTTCCTGCCGCTTGTGTGTGGTTCAGATCGAGGGCGGGCGCGGGTTGCCGGCCTCCTGCACCACCCCCGTGTTCGAAGGCATGAAGGTCGTGACCCAGAACGACCGGCTGGCCCAGGTCCGCCGCGGCATCATGGAGCTGTACATCTCCGACCACCCGCTCGACTGCCTGACCTGCTCCGCCAACGGCAACTGCGAACTGCAGGACATGGCCGGCGTGGTCGGACTGCGGGAAGTGCGCTACGGCTACGAGGGCGAGAACCATTTCGATGCGAAGAAGGACCTGAGCAACCCCTACTTCCAGTTCGAGCCCTCCAAGTGCATCGTCTGCTCGCGCTGCGTCCGCGCCTGCGAACAGACCCAGGGCACTTTCGCCCTCACCATCGATGGCCGCGGCTTCGAGTCCAAGATTTCCCCCGGACAGAACCAGGCCTTCATGGATTCCGAATGCGTCTCCTGCGGCGCCTGCGTCCAGGCCTGCCCCACCGCGACCCTGATCGAAAAGTCCGTTGCCGACAAGGGCCAGGCCGACCATTCGATCATCACCACTTGCGCCTACTGCGGGGTCGGCTGTTCGTTCAAGGCCGAGATGAAGGGTTCCGAGGTCGTGCGGATGGTGCCGGACAAGAACGGCCAGGCCAACCACGGCCATTCCTGCGTCAAGGGCCGCTTCGCGTTCGGCTATGCGACCCATCCGGACCGCATCACCTCGCCGATGATCCGCAAGAGCATCCACGATCCCTGGCAGAAGGTGAGCTGGGAAGAGGCGGTCAACTACGCGGCATCCGAGTTCAAGCGCATCCAGGCCAAGTACGGCAAGGACTCCGTCGGCGGGCTAACCTCCAGCCGCTGCACCAACGAGGAAGCTTACCTGGTGCAAAAGCTGGTCCGCGCCGCCTTCGGCAACAACAACGTCGACACCTGCGCCCGCGTCTGCCATTCGCCCACCGGCTACGGCCTCAAGCAGACCCTGGGCGAATCGGCCGGCACCCAGACCTTCGACTCGGTGATGCAGTCCGACGTCATCATGGTCATCGGCGCCAATCCCACCGACGGCCACCCGGTGTTCGGCTCGCTGATGAAAAAGCGGGTGCGCCAGGGCGCCAAGTTGATCGTAGTCGATCCGCGCGACATCGACATGGTCAAGTCGCCGCACATCAAGGCCGACTATCACCTGAAGCTCAAGCCCGGCACCAACGTCGCCGTGGTGACCGCCCTCGCCCACGTCATCGTCACCGAGGGGCTGGTCGACGAAGCCTTCGTGAACGAGCGCTGCGAGGTGGAATCCTTCAACAAATGGAAGGATTTCGTCGCCCAGGAGCGCAACTCTCCGGAAGCCATGGAATCCGTCACCGGCGTACCCGCGCAAACCCTGCGCGAAGCGGCGCGGCTCTACGCCACCGGCGGCAGTGCCGCCATCTATTACGGCCTGGGCGTCACCGAACACAGCCAGGGCTCGACGACGGTCATCGGCATCGCCAACCTGGCGATGGCCACCGCCAACGTCGGCCGCGAAGGTGTAGGCGTCAACCCGCTGCGCGGCCAGAACAACGTGCAGGGTTCCTGCGACATGGGCTCATTCCCGCACGAACTGCCCGGCTACCGCCACGTCTCCGACGCCACGATCCGCGCCCAATTCGAGGCGGCCTGGAACGCCAGACTGGACCCCGAACCGGGCCTGCGCATTCCCAACATGTTCTCGGCGGCGGTGGACGGCAGCTTTAAGGGCCTCTATTGCGAGGGCGAGGACATCGCCCAGTCCGATCCGGACACCCAGCACGTATTTGCGGCGCTGGAAGCGATGGAATGCGTCGTCGTCCAGGACCTGTTCCTGAACGAAACCGCGAAGTTCGCCCATGTCTTCCTGCCCGGTGCCTCCTTCCTGGAGAAGAGCGGCACCTTTACCAACGCGGAACGGCGCATTTCGCCGGTGCGCCGGGTGATGCCGCCGCTGGCGGGTTACGAGGACTGGCAGGTGACCCAGATGCTGGCCAACGCGCTGGGCTATCCGATGAACTACGGCCATGCTTCGGAAATCCTGGACGAGATCGCCAGCCTGGTGCCGACCTTCACCAAGGTCAGCTTCAAGCGCCTGGACGAAGTCGGCAGCCTGCAGTGGCCGTGCAACGAAGAGGCGCCGAACGGCACGCCCACCATGCACGTCGATCATTTCGTGCGGGGGAAAGGCCGGTTCATGCTCACGGAATACGTGCCGACCGAGGAGCGCACCAGCAGCAAATTCCCGCTGATCCTGACCACGGGCCGCATCCTGTCGCAGTACAACGTAGGCGCACAGACCCGCCGCACCGCGAACACCGCGTGGCATTCGGAAGACCGCCTGGAAATCCATCCGCACGACGCCGAAAACCGCGGCATCAACGACGGCGACTGGGTCGGCATCAAGAGCCGCCAGGGCGAGACGGTGTTGCGCGCCGTGGTTTCCGAGCGCATGCAGCCGGGCGTGGTCTACACGACCTTCCACTTCCCGGAATCCGGCGCCAACGTCATCACCACCGACAATTCGGACTGGGCGACCAACTGTCCCGAATACAAGGTGACCGCCGTGCAGGTGACCAAGGTCAATGCGCCTTCGGAATGGCAGGAGAAGTTCCGCAGCTTCACGGAAGAGCAGTTGTCCTTCCTGGAAAAGGCCACGGCGGGCTGATTCCGGATGGCGGGCCCGGCGGCGATCGTCTTGGATCCGGTTACCTGCCCGAGCGGCGAGGACGACGCGCCGGGTGCGTTGGATCGGGAAGACGGAAGCCGGCCCAGCCACAGCCGGGTCACGGTCAAGCGCCTGCGCGACGGGATCGCCAGTGTCGAGACCGACGAGGTGGCCGAGGAGGTGCCCGTGGCTCTGGTCTACAACGGGGTGCCGCATGTGGTCATGCTGGCGACGCCCCTGGACCTGGAGGATTTCGCGATCGGCTTCAGCCTGACCGAGGGCATCGTCCGCTCGCCGTCCGAAATCCTGTCGGTCCGCACCCACAACCGTAGCGAAGGCATCGAGGTGAGGCTGCGTATCACCGAGGAACGTTTCGCCGGCCTGCCCGGCAAGGAGCGAAATCTCACCGGCCGTACCGGCTGCGGCCTGTGCGGCTCGGCAACCCTGCAGCAAGCGGTGCGCCATCCCCCGCCGGTGGGGACGGGCACCGGCGTGTCGGTGGCCGATCTGCGCCGCGCCCAGGAGGAACTGCGCGCGCGGCAGGACATCAATTCGTTGACCGGCGCGGTGCATGCCGCGGCCTGGGTCGTGCCCGGCAAGGGCCTCGTTCACCTGCGGGAAGACGTCGGTCGCCACAACGCCCTGGACAAGCTGATCGGCCTGCTGGCGAAAACCCGCACCTCACGCAACGAGGGCTTCGTCCTGGTCACCAGCCGGGCCAGCTACGAGATGGTGCAGAAATGCGCGGAGGCCGGCATCGGCTTTCTGGCGGCGATTTCGGCGCCTACCGGCCTTGCCGTCCGGCTCGCGCTGGAGACCGGCCTGACCCTGGTCGGTTTCGTCCGCGGCGAGGCGTGCGTGGTTTATGCCCATCCTCACCGCCTGCACGAACAATAAGCGAGTTTCTAACCTAAAGTGCCGAGAAGGAGCCCAGGTTCCACATGCATAGCGAAAACCTTGTCAAGATGGCAAACAACATCAGCGCATTTTTCCAGGCCGAGCCCGACCACGCCGTAGCCGTCCAGGGAGTGGTCGATCATTTGCACAAATTCTGGGAGCCACGGATGCGCCGGCAGATCATCGCCCACCTCCAGTCCGGCGGTGAAGGACTGAGTGCGCTTGCGTGCGAAGCCGTGACCGTCCTCAGGGACGAACAGCAGAAGAACGCGGCCTGACCGGCCGCCTCGCCGCCGAGCAAAACCTCTCGCTCAGATACCCCGCATTTGCGGGGTTTTGTATGAAACTTCCGCTCTGGCCGAGCGCGAACGTCGTGAGGCTCTTGCTTTGCATCATTATTTCCATAATCATAGAAATATGGAAATTAAGTCCGTAGTCACCGCGCTTGCCGCCCTTGCCCAGGATTCCCGCCTGGCCGTGTTCCGTCTGCTGGTCCAGACCGGGCCGGGGGGCCTGTCCGCGGGCAGGATCTCGGAGGCGTTGGGAATTGCGCCATCCTCTTTGTCCTTCCACCTCAAAGAACTCGCCCATGCCGGTCTGATCAGATCACGGCAGGAGAGCCGCTATGTCATCTATTCGGCAAATTTTCAGGCGATGAACGAGCTGATCGGGTTTCTTACCGAGAATTGTTGCAGCGGCGCCCCCTGCACGACATCAACCCCGATTCAATGCGCAAGCGATCAGGAGACCCGTGAATGAGCGAGAGAACCTACAACGTGCTCTTTCTGTGTACCGGCAATTCGGCCCGCAGCATTATGGCGGAAGCGCTGCTCAACCATCTCGGCATAGGGAGTATCCGCGCCTACAGCGCCGGCAGCCATCCGGCCGGTCGCGTTAATCCGCTGGCGCTGGAGCGGCTGGAAAAAGAAGGCGTTCCGGCGGATGGGGCGCGCAGCAAGAGCTGGGACGAGTTCGCCAGCCCCGGCGCACCGCCGCTGGATTTCGTCATCACGGTCTGCGACAACGCCGCCGGTGAGGTGTGTCCGGTCTGGCCCGGCCAGCCGGTCACCGCCCATTGGGGCCTGCCCGATCCGGCAGCCGTCGAAGGTTCCGAAGGCGAGCGACGGCTCGCATTCGCCCAAGCCTTCGCGGTTCTCGAACGGCGCATCACCTTGTTCACTGCCCTCAATCCCCACAGCCTGGAACGGCTCGCCCTGGAGCGGAAGCTTCGCAACATCGGACGCACGGGTTAGCGCAAGTTGGACGGGAGATGGCCTGTTCGGCATTTGAAGCCAAGGAAACACACATGAACCGAAAGCTGATCAACGTGCTGGTGCTCTGCACCGGCAATTCCTGCCGCAGCATCCTCGGCGAGGCGCTGCTCAATCATCTCGGCGGAGACCGCCTCCGGGCCTGGAGCGCCGGGAGCCATCCGACCGGAAAGGTCAATCCCCATGCGCTGGCGACCCTGCGCCGGCATGGCCTGCCCGCGGACTGCTTGGGCAGCAAGTCCTGGGATGCCCTCGGCGACATCGTATTCGACATCCTGATCACCGTGTGCGACGACGCGGCCGGCGAAACCTGCCCGGCCTACCTGGGCCAGGCCATCCGAGGCCATTGGGGAATGCCGGATCCGGCCAAGGCGACGGGCACGTTGGCGGAAATAGACAGCGTGTTCGACGCGACATTCGAAACCTTGGAGAACAGGGTACGGGCGCTGATGGCGCTGCGGATCGAACACATGAGCCCCGCCGAGCTTTCGGTGGAACTGGAACGTATCGGGAAAATCGCATGAAGAAAAAGCCCAGGCCGACTCGAACCGCGCCCAAGCGCATGAGTTTCTTCGACCGCTACCTGACAGTGTGGGTCGCGCTGTGCATGGCCGCCGGCGTCCTGGTCGGCAAGGCCCTGCCCGAACCCGTGGCGGCCCTAAGGGCGGCCGAACTGTCCCACATCAACCTGCCGATCGCCGGCCTCATCTGGCTGATGATCTATCCGATGATGCTGAAAGTGGATTTCGCCTCGGTGGTGAACGTGGGCCGGAACCCCAGCGGCCTGATGGTGACACTGTTCGTCAACTGGCTGGTCAAGCCTTTCAGCATGGCGCTGTTCGGCTGGCTGTTCTTCAAATATCTGTTCCTCCCCTGGATTGGCCCTGAGGCGGGAGACCAGTACCTGGCGGGCGTCATCATCCTCGCTGCCGCGCCTTGCACCGCGATGGTGTTCGTATGGAGCTACCTCACCGACGGCGATCCGGCCTACACCCTGATCCAGGTCGCGGTGAACGACCTCATCATGTTGCTGGCCTTCGTCCCCATCGTGAAATACCTGGTTTCGGGGGCGGCGGGCCTGGACGTGCCGTTCGACGTCCTGTTCTACTCGGTGGTGGTGTTCATCGTGTTGCCGCTGGCCGCCGGCGTGCTGTCGCGGCTTTGGCTGCTGCACAGCAAGGGCGCCACCTGGTTCGAGCAGGCTTTCCTGCCCCGACTGCACCCGATTGCAATCGGCGCCCTGCTGCTGACCCTGGTCCTGATCTTCGCCTTCCAGGCCGACAACATCACGGGCCGCTGGCTGCACGTCGCGCTGATCGCCGTGCCGATCCTGATCCAGGTGTATTTCAATGCTTCGCTGGTCTACGGCCTGATGCGCCTTTTCCGGGTGAATTACGCCGTGGCGGCACCGGGTGCGCTGATCGGCGCCAGCAATTTCTTCGAACTGGCGGTCGCGACCGCGATCACGCTGTTCGGCCCGGAATCCGGGGCGGCCCTCGCCACCGTGGTGGGCGTGCTGGTCGAGGTACCGGTGATGCTATCGGTCTGCGCGGTATGCAACCGGACGCGAGGGTGGTTCCCCGCCAACGGAAGATCAGCCGCCCGATAAACGAAACCCCCGATTCCGTGCCATGACGGCGCCGGAACCGGGGGTTGATTCGGGGATGGCCATCCCCGGCTTCTTCGCGGCTTTGGGAACTCAGGAAAGTCCCGAAGCCTGGGCGCCGATTACATCATGTCGTCCATTCCGCCGCCTGCCGGCATGCCGCCCTTTTCCTTCTTGGGCATTTCCGCGACCATCGCTTCCGTGGTCAACATGAGGCCCGCGATGGAAGCCGCGTTCTGCAGGGCGGAACGGGTGACCTTGGTGGGGTCGAGGATGCCCATTTCGATCATGTCGCCGTATTCGCCGGTGCCGGCGTTGTAGCCGAAGGTCCCGGTGCCTTCCTGGACTTTCGCGAGCACGACCGAAGGCTCCTCGCCGGCGTTGGCCACGATCTGGCGCAGCGGTTCCTCGATGGCCCGGCGCAGGATGGCGATGCCGACAGTCTGGTCGTGGTTCTTGCCCTGCAGCGTCTTCAGATCCTGCTGGGAACGAATCAGCGCGACACCGCCGCCCGGCACGATGCCTTCTTCGACGGCCGCCCGGGTCGCGTGCAGTGCGTCCTCGACACGCGCCTTCTTTTCCTTCATCTCGACTTCCGTCGCCGCGCCGACCTTGATAACGGCCACGCCTCCGGCCAGCTTGGCCACGCGCTCCTGCAGCTTCTCGCGGTCGTAGTCGGAGGTAGTATCCTCGATCTGCTTGCGGATCTGCTCGACGCGGGCCTTGATGGCATCCGTCGAGCCGGCGCCATCGACGATCGTGGTGTTTTCCTTATTGATCTGGATTTTCTTGGCTTGGCCCAGATCGGCGAGTTCGACCTTTTCCAGGCTCAGGCCCAGTTCCTCGGAAATCACCTGGCCACCGGTCAGGATGGCGATGTCTTCCAGCATGGCCTTGCGGCGGTCGCCGAAGCCCGGCGCCTTGACCGCGCAGACCTTGAGGATACCCCGCATGTTGTTGACCACCAGGGTGGCCAGCGCCTCGCCGTCCACGTCCTCGGCGATGATCAGCAGCGAGCGGCCGGACTTTGCGGTTTTCTCCAGCGCGGGCAGCAGGTCGCGGATGTTGGAGATCTTCTTGTCGTACAGCAGAACGAAAGGATTCTCGAGCTCCACGCCCATAGTGTCCTGCTGGTTGATGAAGTACGGCGACAGATAGCCGCGGTCGAACTGCATGCCTTCGACGACATCCAGCTCATTCTGCAGGCCCGAGCCCTCCTCCACCGTGATCACGCCTTCCTTCCCGACGGTGTCCATGGCCTGGGCGATGATCTGGCCGATGCTCTCATCGGAATTGGCGGAGATGGTGCCGACCTGGGCGATGGCTTTGCTGTCGGTGCAGGGTTTGGACAGCTTCTTCAACTCCTCCACCACGACACCGACCGCCTGATCGATACCGCGCTTGATGTCCATCGGATTGGAACCGGCGGCCACCGACTTCAGGCCTTCGCGCACGATGGCCTGGGCCAGCACGGTCGCCGTCGTGGTGCCGTCGCCGGCGACATCGGAAGTCTTGGACGCGACTTCCTTGACCATCTGCGCGCCCATGTTCTCGAACTTGTCCTTCAGCTCGATTTCCTTGGCGACGGATACGCCGTCCTTGGTGACGACCGGAGCGCCGAAGCTCTTCTCCAGCACGACATTGCGCCCCTTCGGACCCAGGGTCTGCTTCACCGCATCGGCCAATACGTTCACGCCGGCCAGCATGCGGTGGCGGGCGTCACCCGAAAAACGTACATCTTTTGCTGCCATCAGTTCATTCCTCCAATGTTCAATTCAAAGGCTTGGCATAAGTTAAAGATCAGGATTCGAGGACACCCATGATGTCGTCCTCCCGGAGTATCAGGTACTCCGTTCCGTCGATCTTGATTTCGGTGCCGGAATACTTGCCGAAGAGCACCGCGTCGCCCGCCTTCACTTCCAGCGCGCGCACCTGACCGTTCTCAAGCACCTTGCCGGTGCCGACGGCGACGACCTCGCCCTTGATCGGCTTCTCCTTCGCGGTATCGGGGATCACGATGCCGCCCGGAGAGGTTTTCTCCTCTTCCCGGCGGACAACCACAACACGGTCATGCAAGGGACGGATTTTCATGATGACTTGGAACTCCTTACTATGTTGCTTCAACGAATTGTGCGAAATGCACGGGATTCAGCGGTTAGCACTCTCACTCGGGTGCTGGCAGCGATATAGAGACGTCGAACTTGGTTTTCAAGGCTTGAGTCTCGGCGACTCACATCACGAATCAAAAGAAGTCTCACGGAGCTGTCGGCAATGTGAGTGCGCCAGATGTAGGACAAAAAAGTGGAGTCGCGCGCCCTGTGGAATCCGCCTTCCGACCGGCGACGCTGCATCCAAGGGCACTAGCGGAGGGCGTCGGGTTGCCTGGAAATAACTCCCCTTGAAGCTTCCCTACAGCTCATTGGGTAGGTAGAGATCGAGATTCGCGCCAGGGCACGATCGGGCGCCACCTGTTATAAGCCTTTCTCCAAATAGATATTTCACGGATTACATTGCCCAGGGCTTGAGCAACCGCAAACATTTCTCCGCCAATTGCAGACTCAATCAATCGACAACACCACGCTCGAGTTCGAAAACCCTTCTTGAGTATTGATGACTATACTCTGATTAGGCCCTTTTTGTTGATTTGCAGGTATAACTATCCTGATCGTCGTGTCACTGTCGACGACCTCGTAGTTGCCAGCGGGTAACGGATTCCCTCCAATTACCACGCTTTCGATAAGATACAGGTTTGTTCCGGTGACGGTGATGACGTCGCCTGGCTTAGCAGAATTTCTATCTACACTGATTACAGTGGGTGCCGAAAGTTCCGTATCGTTAAACGGGAAAGGTACTGCAGTATACAACGCCCCCTCCGCGATGGTCTTAACTTCGTAATGTGGATATTCATTTCCTTCATAATAAGAATACCATACTGTTTCGCGCTCTCCCTTCAGCCGCGTAGAATATGTTATCGATGTCTCTCCATTAGTATACGCATCGAAAGGTACGGCCCATATCCAATTTTGGGTATATATATAAGTGTCGCCATCCAGATATTGATCTTTTTGCTTCGTGGTATATTTCCACTCAGGAATTCCAGTGCCTGGACTTCCTGAATATTCGATCTGGGTTGGACTGACTGTCGTACTTGTCGAATTTGAGATCTTCATGCTCGCAGAGACCGACAATATATCTGCCTTATTATAACCAGCAGTCCCGCCAATTGTATATTCGACTCCGCTTGAATAGGTAGTAGCGTTCTCAGTCGTTCCCGGTGCGTATTGTACAATCAACGGTTTCGTATATAGACTGATGGGCACAATAATCGCATTTGATACCTTTGCGACATCTTTATCAACGTGAGCAAACTTATCCTCCATGTGGGGATTCGCAATCGTGACCCATTGTTGGACGTAATAGAAATCGAGGTTCGACGCAAAAGACCGCGCGGCCCACGTCTGGTTCACGACTTGTACCACACCACCTTCCTTATCAGTCAACACTGTACCCGTCAGTATCGAATTCGCCATCTGAGTGAGGTCGTCTTGCACACCCTCGGGGGAAGTTTCGGGAGGTGAAGTTGGCCAAGATTGGAAGACCTGCTTAAGCCAGTCGGTTATCCGATGGTCCGCCTTCTTGTATGCGGATTTCAATATATGAGTCCGTTGATGACGAATTTGGCAGCATTCGGATCCGGCATCCTCGCGTATCGCAACCAGTGATACCTTGTTTTTTCCAGTTATATCCTCTCCCAGGACAATCGGGACATCCCGGCCAACAAGAATCCGGAGAGCTTCGGCCTCCTCCGACCCACTTCCTACCACCGCGACGGTCAGACCTGCCGCATAGGCGTCTTTAGCCAGCCTCGCGATTGGCGGACTCTTTAGATCCTTGCTGCCTAGAAGGACACCACCAATATTCCCTTGCAATTGGCGGCGCTGCGCCGTCTTGGCAGAAACCGGAAGGACTTTGAAGCGCCTACCAAGGAGTTTCATTATGTGACCCCTTGCATGAGGGGCGACATATATCTTCCCTGGGCTGAGTTCCTCGCCATGCGAGCATAAAGATGAGAAAAAAAGCACGCTACCGAACAAAATGGCAGCCAAGTGACGGCGATTAGGTTGCAAGATTTCCATGGGCCTTTCGGTGTTGTTCAATCATTACGCCACGGCCATCCAAAGACACTATTGAAATCCGGGCGAATTAGTAATTTATTGACGAAATTACAGTCTAATGACTCCGATCACCCTTCGCTTTTTTATCTGCTTTCCACTGAAAGCCACCTGCCAATAACTGTCAGTTTATCGTCAGGGTGATATCTGAATTCGACAAGCCTTCATCGGTATTGATGACAATGCTCTGCCCTGGCCCCGACGGTTGATTGGCTGGAATAATGATCTGCAAAGATGTGTCACTTTTGACAACCGAGTAGTTCGATACCGGAACAGGGTTACCGCCGATCAATACTGAATTCAATAAGTAAAAATTTGCACCTGTTACGGTAATTACATCACCCGGGCTCGCTGAAAGTGTACTTACCCCAGTTACGGATGGTGGAGCAAGCTGGGTCTGATTGAACGGAAGCGGGACGACTGACATTATCGCGAGGGACAAGAATTGGACGGGATCGGGTTCCTTAAAGCCGGACCAGTCACGATAGATCTGTTCCGTTGTAATTGTAAGGTAGTTGATCGACGTCTGATCTGCCTCGTAGGAATCGAATGGTACGGCCCATATCCAGTTCTGCGTGTAACTGTACGATTTTGCGTTAAGGCCTTTTTTTTCTTCTTTTGTGATTGTCTTCCAGACCGGCATTCCCGTTTCCGGTCTTCCTTGATATTTGATCTGTGTCGGGGCAACCGTAGTGCTGGTGGAGTTAGAAATAGTTAACCCTGCCGTGGCAGTAAGAATATTGCCTGCGTTATATCCGGCAGTGGCTCCCGTTGAAAAGCTCACTCCACTGGTATAGGTCGTAGCGTTCTGGGTCGTACCCGGAGCCGCCTGTATTATGATGGAACCAAACGGTGCTACCAATTGATTAACAGTGTATGTAACATCCTTGATTAATTTTGGCGAACTTCCCTTTGAATTAGCAATTGTCACCCACTGTTGTACATAGTAATAATCTACGTTAGACACGAAAGAGCGTGCTGCCCACGCCTCGTTCAGTACCTGCAGAGCACTGCCTTCCTTGTTGGTGACCCACTGGTCCGTCAAGGTCGAATTGGCAAGTTTGGTGAGATCATTCTGGACGTCGCCCTGCGACCCTGCTGCAGTGGTGGTCTGTCGAGTTCGAAAGACGGCCTCAAGCCAATCGACCGTTCGCGAGTCCGCCTTTCTATCCGCCCTTTTCATTATGTGGGTTCGGACTGTGGACGCCCTGCAACAGGTAGGGGCAGCTTCTTCGCGTACCGCCAACAGGGAGACTTTGCCGCTAAGCCTGGAGTTCTTGCCGAGCGGAATAGGCAGGCTCCGGCTCAGAATAGCGCGCAAGCGCTCCGTATCTTCGGCATCGGCATCCGCGATAGCGACACTGAGACCCAGGCCGTATGCTTCACGGGCAAGCTTAGTTAGTTCGGGGACATCCAAGTCCTTGCTGCCGAGAACGATCCCCCCTGCGCCACCTTGTAGCGAGACAGTCGGAGCCGATTCGGCAGACAAGGGCGTCAGATTGAAACGCTCGCCGAGAAGCTTGTTCAGGCGTCTTGGTACGTGCGGAGCGACATAAATGGTGGCAAAACCGGCCGCTGCGGCATCGGGGCCGAATGGCCCAACCGAGACCAGCAGAACGGCGGCAAGCGATAGAGAAAAATAGCCCTGCGGATTCCGTGCACGAACGTTCATTGGGTGCCGCCCCATGGCTGGAAGTTTGGCGGCCAGCCTACCTTCCGGCGGTTACAGGAACGTTACCCCATCGCTGCGAAAACGTCGGCGCGCGGTATCGGACCGGCAAAGGGTAAAGTGTCGCCGGCCGGCCTTCAGAACGGCATCCGGCGGCCCATCTGGCCTTTCATGCCCTTCATCATGTTCATGATGTTACCGCCCTTGAGCTTCTTCATCATCTTCTGCATCTGCTCGTGCTGCTTGAGCATGCGGTTGAGATCCTGCACATCGGTGCCCGACCCCAAAGTAATGCGGCGCTTGCGGGAGGGATTGATGACATCCGGGTCGGAGCGCTCGCCGGGGGTCATGGAATCGATCATCGCCAGTTGCTGATACATTTCCTTGTCGTTGATCTTGTCCTTGACGTGCTGGGGCACGTTGCCGACGCCCGGCAGCTTGTCCAGCATGGCGGCCAAGCCGCCCATGTTCTTGAGCTGCAGCAGCTGGTCGCGGTAGTCGTTGAGGTCGAAGCGACGGCCTTTGTGAATTTTCTTGGCGAGCTTTTCGGCCTTGGCCTTGTCCATGGTGCGCTCGACGTCCTCGATCAGCGAGAGCACGTCGCCCATGCCGAGGATGCGCGAGGCCAAGCGGTCGGGATGGAACATTTCCAGCGCCGCAGTCTTCTCGCCCACGCCCATGAACTTGATCGGCTTGCCGGTGATGTGGCGGATCGACAGCGCCGCGCCGCCGCGGGCGTCGCCGTCGGTCTTGGTCAGGATGACGCCGGTCAGCGGCAGGGCATCGTGGAAGGCCTTGGCGGTGTTCGCGGCGTCCTGGCCGGTCATGCTGTCGACCACGAACAGGGTCTCAATCGGCTTGATCGCGGCGTGCACGGCCTTGATCTCACCCATCATCTCTTCGTCGATGTGCAAACGGCCCGCGGTGTCGATGATGACCACGTCGACGTAGCGTTTCTTGGCATGCTCGATCGCGCGCAGGGCGATGTCCACCGGCTGCTCGGTGGCGTCGCTGGGAAAGAATTCGGCCTTCACTTCGCCGGCCAGGGTCTCAAGCTGCTGGATGGCGGCCGGCCGGTAGACGTCGGCACTGGCCACCAGCACGGATTTGCGCAAGTTCTCCTTGATCCAGCGCGCCAGCTTGGCGACGGTGGTGGTCTTGCCCGCCCCCTGCAGACCCGCCATCAGGATCACGGCCGGCGGCTGGGTGGCGAGATTCAGTTTCTCGTTGGCCTTGCCCATGATCGTCACCAGTTCGTCGTTGACGATCTTGATCATGGCCTGGCCGGGGGTGAGGCTCTTCTGGACTTCCTGACCCAGTGCCCGTTCCTTCACCTGTTCGATGAAGTCCTTCACCACCGGAAGTGCGACGTCGGCTTCGAGCAGCGCCTGACGCACTTCGCGCAGGGCGTCCTGGATGTTGGCTTCGGTCAAACGCCCCTGGCCGCGCAGTTTGCGCAGGGAGTCGGAAAGGCGGTCGGTCAGATTGTCGAACATGGCTTGTTTCCTGATCTTGTAACTCGGGTGCCGGCGCGGTCCGCTCGGCTTCAAACAGACCGCGCATTATGCCAGACTACGCCCCGGAGGACATGACCCCGTATGCATTCCACGATCTTCGCCGTCACCGCGATCCTGGCCTATCTGGCCGCCGCCGCGTCCATCTACCCATCGTTGCACACCGATTACCTTTCCGCGGAGGAGACCCGCCGCCAGAAGTGGGCGACCCTGGTGTTCGGCTTTCTTGCGAGCGGCTGTCATGCCTTGACGCTCTCCACGCTGTTCGACGCCGAAGGGGACTTCAACATCGGCTTTCTGAACACGCTGTCCGCCGCGGCCTGGATGATCGTGACGGTATTGCTGGCCGGGGCGCTGTTCCGCCCGGTCGAGAAGCTCGGCATCGTGGTATTTCCGATGGCCGCCCTGATCCTGGTCCTCAAGCTTTCGCTGCCGGACGCGGAACATTTCCTGAAGAACCACTCTCTGGAGATGCGCCTGCACATCGTGGTGTCGATGCTGGCTTACAGCTTCCTCAACATCGCCGCCCTGCAGGCGATCCTGCTCGCACTGCAGGACTGGCGGCTCAAAACCCACCACGCCAGCGGCTTCGTGCGCTCGCTGCCGCCCCTGCAGACCATGGAGAAGCTGCTGTTCCAGCTCATCGGCGCCGGGTTCGTCCTGCTAAGCATCTCTTTGATCACCGGTTTCCTGTTCGTCGAAGACCTGTTCGCCCAGCATCTGGCCCACAAGACCGTCTTGTCCATCGCCGCCTGGGGCGTATTCGCCGCCCTGCTCGGCGGCCGCTGGTTCCGCGGCTGGCGAGGCAGGATCGCCATCCGCTGGACCCTGGGCGGCTTCGTCGCGCTGATGCTGGCCTATTTCGGCAGCAAGATGGTGCTGGAGCTGGTGCTGCACCGGGTGTGAAGCGATGAATGCAGAGGATGTCCGCTGGCGGCAGCGGTTCCGTCAGTTTGAAAAGGCCGTCCTGCTGCATGAGGCAAATGAGATCGAACGGCCTTCGATAGCGGACGGCTCAGTCAGACCAGGCGTAATCGGCAAACAGCCCGGCGAACACCGCCGCACCGAACCAATGATTATTGAGAAAGGCATGGAAGCACTTGGGTTTCTCCCGCCGGAATATCAGGATCTGCTGGTAAACCGAAAATCCCGCCGCGGCAGCCAGGCCCAGCGCGTAGGGCCACCCTAAGCCAAGATACCGACCGATGCCGAACAGGATCGTCAACATGGCGATCTGAAGGGCGCCGATGATTTCGCGGTCATGCTCTCCGAACAGAATAGCCGTCGATTTGACTCCGATCTTCAGATCGTCGTCCCGGTCCACCATGGCGTACATGGTGTCGTAGATCAGCGCCCACAGCACCGTTGCCGCGTACAGCGCCCAGGCCACGGCCGAAATCGACCCGGTCTGGGCGGCGAAAGCCATGGGAATGGCCCAGCCGAAGGCCAGGCCGAGATAGGCCTGGGGCAGATGGGTATAGCGTTTGGTGAAGGGATATGAGGCGGCCAGGAACGCGCCTGGCACCGACAGGGCGATGGTCAGCCCGTTCATCGTCAGCACCAAACCGAACGCGGTGAGGCATAAGACTACAAACAGGACCAAAGCCTCCTTCGGCGTGACCGCCCCCGCCGCGATCGGCCGCAGCCGGGTGCGCTCGACATGCGGGTCGAAATCGCGGTCGGCGTAGTCGTTGATGACGCAACCCGCCGCCCGCATCAGGATCACGCCGAGCACGATCACAGCCGCCACGCCCGGATCAGGGCGTCCCTGTCCGGCGATCCACAGCGCCCACAGCGCGGGCCAGAGCAGCAGGAAAATGCCGATGGGTTTGTCGAAACGCATCAGGCGCCAGTAGGCATCGGCACGCGATTTCACCGAAGGCGGGACGTTCATGCGGACTCCGGGGCGGAAAGCACGGCGGGAAGGAAGAACTCGGCGACCAGCAAGGGCCTGCCAGCAATCGAATAGAGCGAGCGACGGCCCCAGACTGGCGCGGCCGAGCCCAATCCGGCGCGAACCGCCGGCTGCCAATGGCGGACCTCGGCCAGGGCCGCCTCGAACCCATGACGCCGCGGACGCCGTGACGCGAACAGAATTTCGCCCAGCGGGCGATTGCCCAGGTGCGCCAGCCGGCGTCCCACACCCTTCAGGGTTTGCACCGGAAGGACGCTGCGGGCAAGGACCAAAGGCCGTTCGCGGGATCGGAGTTCGACTTCGCGCACCAGCGCGCGGCGGCCGGACCTGAGTTTCAGCAGCAAAGCCTCGTCCGGAAAGGGATGGGCGAAACCCTGGCGGATCACCCGAACATTGAAGTCGGCGCCGCACGCGGCTTTCAGACGCCGGGTCAGGGAGCCCCTTTCGAACACCCAGGATTCCATGGGCCGCGGTATCGCCGGGCCGCAGCCCCGATGTGCATTACGGAATTTCGGCAGGGAAGAGAAAAGTTTGCTCCTGGAGTACAAGGCGTGCGCTCGGTGGAAAAGGACGCCGGATTCTAGCAGACCGCAGCCTCGTGCCGCCGGAGCTACAGGCAGCCCGGCGGTTTGGGCAGGCCGGCGATCAGGCAGGCCTGCTTGAGCGGCCCGCCGGGAAACAGCCCATGTAGATAACGGTTGTTGCCTTTGGCTTCTCCCAACTCTTTCCGGACCGCCTTGACGAACAGGCGGGCGTTCGGCAGATGATCGAAGCGGCGATGGTAGTCGCGGATAAAGCGGACGATCTCCCAGTGCGCGTCGGTCAATCGGATGCCGATCGTTTCGGCCAGGCGTTCCGCCGTACCTTCTTCCCAGGACTGCGAGTCCAACAGGAAACCGTCGGCGCCGAGCCGCAAAGGCTGATTCACGTCCATGTCAGCGAAAGCTCGTGCCGCGCCGCGAGTTCGACGAAGCCGTCATAGTCCACCTGGCCGAGCGTTTGCAGCAGGCTCGATGCGCAAAGGCCGCGGGCGTCGAGATCCGGCGCCAGCACGCGGATGTCCAGCCGTGCCGCCGCCTGAGCGACTGCATCCGAGAATCGGCGACCGGGCAGAGCACCGTAGACGCCGTTTTCCAGCAGGAGCACGGCGTCGCCCTCCCCCGCCCGGGCCAGGCATCGGCTGAGGGCGGCGCTCTCAAAGGGCGAGGCATTGACCAGATGCAGCACGCTCATCCGCAACCCACAGCGAGGTCATGGCCGGCGATCCAGCCCGGAACCTCGCTCCGCGCCAGCAGCCGCACCGGCAAGACCAGCCCATCCGGCGACAGCGCGCGCTCGGCGAGCGATTCGGTTTCCGCCGCAACTTCGCGGACGTCGTAGAACTCCAGGGTCTGCAGCAGCGGCGCCAACGGGCGAAGCCCCGCGCCTTCGAGGACATGAGCCGCCTGCAACTGCCACACGCCGTCGTCGAGGAACAGGACGTCCACGGGCTGATCGAATGCCGCAACCGCCAGCAACTGGTCCACCATCTCGGCGTTGCGGCCACCGCAGAAAGGCGGCCGCCGCACCACGAATACGAAACTCTTAGGATGATTCATGCGGCGAAGGTGAGTAGCCGGTCCGCTTTCAGGCAGGCGTCCACCCACTGGCCGAGACCACCGATCCGGAAGCCCGGCGCCAGCAGTCCTTCGTCCTTTCCATCCGTTGAAACCAAACCCCGGCGCTGGGCGGCGGAGACGCACAGGACCAGATCCAGGCCATGTTCACGCACCAGGGCGCTCCAGCGGGCGGAGAGATCGTCTTCGCCGGCAAACGATGAAACTTGTGCATTGCAGACGCCGTCATAGTAAAAGAACACCAGCGGGATATGGTGCCCGTTCGCCAACGCGGCTTTGATAAACTGATACGCGGTGTTCGCCGCCTGAGCCTCGCGAGGGCTCGCATTGATCTGTATGACGAATTTCATGATCACCGACTCCGCTGCGAACCGCTCCAAGCCGTTTTCCGCCCCATGTATCCGACCCCATTCATGACTTTTCCCCGCACCCGCCGATTCGCATCCATGCCAGCCTGCGTGTGGGCCGCCGCACTGACGGCGCTCCTGGTCGCTGCGGTCCCCGCCGCCGCCGGCGAACCTCTCAACCTCGAATTGCCGGACATGGGCGACTCCACCGGCACGCTGTTCACTCCCCAGCAGGAGAAGGCGCTGGGCGAAGCCTTTTACCGGAACCTGCACAACCAGGTCCAGATCAACGAAGACCCGGAAGTCACCGATTACATCCAGGCGCTCGGCCGGAAACTGGTGGAACACAGCGATACGCCCGGACAGGCCTTCCATTTTTTCGTCGTCAACCAGCCGGTGATCAACGCCTTCGCCGGCCCCGGCGGCTACATCGGCGTCAACTCGGGCCTGATCCTCACGACCGAAAGCGAAAGCGAGTTGGCCTCGGTGCTCGGCCACGAAATCGCACACATCACCCAGCGCCACCTCTACGAAGCATTCCAGGCCGCCGGCCGGATGTCGCTGCCGACCGCCGCGGCCATGCTGGCCGGGGTGTTGCTGGGTGCCGGAACGGGATCCAGCCAACTGGGTCAAGCGGCCGTCATCGCCGCATCGGCAGCCAGCCAGCAGGCGCAGATCAATTTTACCCGAGACAACGAAGCGGAAGCCGACCGTGTAGGCATGAAAATCCTCTCCGGTTCGGATTTCGACCCCCGCGCCATGCCCACCTTCTTCGAGCGGATGCAGCAATCGACCCGCTTCTCCACCGGACGCAGCACCCCCGAATTTCTGCTGACCCATCCGGTGACCATGTCCCGTATCGCCGATACCCGAGGGCGGGCCGAACAGTACGCCTATAAGCAGTATCCGGACTCTTTCACCTACCAGATCATCCGAGCCAAGCTGCACGTGCAGACGACCCACAACCCTCAGGAAAGCGTCAGCTATTTCACCGCGATTTCCGACGTCGGCACTCGCCAGCAGCGGGATGTGGCCCGCTACGGCCTGGCCCTGGCGCTGATCGCCCAGGGCAAGATCGGCCAGGGCGGACCCATGCTCCAGGAGCTCATCCGCCACTATCCCGAGCAGTCGCAATTCTACAATGCGCTCGCCGATGCCGAGCGCGAAGCCAAGAACTATCCCGCCGCTCTCGCCACCTACGACGAAGCCCTGAAGCGCTTTCCCGGCAACCACGCGCTCAGCCTGAATTACGCCCAGACTCTGGTCCGGTCCGGCAAACCCGCGGAGGCGCGCAAGCGGCTGCAGGAGTACCTGCTCCGTTTTCCCGCGACGCCGGAAGTATACGAACTGCTGGCGCAAGCCCATTCCCAACTCGGGAACGAAGCCGAATCCCACCGCTACCTGGCCGAAGCCTATTACGCCGACGGCCAGACCCGCAACGCGATTCTGCACCTAAAGCTCGCGCAAAAAGCGCCAGGGCGCGATTTCCAGACCGACTCGGCAATCGAGGAGCGGCTCAAGGAATTGATGGAAGAGCAGAAGGCAGAAAGGGAAAAGTAGGCACCCACGTAGCATCCTGACTTGTGAAGGCAGCGCTTTCCCGGCATCCTCCGAGCTTCAACACAGAGGCGTGACCTCCCGAAAAAGGGAACCTTCGACTTTGATCGCAATGCGTACCAGCTCACTGCCGAGTTGATCAAAGGTATCCGGAAAGCGCTGCCCTCGCCGGAAGCGATTCGGATCAGTTCGCTGTCGCAGCGTATTCGTGGGGTCAGCTTGGCGGGACATTCCGCCGCCGGTCGTCCAGCTAACCTCTCGTTTTTTAATTTATGAATCCATGAACTGCAACAGGCCGCTCACCCTCATCTCCCTCGGGAGGAACGTACCGCTAATCGCCGCGATGCTGGCAGCCAGCGTCAACGTGCCTGCCGATGGCCACCCCGGCCATACCCACGGTCACGGAGAGGCGGGGCGGCTTCCGACGGCGGCCTTGGCGGCTTATGACTATGCCGAGACCGAACCGCCCCTTTGGAGCAACCTCGGTACGCTGAGCTACAGGATAAAGACCCATGACAAGCTGGCCCAGCGCTACTTCGACCAGGGTCTGCGCCTCAGCTACGCGTTCAATCACCTGGAAGCCCGGCGCGCGTTTCGCAAGGCACAGAAGCTCGATCCAAGCTGCGCGATGTGCTTCTGGGGCGAAGCCCTGGTACTCGGCCCCAACATCAATGCCCCCATGGAACCCGCCGCCATCGCTCCGGCCAGTTCAGCGATCGGGCAGGCCAGGACGCTCGTCAGGCAAGGGCCTCGTAAGGAACGGGCTTTGATCGAGGCGCTCGCCAAGCGCTACGCCGGAAATTCCGAAGCCGGCCGCAAGACCCTGGACCAGACCTATGCCGAGGCCATGGGCAAACTTTATCGGCGTTATCCCACGGATGACGAGATCGCCGTCCTGTATGCGGAAAGCCTCATGGACCTCTCGCCCTGGGACTATTGGGAAGAAGATAGGCACACACCGAAGGGCCGCACCACAGAAATCCTGCAGGTATTGGAAAGGGTACTGGCGCGGAATCCCGACCATCCCGGCGCGATCCATTACTACATCCACGTGGTGGAAAGCTCCGACCGGCCCGAACGGGCCGAAGCCCATGCGGACCGGCTTGCGCGGCTGATGCCCGGCGCCGGCCACATGGTGCACATGCCCGGCCACCTGTATTACCGCCTGGGCCGCTATCGTGACGCGTTGGAAGCCAATCGCGCCGCCATCGCCGCGGACGAGGCTTATCTGAAGGAAACCGGCGCCAAAGGCATCTACGCGCTCGCCTATTATCCCCACAACGTGCATTTCCTGATGGTGTCTGCGCAGATGGCCGGTGACGGCGCTATGGCTCTCGATACCGCGGGCAAACTCGCCACTGTCATCGCCGACGACGCCGTCCGGGCCGTACCCTGGGCGCAGCCCATCAAGGCGGCTCCGTATTTCGCCCAGGCCCAGTTCGGAACGCCGGAGGCCGTATCGAAGCTGGCCGACCCGGGTTCGGAGTTCCCTTACGTCCAGGCCATGTGGCGCTATGCCCGGGGGGTAGCTGCGGCTCGCCAGACGGCCGTTCGGGAGGCCCAGACGGAACTAAACGCTTTGTTGCGGCTGGAAACAACGGCGGATTTTTCGGCGCTGTCCGCCGCCGGAGTGCCGGCGCCGGATCTGGTCCACATCGCCGGTGAGGTCCTCCGCGCCCGCATCGCCCAGGCGCGGGGCGAATCCGCGCAAGCCGTTGCCGCCTTCGAGCGGGCGGCGGCCCAGCAGGAGAAACTGCCCTACATGGAGCCTCCCTACTGGTATTACCCGGTCCGCCGCTCGCTGGGGGCCTTGAAATTCCTGGCGGGCGACCTCGCGGGCGCCGAGCGGGAACTGCGCGCCTCGCTCGAACAGGCCCCGAACGATGCCTGGGCACTTTGGGCCCTCGCGGAAGTGCAGCGAAAACGCGGAAACATGAGCGCGGCAGCGGAAACGCAGCGCATCCTGGAGAAGGTGCGGGCAGGCAATCAGAGCCCCCTCGCCATGGACCGGCTGTGAAAGCGGCGAAGCCATGGCCTCGTCCGGCGACTCGGACGTGGCCTCAACCTCCTTCTCTCAAGTACCGGTCGATTTTCTCCGACGTTGTGTGTGTAGCGGCTATTATTTTGCAGCGGCGCGGCGCTTCTCGCTTTCCGCAATCATGGCCGACAAATCCTCGGCTGGCCGGATTTCCCAGGACCCCATATGGAGGCCGGGATGATTCGATATCAACTGGATGGCCTGATTCAAGTCTTCAGCTTCCAGAATCAACAGCCCGCCTAGAAGCTCCTTTGTCTCGGCGTAAGGCCCATCGGTGATGGAGACTTTGCCGTTCCGGTAACGCAGCGTCGTGGCGGCGTCCGGACCTTTGAACCCCTCCCCGCCAGCCCAATGTCCGTTTTTCCTAAGCACCTCGTCGTAAGCGAAGCACTTGTCGATCATGGCGTTTTGCTCGCTATTCGATTTTTTCATCCAGCTCTCGACGTCCAGATATCCGAAACAGATATATTTCATATTTTTCTCCTTGACGATCAGTTTGCGGGCCCGCCTCCCAGGCTGGGTTCCCGTCGCTTCCTAGTCGTTTGGACAGGTTGGAATTCGACTCAGTGTTTCACCGCATCGGTTGCCTGATGATGGTTTTCCACTTCGCCGGTTCCGCCCTCCGGATGTCGCTCAGATAGATTTCGTGGTGTTTCCCGGCCTTTTCGCCGTTGGCGTCGATGAAGCCGTGCAGCTTTTCTATCGTCGGCCCTTCCGCCGAGAATGGGCCGACGTGCAGGATTTGCGCGCAACGGCCTTCCGTCAGGGTTTCTAGGCGCAACCTTGATATCGCGGGCGGCTTCTTTTTCTTCGCCACCTCGGCAATGGCGTCGTCTATGGTTTCCCGGCCGACGAACGGCGGCTGCAGGATCATCATCGTCCATTTCCAGCGGGTCTTGTCCCCCGCCGCGAACACCGACGGATCGTCGGCCCACCATAGCCCTTCCAGCGGCATGACGGCGTAATCGATCGCCAGCGGCCCTTTCTTGATCATGAACTTCACCGCATAGGCCACCCCGAACAAGGCTTCCACCGCCTCGGCGTAGCTTGGGGAGGTATTCGGGTCCCCTTCCCCATCCGCCATGAGGAAATTCAGTGCGGGCACATTGAGTTGGGAGGGTCCCTCGGCCGAGGCCTGATACAGCGGCTTCAGTTGCTTCTTGAAATCGATTTTCTCCATGACTTATCCCTCTTCAATCCGGCAATTCCCGCAATCTCCGCTCCAGAAACCGCCGCTCTGCGTCCTGTTTTGCGAGGGCGATGGCATCCTGGTATGCAGCCCGGGCCTCGGCGGTGCGCCCGAGCCGCCGGCACAGGTCAGCTCGCGCCGCATGCACCAGATGGTAGTCCGCCAGGACACCCTCCGCCACGATGGCGTCGACCAGGGCCAATCCCGCCGCCGGACCGTCGCGCATGGCGACCGCCACGGCGCGGTTCAGTTCCACGACGGGCGAGGGTTCGGCGCGCAGCAGCACTTCGTACAGGCCTGCGATCTGCGTCCAATCGGTGGCAGCGGCGCTCGGCGCTTCGGCATGCACCGCGGCGATGGCCGCCTGCAGCGCGTAGGGGCCGACGTACCGCGATGCCAGGGCCCGGCTCACCAGGGACAGTCCTTCCGCAATCTGATCCCGGTTCCAGAGCGTGCGGTCCTGCTCGTCGAGCAGGATCAGTTCGCCCTCGGGCGAGCTGCGCGCCGAGCGCCTGGATTCGTGAAGCAGCATCAGCGCCAGCAATCCCAGCGCTTCCGGATCAGGCAATAGTTCGATCAGCAGCCGCCCCAGACGTATGGCTTCGCTAGACAGATCGTGCCGCATGAGAGCCTCGCCGGACGACGCCGAATAACCTTCGTTGAACACGAGATAGACGACGCGCAGCACGGCATCCAGGCGGACAGGAAACTCCTCGCGCGCGGGAACCTGGTAAGGAATGCGGGCATCGCGGATCTTCGCCTTGGCCCGGACGATGCGCTGGGCGAGCGTGGGAGCGGCCGTGAGAAAGGCGCGTGCAATCTCTTCGGTGGTCAGGCCGCACACTTCGCGCAGGGTCAGTGCGACCTGCGCGTCGGGCGACAGCGCGGGATGGCAGCAGGTAAAGATGAGCCGCAGCCGATCGTCCTCAAGGGTTTCGCCATCGAGGCCGGCCGGATCGGCGAGATCGTCCGCGAGTTGCTCGGCGACCTCGTCCGGCAAGGCTTCGAAACGGGACCGGCGGCGCATGCCGTCGATGGCTTTGAAACGTCCGGCGGATACCAGCCAGGCTCTGGGATTGGCCGGGACGCCATCCCTCGGCCATTGTTCCAGTGCCGCGCGAAAGGCGTCGTGCAGCGCTTCTTCGGCAAGGTCGAAGTCGCCGAGCAGGCGCACCAGCGTGGCGAACACCCGCCGAGACTCCTCGCGGTAGATGGCCTCCAATCTGCCGCGAACGCGGTCTGCCGATTCCTTACCCGTCACGCCCCCGCCCTTTTCATTTTGCGATTCCCCGAGCATGCCCGCCCCACCGAAGTCACGAATTGCAAGTCATCCGTTTGATGAAGTCCTGCAGGCTTTGCCCGGCCCCATCTTCGAACGACTGGTTTTCCATCAGGATGGACTGCATGCGGTCCAGCCGGAAATTGCGAAAGTCCTCCCGAAGTTCGCACCAGCCGGCCAGCGACCATACGTTTCCCCAAAAGTAGAGGCCTAAAGGGCGAATGCGGCGCCGGCTTTGCTCGCCGTCCGCACGGCAATAGCCGAAGTATAGGAAACGCTTCAGGTCGATGGCTTTCCGACAGATGTCGAGAGTGACATCGATGTCCTCGCGTTCGCCGAAGCGCAGCGAAAACAGCTTGCTGCGCTCGATATTGGCCTTCAGATCGGCGGGGACGACGGCCGTCACCTTGTCGAGCACCGATTGCGCGGAATGGCCCAGTTCGATTCCGGCCCAGGACTTCACCATCCTGGCCCCGACCGCCAGCGCCTCCAGTTCCGCAGCGGTGAACATGATCGGCGGTATGTCGATGGCATGGCGCAAGGTGTAGCCGACACCCGCTTCCCCTTCGACGGGAATGCCCGACAGGCTGATATCCTGAATGTCGCGGTAGATCGTGCGCTCGGAGACCTCCAGCCGTTCGGCCAGCGCCTTGGCGGTGACCAAGCGCTTGTTGCGCAGGATTTGGACGATCTGAAACAGGCGGTCGGCGCGTCGCATCGGGTGGGCAGGCGGCCGAGGTGCGCTCGGCCGCCCGTCTCGGCAAGGTTCAAGCCGGCGAGTATAAGCCGATGCGGTTGCCTTCGCTGTCCAGGAATTGCGCGAAGTAGCCGCAGTCGCCTTCATGGATGGGCGTTTTCGGCACCAGCACGCTGCCGCCGTGCTCGACTGCGCGCTGCAACGGCTGGCTCAGGTCCGCTCCGCCGTTGAGATAGATGACCGCGCCGGTCCGGCTGGGCTCGTAGTGTTCGCCGGCGACCAGCATGCCGCCGACCGCCTCGCCTTCGGACGCGAAAATGGCCAGCCGGTAGCCCCCCATTTCCTCGTCCTTGAACGTCGTTTGTAGGACTTCCTGATAAAAGGCCTTGGCTCGCGCCAGGTCATTCACGGGAATTTCGAACCAGTTCGCTACGTTGCTCATATCCATGGTCTCCTTGGAGTTTGTCAGGAGGCTGCATGGTAAGGGCGGGTTCCTGACAACGTGGTGTCAGCAATGTTCGCTTCCTTATCGAAACCGTCAGCCCTCTTGCGATCCTCTCTCCCCCAGATACGTCGGGAATCTCTGCCCTGCCGAAATCCTGTAACGAATCGTTAATCCGCCTGTTTCACAGTTGACATTATTGCGGACCTACAATTTTGCATCTGCCCGGAAATCTTCCAGGCCCGTAACCGGCCTGCCTGCATCACCTGACGATTCGGAACGGTGCTTCGGAGTGGGCGCGGATCAACAACAAATCCACACAGAGGCATCCCATGGGCAATACCGATCGTCGTACATTCCTCAAGTTGATGGGCTCCGGCGCAATGGCTACAGCGATGCCGACCAGCATCGCCCGCGCCCTGGAAATCCCCGCCAACCATCGCACGGGCACCATCAAGGACGTGGAGCACATCGTCATCCTGACGCAGGAAAACCGCTCCTTCGATCACTATTTCGGCGCGATGCGAGGCGTACGGGGCTTCGCCGACCCCAGGGCGGTGACGCTGCCGAACGGCAAGCCGGTCTGGCATCAGCCCAATGGCGCCGGCTATCTCCTGCCGTTCCGCCCGGACGTCGAAAACGCAGGCCTGTGGTTCTCGCCGGATCCGCCCCACAGCTGGAACAATACCCATGCCGCCTGGAACTGGGGCAACTACGACCAGTGGGTGCCGAACAAGGGGGTCGCCGCCATGACCTGCCTGGGCCGCAAGGACATCCCCTACCACTATGCGCTGGCGGACGCCTTCACGATCTGCGACGCCTACCATTGCTCCTTGCTGGGCGGAACCGATGCCAACCGCTATTACATGTGGACCGGCTGGTGCGGCAACGACGGTCAGGGCGGCGGTCCGGTGATCTTCAACGACGAGGCCGGCTACGATTGGCACACCTATCCGGAACGGCTACAGGACGCCGGCATTACCTGGAAGGTCTATCAGGATATCGGCGACGGCTTGAACGCGGACAACGGCAACTGGTGGGGCTGGACTTCCGATCCGTTCATCGGCAACTACGGCGACAACTCCCTGCTGTATTTCCATCAATACCAGAACGCCCAGCCCGGCAATCCGCTGGCGGATCGCGCCAAGACCGGAACCGAAATCAAGGCGCACGGCAAGGATCCGCTGATGCTGCTGGAGGACTTCCGCGCGGACGTCATGTCCGGCAACCTGCCTCAGGTTTCCTGGATCGCCGCGCCCGAGGCCTATGGCGAACATCCGATCTGGCCGGCCAACTGGGGTGCGTGGTACATCTCCCGGATCATGGACATCCTGGTTGCCAACCCGGAGGTTTGGAGCAAGACCGTCTTCATCATCAATTTCGACGAGGAAGGCGGGTACTTCGACCACATGGTCCCGCCGACCCCGCCGATGAACGACGGCCAGGGCCTGTCCACCGTCGACACCGTCAATGAAATCTTTCCGGGCAACCCCGCCGATCCCAGGAACCCTCCGTCCGCCCCTTATGGCCTGGGGATGCGCGTGCCGATGCTGGTCGTATCCCCATGGAGCAAGGGCGGCTGGGTGAACTCGGAGGTATTCGACCACACCTCGACCATCCGCTTCATCGAGGCACGTTTCGCGGACGAGCATCCCGACCTGATCGAATCCAATATCACCCCGTGGCGACGTGCTGTGGTGGGCGATCTCACCAGCACCCTCGACTTCAAGAGACCCAACGCCTGGAAGGTCAGGCTGCCGGCCACCGGCGCCTATGTGCCGACCGACCTGAACAAGGACGCCTATTCGAAAGAGATACCGACCCCGCCCGTCAACCAGACGCTGCCGGTCCAGGAATCCGGTGTCCGTCGGGCACGCGCTCTGCCCTATGCGCTCCATGCCCATGGCGCCCGCATCGGCGATGCGTTCCGCATCGATTTCGACAACGTCGGTATGGCAGCCGCCGTCTTTCAGGTACGTTCGCGGAACGACCAGGAAATGCCCAGAACCTACACCGTCGAGCCCGCCAAATCGCTCTCCGGGAGTTGGAGCGCCTCCACCGGCTACGACCTGTCGGTTTACGGCCCGAACGGTTTTTTCCGGTCGTTCAAAGGCAGTCCGAACGGCCCGGCCAATCTGAACGTCAATGCCAGCTACGACAAGGTAAAAAACGGCATCACTCTGAACATCGCCAACCTCGCACAAGGAAAGGCCAAGGTCCGTATCCTGGACAAGTACACCGGCAGGTTCACGGTGCTCGAACTGCAGAACGGCGTCGGCAGGTCGCGGCGCTGGCCGCTCGGTCTGTTCTCCGGGTGGTACGACCTGATCGTCACCGTCGAAGGCGATGCCGGCTTCGAATATCGACTCGCCGGCCATGTCGAAACCGGCAAGGACAGCATCAGCGACCCTTTGATGGGAGGATTGATCTAGTCCGCAGTCTGCGGGCCGGCCGGCCGCGCCTAGGAAGGCTTCCGGCCGCCCGTGTCAGGGCCTGTTCAAAACGGCACCGGGCTTTCGAATTCGAGCCACTCGCCGCTCACCGGATGGTGGAGTCCCAGGCCCTTGGCGTGCAGCAGCAGCCTGCCGGCCCGGGATTTCGCCGCTTCGTGCCCATACAGCGGATCGCCGAGCATCGGATGCCCCAGGGCGGCGAGATGGACCCGCAACTGGTGGGAGCGTCCGGTGACCGGTTCGAGTTCGACGCGGGTGGCATCGGTTTCGTGGCCCAGGATTCGCCAGCGGGTCAGGCTGGGTTTGCCGTGCAACGGGTCGACCTTTTGCAGCGGGCGATTGGGCCAATCGAGGACCAGGGGAAGATCGATGCTGCTCCAGCCGTCCTCGGCGTCCGGCGGTGTGCTCAGCACGCCGTGGACCACCGCTTCGTAACGCTTGACCACTTCCCGGCAGGCGAAGGCCCGGCTCAGGATGCGCTGCGCCGCCGGTCCGCGCGCCATGGCCATCAGGCCCGAAGTGGCCATGTCGAGGCGATGCACGATGAGGGCGTCGGGAAACCTGACCTGAACCCGTCCGCTGAGGCAGTCCTGCTTGTCGGGGCCGCGCCCCGGTACCGAAAGCAGGCCGCTGGGCTTGGACAAGACCAGCAATGCGGCATCGGCGTGAACCAATTCCATCGCTTCAGCACAGGCTTTCGCAAGGGGTGCCGTCGCCGTCACGGTCCAGACTCTTTACGCCGCAGCGGATCAGGTAGAAACGCGCTTCCTCGCAGGAGGCCATCTCGGCGCAGCGGCGCTTGGCGCCACATTGGCGGACGCCATTGGCCGGAGAGCGGCGGGGTTCGGAAGCCGCTGATCCGGCCCGATGGCGGAATCGCCACGGTGGAACCGGGTGAGGCTGCGACCACAGGCCCCGCCTTTCCTTCCGTGCCTCCTCTTCGGCACGGAAATAAGCCTGATCGGTGGCGTACTGCCGGTACACCCAGGCCATGCCGCGCCGAACCTGCTCCAGGCTGGCATCGGCCCCATCCGCCCACACCCGGCCCACGACGCGGCCGTAACGGTCCGCGTCCACCCGCTCCACGGTCACGGCTCTCCCCAGCAGCAGATCGGACAGCGATTGTCTGGACGCCTGCCAGTCCGTCTGTCCATATTCCGGTGCGTCGATCTGCGCCAGCCGCACTTGAAGTCCGCGCTGTCCGGTCTCCACCACGGTGATGGAATCGCCGTCCAGCACCGCCGACACCCGTCCGCTGAAACTCGGGCCGGCCAGAGCGGACGCGGCCTCCAGCAGCAGCCAAGCGACCAGCGCGCCGGAAGAACGTCGAAGGATGGACATCACCTGGCCGCATCGCGCAGGAGCAGCGTGCGGCTGAACTGCAGAAATTCGTCCAGATGTTTCTCGATGACGCTGACGGTGATGGGCAACTGCAGGCTCTGGTAATCGTGCACGGCGATGTTGCGGAATCCCACCATGCGTTTGAGCGCATCGGCGAGAGCGGGGTCGATCCAGCCGCCCTGGGCCAACAGGGCAAACACGTCCCGTGCGCTCTGGGGGACACCGAGCCTTTCCCGCCGGATCAGATGTTGGCCCAGGTCGAGTGCGGCTTCGCAGGCACGCTGAATGTTCAGAATGGCGGCGTCCTGGCGGGTGAAATCGGTCGCGAAGCCCGCCGGATCGCGGGCATATTCCTCTTTCGCCCGCCTCACGCAACGTTCGATGATGGCGGATTTATTGAGCAAGACGTCATCGGCCATAAATTCTTCCTTCACGGCGAACGTCGTCGAGCAGAGCCGCGCGGGCGGTATCCAGCGCGGTCTTCTCACTCAGAATCGCCGCCTCGTAAATCGGCGCCTGGGCGTCCTTGGACCACCAGCGTTCTCCGGTCGTGACGATCTGGTATTGCATGACGGTGGAGGCCGCGCGCAGATCCAGCAGATCGACCTGGCAACCGGCGGCATCGGAGAGTTCCCCGGCCAGTTCCCACAGAACTACCGGATCGGCGTACCCCGCTACCAGCACAGCCAGGTCGAGGTCGCTGTCCGGCCGCGCATCACCGCGGATACGGCTGCCGAATGCGTAGACGGCCAGTAGCTGGGGCAGGCCCGATTGCAGGGTTCGGAGGATCGATGTGCGTTGCGTGATGGTCATTGAGCCCATTTTCCGCCAGCCGCCGCCGGATCGTCCATCCTGCAGCGAAAAAGGCCGCCAAACACAATAGGAAATATTCCGGTTGACATCCAAACACTTGTTTCGTATCTTCGATTCAAACAGTCGTTTGAATTAATTGAATGAATTTCTTGAATCCGCCCGACTATCACAATTCGAGCAACGAACGCGTCCTGCAGTTCGCGGGGCCGATCCGCACAGGACAGTGCGCCCGCGGCGAGGTGCCACGCCGTATCCCGCGTCTCTCCGCATGTCTGCTCGGCGCGGTGTTTACCGCCTGTTCGCCGGTGGGTCCTGACTATCAGCGCCCGGACACGGCGACGCCGGAACGCTGGCACGAAGCCAAGCCGCCGGCGGCGGCCCCGTCGGAAACGGCCGGCGCGGATTGGTGGAAAGCTTTCGGCGATCCGGTACTGAACCGGTTGATCCGGGAGGCGATGGTCGCCAATCTGGATCTCAAGCAAACCTACACCCGCATCCGCGCTGCCCGGGAACAGCGCCTGGTCGCCATCGCGAACGGTCTGCCGATCGTCTCCAACAAGGAGAGCCTGAGCCGGCGCCTCAACAACGCCGGCCAAAGCGGCGCGGGCGGACAACCCGGCGGCGTCGGTTTCGGCAACAACATCGACATCTTCCAGCTCGGGTTCGACGTCCAATGGGAGATCGACCTGTTCGGCGGCATCCGGCGCTCGATCGAAGCGGCGGAAGCCAACCTCGAGGCCGAAGTCGAAAACAGCCGGGCAGTCCTGGTCACTCTCCTGGGCGACGTCGCCCGCGCCTACATCGAAATGCGCAGCAACCAGCACCTGCTGGACGTCAGCCAGGCCAACCTCAAGCTCCAGCTCGAGACCGCCCGGCTGATGCGTATCCGCTACCAGGCCGGCCTGTCGGACTCTCTGGAAGCGGTTCAGGCCGAAGCCCTCGCCGCGCAGACCCAGGCCCAGTTGCCGGTGTACGAAACCGCCCGCAAGCAGTCCATGCACCAGCTCGAATTGCTCCTCGGCAAGACCCCCGGCGCATTGCAGGCCCTGCTCGATCCCGAACAGCCGGTGCCGTCGGCGCCCGACCGTATCCTGCTCGACCTGCCCTCGGAGCTGCTGCGGCGCCGACCCGACATCCGGCTGGCCGAGCGGCAATTGGCCGCCGCCACGGCGCAGGTCGGCGTCGCTACGGCCGATCTCTATCCGAAGTTCAACATCGCCGCCTTCCTCGGCTTCCAGAACATGAAGATCACCGACGTCACCGCCTTGAGCAAATCCTGGTCGGCTGCCGGAACCTTGACCACCCCGATATTCAACTGGGGCAGGATCCAGGCCAACATCGACGCCAAGGAGGCCCAGCAGGAGCAGAGCTTCCTGGCGTATCAATCCACCGTGCTCGGTGCCTTGAAGGACGTGGAGGACTCCCTGGTCGCCTACGCCCAGGAAAAGGATCGCAGGACGGCCTTGGAGCAGGCGGTGGAATCGAACCGGCTGGCGCTGAAGCTCTCCAAGGAGCGTTACCGCTCCGGGCTCACCTCGTTTCTCAACGTGCTCGATTCCGAGCGGGCGGTTTACTCCGCCGAGAGCGATCTGGTGAGGAGCCAGGCTACCGTGGCCGCCGATCTGGTGTCGCTGTACAAAGCCCTCGGCGGCGGCTGGGAAACCGCCCTGGTCGATTCGGGCAAGCTGGCCGGCGGAAGCTGAATCGGCCTCTCATTCAGGAGAATCCTCGACCGTGAACAACATCATACCTTCCCGCGCCGTCTCGACGGTTCACATTGTGGCGGCGATCGCCCTGCTCCAGCTCGCCGGCTGCGGCGGCGGCGAAAGCGGCATGGCGGGCCTCCCGACACCGAAGGTGGAGGTGAGCCGGCCAGTACAGCGGGAAATCGCCGAGACGGACGAATACACCGGCCGATTGCAGGCCGTGGAATCCGTAGAGGTCCGTGCCCGGGTTTCCGGTTACCTCAAACAAATCCTTTTCGCCGACGGCAGCCGGGTCAAGAAAGGCGATCTGCTGTTCGTCGTCGACCCTCGGCCCTATGTGGCGCAACTCCAGCAGGCGCAGGCCGGACTCGAGCGGGCCAAATCGAGGCTCAAACTGGCGCAGAACCATCTCCAGCGGGCCGAGAGTCCACTGAAGGAACAGGCGATTTCGGAAGAGGAATACGATACCCGCCACCAGAGCCTGGTCCAGGCCACGGCGGACGTGGATTCGGCCCAGGCCGAGGTCGAGTTGGCCCGGCTCAACGTGGAGTTCTCCCAGGTCCGCGCGCCCATCGACGGGCGCATCTCCCGTAAGCTGATCACTGAAGGCAACCTTGTTACAGCCGATTCCACGGTGCTGGCCGGCATCGTCTCGGTCGATCCGATGTACGTTTATTTCGACGCCGACGAACGCGCCCTGCTCAAGTACCGCCGCCTGGAAATCGACGGCGAAAGGAAGAACGAAACGCCGCTCGAAATGGGGCTCGTGGACGAGCAGGGCTACCCGCATCGCGGCTATCTCGACTACGTGGACCCGAAAGTCAACGCCGACATGGGCACCGTGAGCGCCCGCGGCGTCATCGCCAATCCCGACGGACTCATGGAGCAGGGGCTGTTCGCCAGGGTCCGGATTCCGGGCGGCAGCCGCTACCGGGGCCTGCTCGTCAGCGACCGGGCGATTGCGATGGATCAGGGCAAGAAATACGTCATGGTCGTGACTGCCGAAAACCGAGCGGAATACCGTCCCGTCGTCACCGGCCGGCTGCATGACGGCCTGCGCATCGTGTCGGACGGCCTGTCGCCGGACGACTGGGTGATCGTCAACGGGCTGCAGTTCGTCCGGCCCGGCGCGCCGGTGGACGCCACCCGCATCGACATGCCGGGCGCGAAGCCGGGGGCGGGCCGATGAAATTCGCTCACTTCTTCATCGACCGGCCGCGCTTCGCCATCGTCCTCTCCGTCATCCTGGTACTGATCGGCGGAATCGCGATGTTCGCCCTGCCGATTGCACAGTATCCGGAAGTGGTGCCGCCGACCATCGTCGTGTCGGCTACCTATCCCGGCGCGAACCCCAAAGTCATCGCCGAGACGGTGGCCGCCCCCATCGAGCAGGAAGTCAACGGGGTCGAGCATATGCTGTACATGTCCTCGCAATCGACCAGCGACGGGCAGATGCAGCTCACGATCACCTTCGAGATCGGCACCGACATGGACATCGCCCAGATGCAGGTGCAGAACCGGGTATCCAATGCCGCGCCCAAGCTGCCGGAGGACGTGCGCAGGCAGGCCGTGACGACCAAGAAGTCTTCTCCGGACATCCTGCTGGTCATCCATCTGGTTTCGCCGAACCAGCGCTACGACCAGCTTTACCTTTCCAACTACGCGCTGCTCAACATCCGCGACCGGATCCTGCGGCTGCCGGGGGTGGGCGACGTCAGAACCTTCGGCGCCGGCGATTACAGCATGCGGGTCTGGCTCGACCCGACCCGGATCGCGGCCCTGAACATGGCCGCAGGCGACGTGGTGCGCGCCATCCGTGAACAGAACATCCAGGTGCCGGCAGGCGTGATCGGGCAGCCCCCACTGGACGGCAGCCCGGACTTCCAGCTCAACGTCAACACCATGGGTCGCCTCGCCAGCGTCGAACAGTTCGGCGCGATCATCGTCAAGTACGGCGAAGGCGGCAGCCTGGTGCGTCTGCGCGACGTCGCCAGGATCGAGCTGGGCGCCAACCGCTATTCCCTGCGCAGCCAGCTGAGCAACGAAGACGCCGTCGCCATACCGATTTCGCTGCGGCCCGGCGCTAATGCCCTGGATACGGCCAAGCTGGTCAAGAGCACGATGCAGACCCTGAAGAAGCGGTTTCCGGAAGGAGTGGACTACCGGATCGTCTATGACACCACGATCTTCGTCGAGCAATCACTGGATGCCGTCACCCGCACCTTCTTCGAGGCACTGGCCCTGGTAGTGCTGGTGGTGCTGGTGTTTCTGCAGACCTGGCGCGCGGCGATCATTCCGCTGCTGGCCGTGCCGGTCTCCATCGTCGGAACCTTCGCGGTCATGGCGGCCATGGGATATTCGCTGAACAACCTCTCGCTGTTCGGGCTGGTGCTCGCCATCGGCATCGTCGTCGACGATGCCATCGTGGTGGTGGAGAACGTCGAGCGCCACATCGGCCTCGGACTTTCGGTCAAGGCGGCGGCGCGCCAGGCGATGCGGGAGGTGACGGGCCCGATCATCGCCATCTCGGTGGTACTGGGTGCGGTGTTCATTCCGGCGGCTTTCGTGGCGGGCATCAACGGCCAGTTCTACCGCCAGTTCGCCGTCACCATCGCCGCTTCCACCCTGATCTCCGCGTTCAACTCCCTGACCCTCAGCCCTGCGCTCGCCGCAGTCCTGCTCAAGCCGCACCACGCCCGCGAAGACCGCCTGAGCGTTTGGATCCACCGCCTGTTCGGCTGGTTCTTCCGCTGGTTCAACCGCGGCTTCGATGCCAGCTCCAGCGGTTACGCCAAGCTGGTCAAACGGCTGCTGCGGCTGTCCGGCCTGGTACTGGCGCTGTACGCAGGACTGCTCGCCTTTACCGGGTTCGAATTTCAGCGGGTGCCGGCCGGGTTCATTCCGATGCAGGACAAGGGTTATCTGGTGGTGTTCGCGCAACTGCCGGAGGCCGCCTCGCTGGAGCGGACCGACGCAGTGCTGCACCGAGCCTCCGAAATCATCCTGGCCCAGCCGGGCGTGAAGGGAACGGTGGCCTTTCCGGGCTTTTCGGTCGTCAGCGGTGCCAACACTTCCAACGCCGGCACCATCTTCGTGCCCTTGAAGCCCTTCGAGGAGCGGGTAGCCCAGGGCCTGTCCGCCCAGCGCATATTGGGCGAGCTGCAGCCCAGACTCGGCGGCGTCAAGGAGGCATTCATCGGCATCTTTCCCCCGCCGCCGATTCTGGGCCTGGGCAGCCTGGGCGGCTTCAAGCTGCAGATCCAGGATCGCGGCAACGAGGGTTTCGATGCGCTGAACGGTGCGCTGCAGGCCACGCTCAACGCGGGCCGGCAAACGCCAGGCTTGCAGGGGTTGTTCACCAGCTTTCAGAACGACGTTCCGCAGCTCTACGCCGACATCGACCGGGTCAAGGCCAAGTCCCAGGGCATCCCGCTGTCGGAGATATTCGACACCATGCAGATCTATCTCGGGTCGCTCTACGTCAACGACATCAATCTGTTCGGACGCACCTTCCAGGTCACGGCCCAGGCCGACGGCGAATTCCGCCGCGAGCCAGAGGACATCGGCCGGCTCAAGACCCGCAATGCCGCCGGGGACATGGTGCCGCTGGCCGCGCTGATGGCGGTAAGGGAAATCAGCGGGCCGGACCGGGTGCTCCGCTACAACATGTACCCTGCCGCCGAGATCAACGGCTCTCCCGGGGCCGGCGTCAGCTCGGGGCAGGCGGTGGCCTTGATGGAGGATCTGGTGCGGAGGACCATCCCGCTGTCCATGGATTTCGAGTGGACCGAGCTGACCTACCAGCAAATCCTGGCCGGCGACACCGCTACTTACGTGTTCGCCCTCTCGAGCCTGCTGGTGTTCCTGGTCCTGGTAGCTCTGTACGAGAGCTGGATCCTGCCTTTGGCGATCGTGCTCATCGTGCCCATGACCCTGATGTGCGCGCTGGGCGGGGTGTGGCTGCGCAGCGGCGACAACAACATCTTCACCCAGATCGCCCTGCTGGTGCTGGTCGGGCTGGCGAGCAAGAACGCCATCCTGATCGTCGAATTCGCCAAGGCCCGGCGCGAAGAGGGGGTGGATGCGCTGGCGGCGGCTCTCGAAGCCTGCCGCCTCAGGTTCCGTCCGATCCTCATGACCTCGTTCGCGTTTATCATGGGCGTTTTGCCATTGATGTTCGCGACCGGAGCGGGAGCCGAGATGAGGCAGGCCCTGGGGGTGCCGGTCTTCTTCGGCATGCTCGGCGTCACCGTGTTCGGCCTGCTGTTCACCCCGGTGTTTTACTATGTTCTGCAAAAGATGGCCGACCGGAGTCACGGCCGCGCCGCGGAGGTGTCCCCCGGCGAAGGTTGAAATGCGTGTCGCCCGATTGAACAATATGGTTGGAACCCCAATAAACATAACAATATGTGTGCCTTGAACGCGGCGCCTTGCCACGATCCGACACGCGAACGGCTGCTCCAGGCCGCGCTCGACGTGTTTGCCGACAAAGGATTTCGCGACGCAACGGTGCGGGAAATCTGCGCCCGAGCGGAAGCGAACACCGCTTCCGTGAATTATTACTTCCGGAGCAAAGAGGCGCTTTACTCCGAAGTTCTGAGCTTCGCCTTCCGGGAAGCGCACGAGCGTTATCCCGACACACTGGCCAGCGATCCGGACCTCCCCCCCGAAACGCGGCTGCGCCATTTCATCTCAAACTTTCTGGCACGCTTGTTGGACGAGACCCATCTGGGCCGGCACGGCAAGCTGATTGGGCGCGAGATTGCTGATCCGACGGCGGCGCTCGATCAGGTCATCGAAACCACCATGAAGCCGCACTGCTCGATTCTGCACGGCATCGTCGCCACGCTGGTCGGGCCGGGCTACAGCGAAGCGGACATGCACCGCCTGGGCCTGAGCATCGTCGGACAGTGCCTGATGTACCGGCACTCCCGCTCGCTGATCGACCGGGTCTATCCGGAGATCATCGCCACGCCGGAAGAAATCGAAAAGACCGCCGAGCACATCGCCCGCTTTTCGATCGCGGCACTGAAGCATCTGCACCCGGAGCCAGCCGGCTCCTGACACGATGGCCGGAGAGTTCACCGCGGTTCGGATTTCCGGTTAAGCCTGTTTTAAGTTTCCCGCCTTATCGTGATCACCAAGCAGCGATTGCCGCTGATTCGTGAGGAAAATACCGCCATGCAAACGAACATACTGCGTCCCACCTTGATTGCCGCATCCGTCATTGCCGCCCTCGGCGCAGGCTATGCCCGCTACGGAGATTACACCCTGGTGCCGAAGTCGGCCCAGGTCCAGCCGATGGCCCAGGCGACTCAGCAGCCGGCGATGCCGCCCTCGGCCTCCGCCGCGCTGCCCCTGCCCAATTTCGCCACCATCGTTCAGCGCAACGGACCGGCGGTCGTCAACATCAGCGTGAGCGGCACCGCCCGAGTCAACATGCCGGATGCGCCCCAGTTCGACCCGAACGATCCATTCGGCGAATTTTTCCGGCGGTTCCAGCCACAGATTCCCCGTGGGGAGGGTGCTCCCACGCACGGACTGGGCTCGGGCTTCATCATCCGTCCGAACGGGCTGATCCTGACCAATGCCCATGTGGTGGACGGTGCCCAGGAAGTCACGGTCAAGCTGACCGACCGCCGTGAATACAAGGCCAAGATCGTCGGCGTGGACAAGCCGACCGACGTCGCCGTGCTCAAGATCGAGGCCGACAACCTGCCCGTGGTGCCGCTGGGGCAGCCGGCGCAGTCCGGGCCCGGCGACTGGGTCGTGGCGATCGGCTCGCCGTTCGGCTTCGAGAACAGCGTGACCGCCGGCATCATTTCGGCCAAATCGCGCAGCCTGCCCGAGGAGACCTATGTCCCGTTCATCCAGACCGACGTGGCGGTGAATCCCGGCAACTCCGGCGGCCCGCTGTTCAACCTGAACGGTGAAGTCATCGGCATCAATTCCCAGATCTACAGCCGCACCGGCGGCTACCAGGGCCTGTCGTTCGCCATCCCCATCGATGTGGCACTGAAGGTGGAAAAACAGTTGCTGGCGGACGGCAAGGTCAGCCGCGGGCGGCTGGGCGTCGGCATCCAGGAATTGAACCAGTCGCTGGCCGAATCTTTCGGCCTGGAGCGGCCCACGGGCGCCCTGGTCGATTCGGTGCCGAACGACGGACCGGCAGCCAAGGCCGGTATCAAGCCGGGCGACGTCATCCTGAGCCTGAACGGCCAACCGATCGAGAATTCCGGCCAGTTGCCTCCGCTGGTCGCGGACATCAAGCCCGGCAGCGAGGCCAGGTTGGGTCTCTGGCGCAACGGCAGGCGCGACGAGGTGACGGTCCAGGTCGGCGAAATGCCCGACGCGCAGCAGGCCGCCGCGCCCAGCAACGGCTTGGCCAAGGGCCGGCTGGGGCTGGCGGTGCGGCCTCTGTCGCCGGAAGAACAGCGGGCGGCGGCCGTCGACGGCGGCGTGCTGGTCGAGGCGATCACGGGGCCGGCCGAACGCGCCGGCATCCGGCCGGGCGACGTGGTACTGGCGCTTAACGGCCATACGGTGTCCAATCCCGGTGAATTGCGCGAACTGGCGGACCGGGTGGACAAACATGTGGCCCTGCTGGTGCAGCGCGGCGGTACGAGGATTTTCGTGCCGCTGGATTTAGGCTGAATCCGAAGCGGTGTATATTGACGGGCATTTGAACCGGCTCCGAGGATTCAAGCAGACCATGTTCCGAATCGAACCGACCGCGGATCCGGTCCGCGGGCTTTAGGAGACGGCCATGTGTCTCGCTGTCCCGATGCAGATCACCCGGCTCGACGGCTTTTCCGCGCGCTGCACGGCGCGCGGCGTCGAGCGGGAGGTCAGTCTGTTCATGCTGCAGGACGAAGGCATCGTCCCCGGCGACTTCGTCCTGGTCCATGTCGGCTACGCCATCCAGAAGATCAGCCGGGAGGATGCCGAGGCGACCTGGGAGCTGTTCGACCAGATCCTCGCCGCGAGCGATGCCGATGCATGAACTGTCGATCTGCATGGAGCTGATCGACCAGGTCGAAGCCATAGCCCGCAGCCACGAGGCCGAACGGGTGGACACCATCGTCCTGCGGATCGGATCGCTCTCCGGCGTCGAACCCGGCCTCCTGGAAAGCGCCTTCGAAATGGCGCGGCTGGGCACGGTCGCCGAGCATGCGCGTCTGCGCACGGAGAGGATCGAGCCGAGGATACGCTGCCGGGCTTGCGGCCTGGAGGCGGACGCCGGGCCGAGCGACCTGCGCTGTCCGGCCTGCTCCGGCACCGACACGGCGCTGATCGCCGGCGACGAAATGATCCTGGCCCGGGTCGAATTGCTGCAGGCCGCAGACTGAATCCGCTTTTCGAGACTGTATGAGGTAAGCCCACCATGTGCGACACCTGCGGCTGCAACATCACCGACGGCAACCGCCATCTGCTGCGCGCCGACGGCTCGCACGCCAAAGTCACCGCCGTCTCCGTCCTGAACAAACTGCTCCAGCACAACGACGCCCAGGCCGAGGCGAACCGCGCCCTGTTCGACCGGCACGGCGTACTGGTCATCAACCTGATGTCCTCGCCCGGCTCAGGCAAGACTTCCTTGCTGGAAGCGACCATCAAGGCGCTGAACGGCGGCCTGCGCATCGCCGTCATCGAAGGCGACCTGGAAACCGAAAACGACGCGGCGCGCATCCGCGCATTGGGCGTCGAGGCGCACCAGATCACCACCGGCACGGCCTGCCATCTCGACGCGCATCTGGTCGCCAATGTATTGCCCAAGCTCGATTTGGAGAACATCGATGTCCTGTTCATCGAGAACGTCGGCAACCTGGTCTGCCCCGCCAGTTTCGACCTGGGCCATCATCTCAATCTGACCCTGCTGTCCGTCACCGAGGGCGACGATAAGCCGGCCAAGTACCCGGTAATGTTCCGGGCGGCCGACGCCATGGTCCTCAGCAAGACCGATCTCCTGGCAGTGCTCGAGGAATTCTCCCCGGAACGGGCGGAAGCCTGCCTGCGCAACCTGGCCTCGAACGCGCCGGTGCTGCGCCTTGCTGCCAAGACCGGCGAAGGCATGAAGGAATGGCTGGACTGGCTGAACCGTCGGCTGGAGCACTACCGGAACCTGCGGCGCGAAAACCGCAGCCTGAGCCCGGCGGTGCAGTCCGAAGGCCGGAGGCTGCATGGCCTCGCCAAGCCGGACGTCCGTTTCAAGCCCGCACCGAAGCCCGAAACGGCCTGAAGGAGCCGGGCGATGAGCGACGGACGGCTTTGGCTGGAGCGGATCAGGGAGCTGCCGATTCCGGACGGGATCCGCATCATGAACGTCTGCGGCGGGCACGAGCGCTCGATCAGCATGGCGGGATTGCGTACCGCGCTGCCGCAGGCCATCCGCCTGATCCCCGGCCCCGGCTGCCCGGTCTGCATCTGCCCGGAAGAAGACATCTACCAAGCCATCCGGCTCGGCCTCGAGGGCGATGCCGTCGTCGCCACCTTCGGCGACATGCTGCGGGTGCCGGTCAACCTCGGGCGCCAGGCCGTGCGCTCGCTGGAACAGGCCAAGGCGGCGGGCGCCGACATCCGGCCCATCGCCTCGCCCATCGAGGCGCGGATCATCGCCGAAAAGGCGGCCGGCAAGCCGGTGGTACTGTTCGCGGTCGGCTTCGAAACCACCATGGCGCCGGTCGCCGCCCTGATGGCGGAAGGCCTGCCCGACAACCTCTACATCCTGTGCAGCGGCCGGTTGACCTGGCCGGCAGTCAAGCTGCTGCTCGATTCCGACGAATGCGTGCTGGACGCCCTGGTCGCGCCCGGCCACGTGGCCACGGTGATGGGGCCGGAAGAGTGGGACTTCGTTGCCGACGACTACCGCTTGCCGGTGGCAATCGCCGGCTTCACCCCCGCCAGCCTGCTCCAGGCGGTGCATTCGACGATCGTCCAGTGGCTGGAGGAAACGCCGCGGCTGGCTAACTGCTATCCGGAGGCGGTGAAGCCGGGGGGCAATCCGAAGGCTCGGGAATTCCTGGACCGCAGCTTCGACGTCGCCGCCGGCAACTGGCGCGGCATCGGGCCGATCGCGGCTTCGGCCTACGCGCTGAAGCCGGAATTCGCCGCGCACGACGCCCGCCTGCATTTCCCCGACTACAACGCGGGCGACCGGCGCCATGCCGGCGAGATGCCGGCGGGTTGCGACTGTGCCCGCGTCGTGCTCGGCAAGATCCAGCCGGACGAGTGCCGCATCTACGGCAAACCCTGCACCCCCCGCAGCCCGGTCGGCCCCTGCATGGTCTCGGACGAAGGCGCCTGCCGCATCTGGTGGGCGGCCGGCGTGCGCAAGGACTCCGCCGCCGCCTGAAAGCCCGCATGCGGACCGCCCAGCGCATCCAGGTCCGCGGCCGTGTGCAGGGCGTGGGGTTCCGTCCCTTCGTCTGCCGGCTCGCCCGCGAATTCGGCCTCGCCGGCTGGGTGAGGAACCGCGGCGGCGGCGTCGAGATCCACGCCGAAGGCGAGCCCGCCGCGATCGAGCGGCTCATCGACGCACTGGTCTCCCGTGCCCCGCCGCTGGCCGATCCGCAGCCGCCCGTTCGCCTGCCCGCCGAATTCCGGGGCTACGCCGGGTTCGAAATCCTGCTCAGCGATTCCGGAAACGAAACGCCCATCCACGTGCCGCCGGACCATTTCGTCTGCGCCGATTGCCTGGACGAAATGCGCGATCCCGCCGCCCGCCGCTACCGGTATCCCTTCATCAACTGCACCCAATGCGGGCCGCGCTACACCCTCATCGACCGGCTGCCCTACGACCGCCCGAACACCGCGATGGCGGACTTCCCGCTGTGCGAGGACTGCCGGCGCGAGTACGAAGACATTCACGACCGGCGCTACCACGCCCAGCCGCTGGCCTGTCCTCGGTGCGGGCCGGTGCTGGAATTTCGCGAGCCGTCCGCATGCGTCGACGAACCGGCGCTCTCGGGCTGCATCGAAGCCCTACGGCAAGGCCAGGTCGTCGCCGTCAAAGGCGTCGGCGGCTACCACCTCCTCTGCGACGCCCGCTCGGATGCCGCCGTCAGGCGCCTGCGCGAACGCAAACGCCGCCCGGACAAACCCCTCGCGGTGCTGATCCCCTGGTTCGAAGGCGAAGGGATCGACTGGCTGGCACGCCTGGCCGAGCCGCGCCCTGACGAACGCGAACTGCTGGCATCCCCGCTCCGGCCCATCGTCATCCTCAAGCGCTCCGTCGACAGCGATCTGTCCGGCCTCATCGCGCCGGGCCTGGACGAGATCGGCCTGATGTACCCCTACAGCCCGCTGCATCACTTGCTGGCGTGGGATTACGGCGCGCCGCTGGTCGCCACCTCGGCGAACCTGAGCGGCGAGCCGGTGCTGACGGACGGCGCGGAAGTCGAGCGCCGGCTGGCTCACGTCGCCGATGCCTTCCTGCATCATGACCGGCCGATCCGCCGGCCCGCCGACGACTCGGTTTACCGCCGCAGCGCCGGGAGTATGCGGCCCTTGCGGCTGGGTCGCGGTACGGCGCCGCTCGAAATGCGTCTCCGCTACCCGGTGGCCGAACCCACTCTTGCGCTCGGGGCCGATCTCAAGAACACCATCGCCCTGGCCTTCGAAGACCGCGCGGTCGTCTCCCCGCACCTCGGCAATCTCGGCGCGCCGCGCAGCCTCGACGTATTCGAGCAACTGATTCGGGAGCTGTCCGCCTTGTACGGGATCGAGCCGAAGCGGGTGGTCTGCGACGCTCACCCCGACTACTTCTCCAGTCGCTGGGCCCGGGCCTGCGGGCTCGAAATCCACCGCGTCCTCCACCACCACTCCCACGCCTCGGCGCTTTACGGCGAGTTCGGGCCGGGCGGCGACATCCTGGTTTTCGCCTGGGACGGCACCGGCTTCGGCGGCGACGGCACCCTGTGGGGCGGCGAAACCCTGCTCGGCCGGCCCGGCGGCTGGCGCCGGGTCGGAAGCCTGCGGCCGTTCCGGCTCATCGGAGGCGAAAAGGCCAGCGCCGAGCCCTGGCGCTGCGCGCTCGCGGCCTGCTGGGAAGCGGGGCTGGACTGGTCCGGCTGCCCGGTGGACCCCGCGCCGTATCGGCACGTCTGGGAACGCGGGATCAACAGTCCCTACACGAGCTCCGCCGGACGTCTGTTCGACGCCGCCGCCGCCCTGCTCGGCGTCACGCTGAATCAAAGCCACGAAGGCCAGGCCGGTATGCGGCTGGAAGCGCTGGCCGGCGACACGGCGGATTTCATCGAACTGCCGCTGCGGCGTGAGAACGGCCTGTATCGCGCCGACTGGAGCCCCCTGCTGCCCGCTTTGATGGACGGGAGCCAACCGGCCGGCTACCGCAGCGCCCTGCTCCATACCAGCCTGGCCCGCGCGGTCCTGGCCCAGGCCCGAGCGATCCGTGGCGAATCGGGCGTAAACCTGGCCGGCCTCACCGGCGGCGTGTTCCAGAACCGTATTCTCGCCGAACTGACCGCGGGTCTGCTGCGGGCCGACGGATTCGAAGTCGTCCTGCCCGCCAGCCTTCCTGTCAACGATGCCGCGATCGCTTACGGCCAGATCGTCGAGACCGCCGGCGCCGGCCGCGCGTCCAGCCCCGCTTGATGCCGGGCCGACTGTCGGTTTATCAAGCCTCCTCCAGGGGCTCCGTCCGCTTCAGCCGGCATTCCGCCGCCAGTCGGCGCAGGAACTGCTCCGGGGTCAGCCGCTCGCCGAGCAGCGTGCACTGGCGTGTGACCGCGGAGAAGTCGCCGGGCGTGAGGCCCTCTAAGCCCTCCAGCGCATAGATCAGGTCCGCCGGCACCGGCGCCGTGGCATCCCCGAAAGCCTCCCGCGCAAACAGAGCGAGCCGCTGCGCGGGGGTCAAGGCGCGGAAATGCAACTTGAAATCGAACCGGCGCAAGGCCGCCGCATCGATGCCGCTCATCAGATTGGTGGCAGCGATGAAGATGCCGGGGTAGCGCTCCATCTGCTGCAGCAGCTCGTTGACCTGGGTGCGCTCCCAGGACCGTTGCGCTTGGCGCCGGTCGGTCAGGAAGCTGTCGACCTCATCGAGCAGCAAGACCGACTGCGAGGGATCGCACTCCAGAAACAGACGGGCCAGATTCTGCTCGGTTTCGCCCACGAAGGGGGAAAGCAGGTCCGAAGCCTGGCGCGCCACCAGTTCCCTGTCGAGCGCCTCGGCCAGGATTTCGGCGAACGCGGTTTTGCCGGTGCCCGGCGGGCCATAGAAGCACAGGCTGCCGTGGCCGTGCTGCGAAAGAGCCCGGACTATGGCGCCGGGACTCACTCCGCCGGCCAGATTCAGGAAGGCCGCATCGAACCGGGTGTCCGCCCGGCGCCGGCGGGGCGAGGGCGACCCGTGCAACAGCGTGCGCAGCGCGGCCACGCCGGCCCGGATCGTCTCCTCGGGCGGTGCTTCCGGCAGCAGCTCCCACAATCGGCGCGCCGAGCCCAACTGGGCCGGGGCAAGCACCGCGTCATCGGCCAGCTCGTCCAGCAACGACGGCGGGACCGCGCACTCGCCGAAGTGAGACTCCACCATCTGCCGGCGCACCGAGCGCGGTGGCTGAACGAAGGCGACCGGCAGCAGGAAGCGCCGCAGGAAAGCCGGATCGAAGCAATCCGTGGCGTTGGTGACCCAGATCGCCGGCACCGGGTTCTCTTCCAGGATGCGGTTCATCCAGCCCTTCTGGCGGCCGGTAGCGCCGCGTCCGCGCATCCAGGAAAACAGCGGGTCGGACATTTCGAACACGTCCTCGACCTCGTCGAAGATCAGCATGGCGTCCCGCCGCCGGGCGAGCAGGCGCTGCGCGAGCTGGTAAGCCGACAGCCGGCCTTCGCGATTCAATCCGTCGCCCTCGTCATCGCTACTCCTGACCTGGTAGGCGCGCAGTCCGGAAGCCTGGGCCAGCGCGCGCGCCAGCTCCGTCTTGCCGGTGCCGGGCGGGCCGTAGAACAGCAGATTGATTCCCACCGCCCCCTCCGCCGCGGCGCGACCCAATACCCCCTGCAGTCGCTCCGTCGTGTCCCGCAAATGGGGAAAAGCCTCCAACGGCCAGACACCGGCGGGCGCGGGTTCGATCAGCTCGGCCAGCAGAGCGTCGGCATCCGGCGGAGCGGCCTCGAGCACCCGGCGCAGCAAGGCGGTGGGGCTGAGGAAATCCTCCATATCTCTCTGAAGCTCGAAATCGCACTCAACCAGCCCCAACGACTGCAACGGTGCCAGCCTGGCCAGGGCACCCCGCATCGCTTCCTGCTCCACGCCCAGCATGGCAGCCAGACGTGCGAGGTTGAGCCGGCCAACGGCGCGTCCTGCGTATCTAGCGCCCGGCTCGGCACGCAGCAACACACGGAGCGGGCGGCTCAATTCCCGGTGTTCGAGATACTCGAGGATCAGGACCTCGGTGGCGCTCAGCCCCAGGGCCTGGCCCAGGGTCGCGACGGTAGAGGACGTCGGCGCCGCGCCGTCGGCCTCGGCCAGACGCCTCGCAATCTGCTGCGGCAGCGTCTCGAACACCGCCCGGCAGCGCTGCCGCCGTTCGGCGACCGGCGCGGGCCGGGCCGGTTCGTTCCGGTCCTGGGCAAAGGCCGCCTCCAGATCCCGGACGACCTCTTCCCTCGAGAGCGATTCCGACTCCAAAGCCTCGGCAGCCCATGGGACCTCCTCCTCGGAACAACCCATGAGTTCACGGGCCGCCCGCGGATCGAGCAGCGGCGCCGTCAGCCGCCACAAGGCACCGAGCACCTCATGGTCCGACAGATTCAGGGCACGCTGCGGATCGTGCCGGAACAACTGCAGCGCGTACCGCGCCAAACGGCGTTCGACCGGAGGCACGGCGACGAAGTCGGCGCGCCACAGGCTTCGATGCGTCGGTGGTGTCATGCGTTGTCCCTCCAGGGTTGAAAGCGGCGGCTGTCGAAGTGGAAGGTGACGAATTCGCCGCGTCCGGGATCGCGGTCCCAGACCACGCCTAGCACCAGGTCCAGCGGTTCGCGGAAGTAGGTGCTGCCGCTTTCCTCCTCATGGTCGAGGACCGGCGGCTCCAGCAAGGCGACCACGACCGCCGGCTGGCCGTACCGGGGAATCCGTCTGTTCTTCAGGCCGGGCTTCCACGTCACCAGATCGCCCGGCGCAAAGCGGTGAGTCTGGAAGAACAGGCGGTAGCGCGTTCGCAGGGCCGCGGCGATGTCGCCCCGCATGCCGTCCAGCGGCTCATCCTCGAGCAAAGGGATGGGATTGTCCTCGCTCAGGCCAATGCGCTCGAGCAGTTCGCGGGAGGACAGATGTTGAGGTTTCCGGGCCATGGTGTGTCTCTCCAAGGGCAGGGTGGATCGTGTGCCGGGTGGCGGAGAACCATTGAATGTGATCGCCACGACAGTTGAAGTCGCACTCGTTGCGTCACGGTTTCGCCGGTAGGCCTGCGCCCTGCCCACTCACCGTCGAAAGCCGGGCGCGACGTGTGCTGACGCGAGTGGGGCTAAACTGAAATCCTCATTCCTGGGAGGCGTATTACGTGGCCTACGGCTTGTCCAAATCGAAACTGATGGCTCACCGACAGTGCCCGAAACGCCTCTGGCTGCAGGTTCATCGGCCGGAGCTGACCGAATGGGCCGATGCCTCGGCCATCGCCATCCAACACGGCTACGGTATCGGCGAAGCGGCGCGGACGCTGTATCCGGACGGCTGGCTGATCGACGGCGCCAACCTGGCGGATGCCCTGGCCGACACCCGGCTGGCGCTGGCCTCCCAACTGAACCGGACGCTGTTCGAAGCCACCTTCGAGCACGAGGGCGTGCTGATCCGGGCCGACGTGCTGATACCGGAAGAGGGAGAGCACCGGCTGGTCGAAGTGAAAGCCAGCACAAGGGTGAAGGACTATCACCTCAGCGACTGCGCCATCCAGGCCTGGGTCTGCCGCCAGGCCGGCCTGAGCTTGAACCGGGTCGAGCTGGCCCATGTCGACAGCGGCTTCGTCTATCCCGGCGGCGGCGACTACCGCGGATTGCTGCGGCATGTCGATCTGACCGCAGCCCTCCAGCCGCTGATCTCGCAGATTCCCGGCTGTATCGCCGCCGCCCGCGCCACGCTCGAACGCGGCGAACCGGCCATCGCGCCGGGGGTGCAATGCCATGCCCCTTACGCCTGCCCCTTCCTCGGCCATTGCGCCGAAGCCGCTGGGCTACCCGCGGAATCGGAGTTTCCGCTGCGGCTGCTGCCGTACCCCGGCAAGCTGATCGAAGAACTCGAAGCCGAAGGCTACCGGGATCTGCGCGACGTGCCTGCCGAACGCCTCGCCAAACCGAAACACCGGCGCATCCACCGGGTCGCCCTCAGCGGCGAAGCCGAGCTCGATCCCGCCGCCGCGGCCGCCCTGTCCCGACACGAATACCCCCGTTACTACCTGGACTTCGAGAGCATCCAGTTCGCCGTGCCGCGCTGGGCCAGCACCCGACCCTACCAGCAACTCGTGTTCCAATGGTCCTGCCATGTCGAGGACGCGCCGGGCGAGCTGCGCCACCTGGAATTCCTCGACGGCAGCGGCGACGACCCGCGCCGCCGCTTCGCCGAGGCCCTGATCGCCCCACTCGGCGAAAGCGGCCCAGTGTTCGTCTACCACATCGGCTTCGAACGTACCCGCACGAACGAACTGGCAAGCGATTTCCCCGACCTGTCCGCGCCGCTGCTGGCGATCGGCGAACGCATGGTCGACCTGCTGCCTCTCGTCCGCAATCACTACTATCATCCCGGCATGGACGGCTCCTGGTCGATCAAGAGCGTGCTGCCCACCCTCGCCCCGGACCTCGATTACACGGCCTTGCAAGTCCAGCACGGCGCCATGGCCCAGGAAGCCTACGCCGAACTCATCGACCCCGGCACGGTCCCGCAGCGCCGCGGCGAACTGCGGCGGAACCTGCTCGACTATTGCCGGCTCGACACCCTCGCCATGGTCCGCCTAGCCTGGTACCTGGAAGGCAGAGCCGGCGCACCCTCACCCTCTGGGCCAGAGTGACGATGCTTTTTACTAAAGAAATGAATGTCGCATCGCTCGTCATTCCGGCATGGATTGCCGGAATCCAGAAGCCAGGGATGGCAAAGCTGATACATCCATATAACCTGGACCTCGGCACACGCCAGAGCGCGTGCCGAATCCATGCCGAGGTGACGAGTGACTTTTCTTTCTTAACGCTTAGTAATCCCCAAACTCTCTGAAACCGACACGCAACAATCAACCCCATGGCCAGAAAACAATACGGCGAATCCCTCACCCAGTATTTCGAGCTGCTGAAGCTGATCCCCAAGCATCCCGCCCAGGCCACCGCCAGCGAACTGCAAGCCAAGCTCAGCGAACGGCTCGGAAAGCGCATCAGCAAACGCTGGGTCGAACGCGCCCTCGACACACTCGGCCAGCAATTCCCCCTCCACTGCAACGACAAAGGCACACCTTACGGCTGGTGCTGGGGAAAAGGCGCCTCGCTCGACCTCCCCGGCCTGACGCTGCGGGAAGCCCAGACCCTCGCCCTGGTCAAGCAACAGCTCGCCCCCCTGCTGCCGCCCGCACACCTCGAACCCCTGCAAGCGGTGTTCGGTCACGCCGAAGAAAAAATCGAGGCCGATCAAGCCAGGAACCCCGGTCGCCGCCACTGGCAAGACAAGATACGCACCCTGCCCGCCTGGCAGCCGCTGCTGCCGCCGCAGGTCGATCCGAAAGTGCGCGACACCGTGTTCGAGGCCCTGGACCGCGGCCAACAGCTCCGGGTGAACTACCAGAAGCCCTGGCAGGACGAACCGGTGGAATACACCCTGCACCCCCTCGCCCTCGTCCAGCGCGGCGTCTCGATCTACCTGGTCTGCACCTACGACGGCTACGACGACCCGCGGGTCGTCGCCCTCCACCGCTTCAAGAACGCCGAGCGGCTGGACGCCCCCGCCGAACGTCCCGCGGGTTTCGACCTCGACCGCGCCATCGCCGACGGCCTGTTCGGCATGGGCGGCAGCCTCGAACCGATCCGCCTCGTCGCCCGGTTCTACAACCCCGTCGGCCAGCACCTGCTGGACACCCCCCTTTCCGACGACCAGAAGGTGGAGCCCTGCGATCCCTACCACTTCGTGCTCACCGCCACCGTCCTGCACACCGGCCAGCTCAAATGGTGGCTCTGCTCCTTCGGCGCCGACGTGGAAGTGCTCGAACCCGCCGAGCTGCGCGAGGCGATGGCGGAGCAGACGTGTTGGCTACGGAAAAAATATCTCTTCTAGACTCTAGGTTTGTTCACTAGCATCGGTCTCCCAGCGGTCTTGAAATTCGACCAATCGATTGCTAGAATTTTCATGTGGAACGATGTTTTTCATTCGAACATTATTTTTTCTATGGCCATCATGTCTCCAAATAAACTTGAACTTCTTTCTCTACGCGATGTTGCTCGTTTCCTAGGCAGCAGTCCAAGCACGACGAGTAGGTGGCACACCACTCGTTACCTGGGTTTCCCCCCCCCTGTTCAAATAACCGCTGCATCGCCTTTGTGGAGTGCCGTAGACATTGAAGAATGGAAAAGGCGATATATGCATTTAAAACATATTGAAGGTTACAAGCTAACGCAACTTATTTTTACGTATTCAGCACTTGGAAAAAATTTTAGACAAGGCTCTATCGACGACAGATTAACCGCCGAACAATCTTGCCTGCAGGATAAATTAGGATCGATTCCGTTTCCAACCGACATAATTAAATCAATTTTATTGGCACATAAAAATTACGAAGATGAATTATCAAGGCAACTTAATAATATCGTATCCATATCCGAAGCAAAATTAGGCAGTGAGCCGCTCCTATACAGTAATATCTATAGAGCCATCAAGCTAAAAAATGAAAACCAGGTAAACGATGTATTGGCTGAAATTATCAAATTACTCCCAAAAAACTCATCATTCAGGGCTTTTGGGAGAAACGCCAAGAAGAGCTCAGCTGAATATCCTAAAACTGTTTATAGGGAATTGTTTGTTGATCACGGCCATTTAAACAAACAAGGCCGCTTGGATATCGCAGCCGTCTATCCTGACGACGAAGCTCTTATCATCGAAACCAAATTGACGCACGCAAACAATGCTGACATGTTAAAGAATGTAGGGTACTTACTCTCCTTAGAACAGATATACAAATCATTTTCTCCTGTAGCACTGGTAAATGGTGTTTCAGCCAATTCGTCAGCCTACGGATTTGATTTTGTTCAATGGGAAGATTTTCTAAAAAACTTACGAGTCATCATTTCCCAAATTGGCGGAGATTTTTCAATCTACACTAAGACTTCCTTATTATTATTGACAGGACTTCTTGAAGTTAGTGTATTAAATCTTAATATCGACAGACATCAGCCTAATTCGCGAGCGGCAGACTACTTGAATGAATTTGCGGAGAGAACAAAATGAATGCGAATGATTCCTCTTTTCTAGATGCAATGTTCAATCCAGGCACTCCATATCTTAATATAATCCGTGCGATATATCGAGGGAGTAGCATTATGGCGGACATCACCAAACAAGTCTTGACAGATAACATCAATGAAATCGGCCAGGTATTCAATGCACAATTACACCGCGACTCGATCAATATAGAAATTCACCCCAAGACCGACGGAAAACGGACATGGCAATACGATAGGGCATGGGTGGGATCATATATATGGATTCGAGATAAGGATGAAAAAGATGTAGGGACGCTTTGGTTATACATCGATTTTCGAGACAACCAAACCCTCTTGATGGCTGAACTTGAGCTACAACGAAAAACTGATGTAAAAACCAGGGGGTACGAGCTAAATGAGCCGACTATAGTGGACGGTAACTTCATCTATTTAAAACAACAAATTGGAGAAATCAAGAATCTTAAGCATGATCTCCAGACCGTCCTGACTAACTTTATTAGGCAGTTTAAAGTACCAAGTGCAACGTAATCGTTCATCGGATCGGCGGGATCGTGTTTGCGCGCCAGCAAAGCCCGATCGGCGACTATCGCCTCGGTCACGATGAGGTTCTCCAGTTCTGCCAAATAGGCGTTGAGGCGGCACAGGGCTGCGCGTTCCGCGGGGCTCGGGACTTTGGTTGCTGGTCGGGACGGGTCGTTTCTGTTTGGCATTGGACGGATGCGCGGGAATGGGCGTTCCAGCATAGCCGCCGTCTGCGACAGCGGGAGCCGCGGTCTATAAGACGATAAGGGTCTGCCGCTCTTCCCGCATTGCTGTCTGCTTGCAGGGTGTATATCATGGATATACATACTTTTGAGGATGAAACGATGCTGACCCGAATTTTCAAAAGCGGGAATTCTCTCGCCATCCGGATTCCCAAGGAACTGGCCATTGCCGAAGTGGCGCAGCAGGTCGAAATCGAACGGGTAGGCAACACGCTCGTGATTCGGCCCGTGGCGCAGGAGAGCCTGGCGGACGTGACGGACATTCTGGCGATGTTTTCCCCCGAATTCATGCTTGAGGGGCGCGAGGAGTCGCCGGAACGGGATCGGGACTGGGAAACCTTCGGCCCGTTCTCAATCCAGGAGGAACGGCTTGAACAATGAAGTACCTGCTCGACACCAACATCTGCATCTATCTGATACACCGGCAGCCCCCGGCGCTGGCTTCACGATTCCGTGCGCTCAAGGTCGGGGATGTCGGCATTTCGGTCATTACCTACGCTGAGCTTCGGGTCGGGATCGAAAAACTGACGGATACGCGCCAGCACAACGAGCGGGTTCTGGAGTTGTTCCTCAAGCGGGTGCCGTTCCTGCCTTTCGACGAGGGCGCCGCGCTCGCCTACGGGGCTTTGCGCGCCGCGGTGCCGGGTTGCCGCCGGAATGCCTTGGATCGCTTGATCGCCGCGCATGCCGTGAGCCTGGGCGCTGTCCTGGTCACCAACAATGAGGCCGATTTCACCGGCTATCCGGGCTTGGCGGTCGAAAATTGGACGCGCGGATCGTGACGGGCCCGAGTTTCTGTTGAAAGCCTTCCCCATGAACAGTGGAGTAACCGATATCCCTTACCTCAAATTCGGCTGCCGCGGTAATATAGCGGTGGTAAAACCGTTGTTACCCTGTCAAGAGAGATTCGTGGTTGAGGATACAGAGCAGGCAAGTCACTCATCGGTCGCTCAGTCAGTGGTTCGGGCAACCACTCCGGATGAGCAACAGCTATTACTGTCGTGGGCGCAGCGATTGGTTCAATTTCGCGAGAGCAATCTACCCATTCATAAAAAAGCCACAGCGGCGGTCAAAATCACCAACGAATGCAAGGCAATATCACCGCTCATCAAGGTAATGTCTCGCGAGCTGAAGCGCGTTGGTTGGGATGAGCGCTCTTGGGGATCACGTCTTGGTCTTGGCGCGGTTATCACCACCGTCGCAACGGTCGGCAGTGCCGGCGCTGGTATTGCGGCGCTTGGTGGCGGCATCGGCGTGCCGCTCTGGGTTGTTATCGGCGCGGGCGGCACATTTGTGGGCGTGCTAATAGATGAGCTTACAAAAAATCTCTCCAAGCCAAAGACAACCTACACCGTCGTCGACGCGCACAAGGAACTGCCCAAGGAGTGAGCCGCCAAACTAACAACCAGTTGCAATCGTATACTTAGAACGTATTCCCCTTCGGAGCCGCCGCTATGCCACAACTCATTCAGCACATCGATGCCATCGCCCGTGAAAAGAAACGAGGCGTGTTGTATTTGACTTTCCATCCTGATAGCGCTCATGGATTCCGTCCCGAATCGGAGCGCAATTATGAATATCGCCATGACGCCGTACGCCAGCGAGTGCTCGCATGGCTGGAAGAACATGGCTACACTTGGCAGCCCTGCGGGGATTTTGCCAATGAGAATTCCCTTAGGTCCTATCGGGGACAGATATATATCGATATACCGCTTGACGAGAGCGATCAACGCTATTGCTTCCTACGGGATTTCCTAGAAAATCCGGATGGCAGCATGCGGCAACCACAGGTGGAATTTTGGTATTTGTCGCTGGAAAGCGCCATGAAAAATGCGCATCACGATGAACCGGGATTCTGGGAACGCTGGGCGGAAACGTTCTGAGCGTTTGAAGTACCATAGGAACCGGATGGCATAGGGTATTGGCATACGTTGCTTTGTTTCCACAACCAGCCTGTAATCGGTAGCATAGCTGTCGTTATAACATCGACCGGGAGCCGCCATGCACTACACCCTCAGACTGACCCAGATCGGCGATTCCGTCGGAGTGATTCTGCCCAAAGAAGTCTTGGCGCGGCTGAAGTTGGAGAAGGGCGACGCTGTGTTCCTGGCCGAGTCGCCCGACGGCTTCCACATCTTGGGCTACGATCCCGGCTTCGAGCGGCAAATGAGCGAGGCCGAGGAAATCATGAAGCGGCGGCGCAATGTGCTTCGGGAACTCGCCAAGTGACCGTATTCACCGGGGTCGACGAAGCTGACGCCTTGACCCATATGACACAACTGTAGCCGCGCCGACCGTGAACGGAGCGGGCGGATGCTAGGTCGCGTCCGGCACCCATAAATCCGCCAGCGCAAACCGCCATTCGCCGAAGGGCGGGGCGCCGACCTCTTCGTTCTGCTGCCAGGCCTGTTCCATCAGCCAATGGCCTTCGTGCAGCCGGAACACTTCCAGTGTGCGCTGATCCGGGTCCACCAGCCAGAGCCAACCGACGCCGTGTTCGGCGTAGAGCGGCATCTTCACCACGCGGTCGATCCGCGCGGTGCCAGGCGAGAGCACTTCGCAGACCCAGTCCGGCGCCAGCGTGAAATAGGCTTCGTCCGGAAACACGGGCATCCGCTCCCGCCGCCAGCCCGCGAGATCGGGGACCAGGATATGCGCGCCGAGATGGAGCTCCGGCTCGAAGAGTATCCACCAGCCGCCGGGGCCGCCTCTGCCGTGGTCGAACGGATTCATCAAGTCCCCGCCGAGGACCGAGGCGGCGCGGGCATGCCGAGGCGCGGGCCGCGGCTGGGTGATCATCTGACCGTGCAGAATCTCGCCAATCACGTTGTCCGGAAGATCGAACAGGTCTTGATAGGTGGCGAGGCGTTCGGCGGGAGCTGTCATACGGTCGTTTTCTGCGGTTCTGCGTCTGGAGAGCCGATTCTGAAACCGGCGGGGGCTTGCCGCAAGCTCAGCGCCCCATCCCCGCCAGACAGGCCGCGCGCAGATCCTTGTCGCGAACGTTGTAGCAGCGCGATTTGTCGCCGGTGAGGCGGGCGAGGCAGAGCTGTTTGGCGTCGGCGTCCTGGATCGAATAGCAGCGGCTCTTGTCGCCGCGGGTGTCGGCGAGGCAGGCGTTGCGCAGATCGGGATCGCGGATGTTGTAGCAGCGGGCGGGATCGTCGGCGGCGGCCGCCAGGCTGATGCCGAGGGCGGCTCCAGCCAGGAGTTTGATCTTCATGGGCGTGATCTCCGGAGGGCTTGGAGCAGCAGCGGCATGACCTTGCCCGCCGCGCCCCGCAGATTGTAGCCGGCATGTCCGTCCAGGGCGGTTTCGGCGGGGTTGACCTGGACCACCGTGGCGCCGCGCCGGGCGACAAGCGCCGGCAACTGGGCCGCGGGCCAGACCAGGGCGGAGGTGCCGATGGAGAACATCAGAACGCACACCTCGGCGGCCTGGCGCGCGGCGTCCCAGGCCGCCTGCGGCAGGTTTTCGCCGAACCAGACCACGCCGGGCCTTACCGGCGCACCGCACCGGGCACAGCGGGGCGGGTCGACACGCCGGCCGCCTTCGGGTTCGTCGGGAATGCCGGGCGGCAGCCTATATGGCGCCTCGCAGGCGGAACAGCGCGGATGGTGCAGGCTGCCGTGCAGACGGATGGGATCGGCGCTGCCGGCGCGTTCGTGCAGGTCGTCGACGTTCTGGGTGATGAGCGTCAGGCGGGGACAGTCCGCCGCAAGCGCGGCGATGGCGTAGTGCGCGGGGTTGGGCTCGGCCCGGAGCACCCGCGTCCGCCGCCATTCGTACCAGCCCCATACCAGCGCCGGGTCGGCCGCGAAGCCTTCGGGGCTGGCGAGGGTGGAGGCGTCGTAGTTTTCCCAGAGCCCGGTCAGCGCGTCGCGGAAGGTCGGGATGCCGCTCTCGGCGGACACCCCGGCGCCGGTGAACACCGCGATGTGGCGGGCGTCACGCAGGGAGGCCAGCAGTTCGTCGGAGAATTCCATGGGGTGCCTACAGGATGCGCTGTTTCAAGCCGCCATCGCCGACCAGGTGAATCTCGACCGCGGCGGTTTTGCGGATCTGGGCGATGTTCGCCCGCCAGTAGCCATAGGCGATCGGGTCCCAGGCGTCGGTGATGATGACGGCCTGGCGGGTCATGCCGGCGCAGCCGCCTTGCATGTGGCGGACGAAGCGGTCGAGGATGTAGGCGATGCCGTACCAGTCTCCGCCGTGAAACCGGTGATGGTGGCGAAATTCGCGCTCCCATTCATCGCACCGGGCGTCGCTCCGGAGACGGCTCCCGGCGAGCCCCTCCAGGGCGATGAAGTACGCCACATTGTGGCAGGCGTTGGTCGGTTTGCCGGGGTAGCAGTTGACCTCCCCATAGTGGCCGGACAGTATTTCCCCGAGCCTGTCCATGTCCAGTTCGCCACGGGCGGCTGCCGTGGCGATGGCGCCGACGGCGGCGGCATGTTCGCTGGCGTGTTCTTCGTTGCGTGTTTCCATCATGTTAGTTCCTGACGTTGTCGTTGCGATCCGGGCGGTTCGCGCCCTCGGGATATAGCCTACGGAGGAGCCGCGTCGTTTCAGGTCGCATCCGGCGCGGAAATTCGTACGCGACCTGAAACGACGCCCGGTGCGGCTAGGCTGAGTGCTCCTTATTTCCAGGGAGCACCGTCATGAACCGCGAAGCCGGCTATTTCCTGCCCAAATCGATCCGTGAAGTCGATCGCCGCCACGCCCGGCCAAATCCGGCCCAATACCTACCGTTCCCGCTGGAGCCGAACTCGTCTCCCCCACCCCGCCGTCCGGCTTCGGCGCTGAAATTCTCCTCCGGTCTCCTCACCGGTGTGGTTCTGGCCACCGCCGCCGTTCTGCTGTCCGACCTCATGGGCATTCGCGTCAGGCTCCCCTCGCCGTCTCAGGAGACCAGCACCGCCGCTGTCACGGCAGTCCGCCCGCAAGCCCCCGCCGAGGTGATCGACAAATACGAGCAGCTCAAGCGGCAGGTCGAGGAGGCCGACCGCCGGGTGCTGGACGCCGATCAGCGCGTGGTCGAGCTCAACAAGGCGCTGGCGGAGCAGACCCTGAAAGCGCAATTGGCCCAGAAAACGCTGGATCAGCTGCTGGAGGGATTGCAGAAGAATGCCGAGGACCGCGGCAACGGCGGCGCCACCTCCAGCCTGCGGGAACAGGCGCACAAACTCTCTCCCGCGATCATGGCCTGGCTGGCGGCCGGCGGTGAGAACCTGACGCTGTGCAAGAAGACTTCGGAGCGGTAACCGCGATGCGTCCCGAGACTCCGAACCCGTCTTTCCAGTTTTCCAATTTCATCGAGGCGCGATCGAACAACAAGGCCGGAACGGCAGCGCTGCGGGTCGCCCGGAACCTGGGACCGGCGTCTGTCCCTCTGGTCATCTGGGGCGCGGCCGGCCTGGGCAAGACACATCTGCTCCAGGCCATCGGCAACGAAAGGCTACGCCTGAATCCCGAGGCCCGTATCGTCTATCAGACCGGGGACGGCTTCGAGGCGGACCTGGCCGCCGCTCTGCAGGAAGGGGCTGTCGCCGGCTTCAGAAGCCGCTACGAAAGTGCCGACCTCCTGCTGTTCGACGACGTTCAGCGCTTGGCGGGGAAGGTTCGCGCCCAGGCTGAACTGGTCTGGCTATTCGATGCGCTGCTCGAAAGCCTCCGGTCGATCGTGCTGGCGGGCGACCGTTCTCCCTACGACATGACGGGGGTGGCCGGCGATCTCAAGACGCGATTGAACCTGGGACTGTCCGTGTCCATCGAACCGCCGGACCTGGAGACCCGCGCCGCGGTCCTCATGCAAAAGGCGCGGACATGGGGGATCGACTTGCCTCCGGAGGTGGCGTTTTTCCTCGGCAGGCGCATCCGTACGGATCTGGCCGAGCTGGAAAGGGCGCTGCTTCGGCTGGCGGCATGCGCCCGGCAGCCCATCACGCTCGAAACCGCGGCCTGGGAACTGCGTCACGTCATCGCCTTGCCGGAACGGATGATCACCGTCGAACGCGTCCAGGCAGCGGTGGCGGACCATTTCGGCATCGCTCCCGGCGATCTACTGTCGAACCAACATGCCCTTCCGCTCCAGCTTGCCATGGCTTTGTGCCTGGAGCTTACCGATCATGGCCTCGAGGAAGTTGGCCGCAGGTTCGGAGGCAGAGACGCCGCGGCGGTGCTGCTCGCCTGCCGTGAGGCGCAGACAGCGCGGGAATCCGATGCGCGATTCCGGGACGATTTTTCCCATTTGCTGGGAATACTCGCCCTCTGACCGGGTACCCCCGGATTTCGGGGAACGCATCCCGGACTGGAGGGAGCAGGCACGGGCCGAGTTGCGCTATGCTTGCCCGGTTTACGGCCGCCCAATGGTTTCGATGCGATCCATGCAACCCCCTTCTGCCCTCCCCCGTCCCTCCCGCCTCGAACGCGATCCCGACCGCCGCCGCATCGGCGGTGTGTGTGCGGGGATCGCACGCTATTTCGGGCTGGACGTGTCGCTGGTCCGCCTGATCTTCCTGGTCTCGATCTTCTTCAGCTTCAGCTTTACGTTCTGGCTCTACCTGGTGCTCTGGCTGGTGCTGCCGGCGCGGGGAGCGGGTTTGTCCTGGGGACTGCGGAGAAAGGCGCGGGGTCTGGCCCGGCGGTTCGACGGCGCCCGCGCGCGGGCGAGGCTGCCGGCGCTGCAAGCCAGGCTTTCGGAGACCGAGGCTTTGGTGCAGTCACTGCTTCCACAGCTTGATCTTCCCCGCTCGCAGCAGTCGCCGACCTTGCTGGCGGTGCGCAAGGCGGCACTGGAAGAACTGCCCGCGCTGCTGAACCATTATCTGGAACTTCCCGAGCACTACGCCGCCAGTCACCGGCTCGACGACGGCAGGACGCCCGAACAGCAACTCGTCGCCGAACTCGACACGCTGGAACAGAGCCTTCGGCAGATCGCGTTCGAAACATTCAGCGAGCGTTTCGCCCGCACCGCCGGCAATCTGGACCAGCTTCGCGAACAGTTCGACGAAGACCCGGCGGCGACGGTACGGGTGCGGCTGGAAAACCTCCAAAACCGCATCGCCGGACGCCTCGACCCCGAGGCGGAAGCCCGGATCGCCAGCATCGGCGAGTCGCTGCTCGCGGCTCTGGACCGGCTCCTGCGCACGGCCCATGAGGCCGACCCCATGCTCTACGACGTCCGCCGCATCGCCCTGGAATATCTGCCGGACGCGGTGGAGCACTATCTCGCGCTGCCCGCCGACCTGGCCCGCACCGAACCACTGCTGCACGGCAAGACGGCTCAGGCGGTGCTACATGAACAGCTCGACGTGCTGGACCAGTCCCTGCGCCAGATGCTGAACAGCCTGTACCGGGACGACGCCCAGGCCATCGCGGTGCATGCCCGGTTCCTGAAAGACAAATTTGACCGCTGGCAGACCGGATGGGGTTCCTGATGGCAACACTGAGCGTGCGCGGCCGTATGGGCGCGCTGTTGGCGCTGCTCGCTCTGGCCACGCCCGGCGCATCCGGCCAGGTTCCCGCGGTGCCGGGCGGCAATGCCCAGGCGGAAGCTTCCCCTGCCCCGGCCGCGATGCCGGCCCCTGCGGAACTGCGTCCGGAAATCCGGCGAAAACTGGAAGACGCCACCGCCTTGCGGGACAGACTGGCGAGCGAGGAAAGCGCGCCGGAATTTACGCCAGAGGACCAGGCGCTGGCCCGCCGCCAGGCCGATCTCCTGGTCTACGTCTATCAAGCCGAATTGGAGACCTTGTCGGAACAGGAGGCGGCGAGCCGGACCCGCGATGAGGCCAAGGCCAAGGAAGCGGCCTGGTCGGGTTTCGACCAGCCGCCGCCCTATTCGGTGCTGATGCTGGACGATCTTCAGGATGCGCTCGACGCCGCCCGGACCAAGATTGCGGCGTTCGAATCCGCCCAGGTCCAGCTCCAGCGCGACGCCGTCCGGTTCGAGGCAGACGCCAGGCAGGAAAAGGCCGCAGTGAGACTGGCCGCCGAAGCCGTGGAGAAGGCCAAAACTCCGGAGGACGGAGCCAAGGCGAAATCGAACCAAGCCTTGGCCCAACTGCGTCAACGCGTGATGGACAACCGGTTGGCCTGGAGCGGGCTCGAATTCATCCTGGCCAAGACCCGCCTTGAAGCTTCGAGGTCGGAAGCCGCGCTGCTCCAGAGGCAGATCGCCAAGGCCAGGGACCATGGCTCGTTCACGCCCCGGGACCTGGAGGACGTACTCGAGCGCCTGCGGCAGTCTCAGCAGCCCCTGGAGCGGGAACAGCAAAGCATCCTGTCCGATCACGAACACTGGAGCCGGGAGCGCGATGCAGCCGCGCGAGCCCTGCAGCAGGCCAAATCCGATGCCGCCACACCGGCGCCGGAGATCGATGCGCTCATTGCGCGCCTGAGAGCCGCCGACGCCTGGCTGCAGACTTTCCGGTTCCGCAGCTACGCCGTGAACACGAGGGGGGCGATCAGCCGGTATCTTTCCGATCTCTGGAAGCAACGCTACGTTCTGGTGACCAACTCCGACCCCGAAGCCCGGCGCCAGGCACTCGACCTCGTCGGCCAGAGCATCGAACGGCTGCAGCCCGTATTGGCCTACCTCGACGGCGAATCCGATCTGGCGTATGCGGAAGAACGCGGCCAGGCGGCGCGGCTGGACAAGCTGCAAGGCAGTACCGACCAGGTCCGGGACTACGAACAATCGGCGGCCGAAGCCTACCGCGCCCGCCAGGAAGCCGTCCAAAAGGTGCGGCTCTTCGTGGATCGTACCGAGCGCACGCTACGGCGCTGGCGGGACGAACACAAGGTTCAGCTCAGCCTGCTCGGCTTCAAACAGCGGTTGGGCGAGTTTATCGCCGCAGCCGTCGGTATCGGCAAATCGGTCTGGCAATTCGAACTGTTCGCCGTCGACGACAGCATTGAAATCGAAGGCAAGGCCGTCGCCATCAGTCGCAGTGTAACTTTCGGCAAGAGTGTCGGTGCGGTGCTGCTGTTCCTGCTCGGCTACTGGCTGTCCGGCGTGTTCACCCAGCGGTTCCAGCATGTCCTGATCACCCGCGGCGGCATGGACGCCCCCCAGGCCAATCTGTTCCGCCGTTGGCTGCGCGCTGCCTTCATCGTGGTGCTGCTCCTGGTCGTGCTCGATTTCATGAGCATCCCGCTCACCGCCTTCGCCTTCCTCGGCGGCGCCCTCGCCATCGGCGTGGGCTTCGGCACCCAGACCCTGCTGAAAAATTTCATCAGCGGCGCCCTGATCCTGTTCGAACGCAAGATCAAGGTCGGCGACATCGTGGAAGTGGACGGCATCGTCGGCACGGTAACCGACGTCGACGTCCGCTCGTCCACGGTGCGCGGCTTCGACGGGGTGGAGACGATGCTCCCCAATGCGACCTTTCTCGAAAACAAGGTCACCAACTGGACCTACACCACGCCCAAGCTGAGGCGCTCGGTCAAGGTCGGCGTCGCCTACGGCTCGCCATCGCACCGGGTTTCCGACATCCTGCTGGAATGCGCCGGCCGCCACGGCCTGATTCTCGGCGATCCGGCACCGTTCGTCTGGTTCGAGGATTTCGGCGAAAACTCGCTGGTGTTCGGGCTCTATTACTGGCTGGAGATGCACCCCTCCATGAGCGCCTACCAGATCGCCAGCGACCTCCGCTTCATGATCGAAAAACGCTTCGCCGAGGACGGCATCGCGCTGGCGTTCCCGCAGCGCGACGTCCATGTCGATACTCCCCGTCCCCTGCAAATCGAGATCATCCCGAACCGGAACTAAACGCCGAGCGCCTCCGGCGAGCACCCAGTCGAGGATCAAGGCATGCGCGCACCGATATTACGATGACCTTGTCGAGGCTATTCGATGAAGCAGCATGGAGCAGCAACGATGGGGAGTTCCACGGAACGTGAAAACGCTTTGGATGCTATTCGCCGCATTGGCGCTAGCGGCTTGCGGCCCAAAAGAGGACGGCAAAACGACCGCACCCGAGTTCACCGCGAAGGCGCCGGCAATCCGCAAGACCTATGTGTTCGCCATCCATCCGCTGCATAATCCGGTACGTTTGTTCGAGATATATGCCCCACTGGTCGATTATCTCAACCGGAATATTCCAGCCGCCACATTCCGCCTGGAAGCCTCGCGCAATTACGACGAATTCGACAAGAAGCTATACTCGCGGCAATACGATTTCGCTCTACCCAATCCTTACCAGACACTGAATTCGCTGAAATACGGCTATCACGTCATCGCCAAAATGGGCGAAGACTCGAAATTCACCGGCATCATCCTGGTCCGGCGCGACAGCGGCATCGAGAAAGTCACGGACCTCAAAGGCAAAAAGGTCGCCTATCCGGCCCGTACGGCATTGGCCGCGACCCTGATGCCGCAATATTTTCTCCATACCCACGGGGTGGACGTGAATCGCGATATCGAGAACCTGTATGTCGGTTCGCAGGAGTCCTCGATCATGAACGTCTATTTCGGCAAAGTAGCGGCCGGCGCGACCTGGCCGCTACCCTGGGAGATGTTCCAGAAAGAGTACCCCGACCGGGCGCGCGAGCTGGAACTGAAGTGGGAAACCAAGCCGCTCATCAACAACGGCGTGGTCGCCAGGGACGACACCCCCGCGCAGATTGTCCGCGAGGTAGCGCGCCTGCTAGACACCTTGCACACGACGGAGGAAGGCAAAGCCCTATTGGCGCGCATACCGCTCTCCCGCTTCGAATTGGCCGACGACCGGCGTTACCTCGTCGTCGAGGATTTTCTGCGCCGGTTTGGCCGGACCGTGTATCCCTTGGACGAACCGCAGAAATGAAGAGATTTTTCAGCCGGAGATCGTTCAAACGACAGATTATCCTGACCTTCACAGGCGGCTTCTTTTTTCTCGTCGTGCCCTTTGCTGGCCATATGGTGAATACCGAAAGCGCCTACCTGTACCATGAAAGCGAAGACTCAGCCCAAGGGTTGGCGCGATCTCTCGCGGTCAGCTCCCGCTCCTGGGTTCTGGCCTACGATCTGGCGGGACTGCAGGAAGTCGTGCATTCCTTCCAAAGCTATCCCGAGTTGCGTTATGCCATGGTCATCTCCCCTTCGGGTCAGGTGCTCGCCCACAGCGATGCCTCGAAAACGGGGCTGTTCCTTTCCGACGCCACCAGCCTCACTCTCCTCCAAGCGCCACCGACGAGCCGGGTGTTGAGAGACACGAAAACCCTCGTCGATGTCGCCGTGCCCATCGAGATCGACGGACGGCCTATCGGCTGGGCAAGAATCGGCTTAGGCCGGGACAGCATCGCCGCCGATTTGCACAGCATCGTGTCGAGCAGCATCGTCTTCGTGTGCATTGCTTTCGGCCTGTCTCTCCTCGCCGCCTTCCTCATTGCGAGCAGGCTGGGCTACCGTATCGGCGCGTTGGTGCGCGTGGCGGAGGACGTGCAAGCGGGAAATTTCAGCACGCGCGCCGTCATTTCCAACCGGAAAGACGAGCTCAGCAAGCTGGCCGACAGCCTCAACCTGATGCTGGATACGCTGGCGCAAAACGAAAAGGATCTGCACAGCGCATCGCGCTATACCCGCAGCCTGATCGAAGCGTGCCTCGATCCGCTGGTGACCATCAGCCCGGAAGGGAAAATCACCGACGTCAATCGAGCGTCCGAAACAGCCACCGGCCTGAGCCGTACCGAATTGATAGGCACGGATTTTTCAGACTATTTCACCGAACCGGAGCGGGCGCGTGAAGGCTACCGGAGCGTTTTCCTCAATGGACTACTGACCGATTACCCCTTGAGCCTCCGCCACAAGGACGGACACGTCATGGAAGTGCTGTACAACGCCAGCGTCTACCGCGACGACACCGGCACGGTGCAAGGGGTGTTCGCGGCGGCCCGCGACATCACCGAGCGCAAACGGGCGGATGCCACGCGCATGCAGCTTTCGGCAATCGTCGAATCCTCCAACGATGCGATCATCGGCAAGACCCTGGACGGCATCATCACGCACTGGAACAAGGCGGCCGAGAAGATTTACGGGTACACCGCAGCAGAAATCGTCGGCCAATCCATCACGGTGCTTGCGGACCCCGCGCGCCATGCCGAGATTCAAGCGCTACTGGAAAAAATCCGGAACGGCGAAATGGTCGTCAGCCGCGATTCCGAAAGAATCCGCAAGGACGGCAGCCGCATCCACGTCGCGCTCACGCTTTCGCCCATCCGGGACGCTTTCGGCAAGGTCACCGGCATTTCCACCATAGCCCGCGACATCACCGAGCGTAAACGCGCAGAAGACGAACTGACGCGGTATCGGGATCACCTGGAAGAACTGGTCGACCAGCGCACCGCGGACCTGCTGGCGGCCCGCAATGCCGCCGAAGCGGCGAACCGGGCCAAGAGCATCTTCCTGGCCAATATGAGCCACGAGCTGCGCACTCCCTTGAACGCCATCCTCGGATTCTCCGGCTTGATGCGCAAAGACCCCTCCCTGCCCGAAAGCCAGCGGCAGTACCTCGACATCGTCAACCGCAGCGGCGAGCACCTGCTGACCCTGATCAACGACGTGCTGGACATGGCCAAGATCGAAGCCGGACGGGTGCAATTGGAAAATGCACCGTTCGACTTGGGCCTGCTGATGCGCGACACCATGGACATGATGAAGCTGCGGGCACAGGAGAAGGGGCTGCTTTTGCTGACCGAGCAGTCTTCGCAGTTTCCCCGCTACGTCGTCGGCGACGAAGCGCGGTTGCGTCAGGTATTGATCAACCTGGTTGGCAATGCCATCAAGTTCACCTGTCAAGGTGGCGTCACCGTGCGGCTGAGCTCGACGCGCGGCGATGCCCCGCGGCTGCTGATCGAAGTCGAGGACTCGGGGCCTGGCATCACACCCGAGGACCAGCAGCGCATATTCAAGCCCTTCGTACAATTGGACCGGCAGGACGGCGGCAACGAAGGCGCGGGGCTGGGGCTGGCCATCGCCCGCCAATTCGTGCAGTTGATGGGAGGCAGCATTCAACTGGAGAGCACACCGGGCAAAGGCTCGCTGTTCCGGATCGATTTGCCGCTGCATGAAGTCGGGCAGAATGTCCTCCCGCCGTCCGAGGCTGTCGAACAGCGGGATGTCGCGGGGCTCGCGCCCGGACAGCCGGAATACCGCATCCTGATCGTCGAAGACCAGACCGACAACCAGTTGCTTTTGGTCAAGCTGATGGAATCCATTGGTTTTCCGGTCAAAGTGGCGGAGAACGGGCAACGCGGCGTCGAGCTGTTCCAGAGTTGGCAGCCGCATCTCATCTGGATGGATCGCCGCATGCCGGTGATGGACGGCGTGGAAGCGACCCGGCGCATTCGCCGGCTGCCCGGCGGCCAGACCGTCAAGATCGTCGCGGTGACCGCCTCCGCTTTCAAAGAACAGAAGGAAGAGCTGCGCGGCGCCGGCATGGACGGCTTCGTACGCAAACCCTACCGCTCCGGCGAGATTTACGAATGTTTGTCCAAGCAACTGGGGGTGCGATACCGCTACAATGAGGCCCCCGAGCAAAAAGCGGCCGAAACGCTGCTGCCGGAGATGCTGAGCGGATTGCCCGAAGATTTACGCCAGGAATTGCGGAGCGCCCTGAGCAGCTTGGAAAGCGAGCGCATCGACGCCGCCCTCCGCAAGGTGGCGGCGCTCGATCCCCAATTGCACAAGACGCTGTCCCGCTTCGCCGAAAATTTCGACTACCCCGCTATTCTGAAAGCCTTACCACACGATTGACCGGATAAGCATGGCAGACAAAGGCAATATCCTGGCCGTGGACGACACCCCGGCCTCCCTCAAATTGCTGTCGGACATCCTCAAAGCGGAAGGCTACGAGGTGCGCTCCGCCATCAACGGCGAGCTGGCCTTGCATGCCGCCATCGGCAACCCGCCGGAATTGATATTGCTGGACATCCGCATGCCGGAGATGGACGGCTTCGAAGTCTGCCGCAGACTCAAAGCCCACCCCGAAACCCGGACCGTACCCGTGATCTTCGTCAGCGCCTTGTCCGAAACGGACGACAAGGTGCAGGGCTTCGAGCTGGGCGCGGTGGACTTCGTCACCAAGCCTTATCAACGGGAAGAACTGCTGGCCCGGGTGCGCACCCATCTCGAAATCGATCGCCTGCGCAACCATCTGGCGGAGCTGGTCGAAGAGCGCACCCGCGAACTCCGGGAAAGCGAGACCAAGCTCCGGGCGAGCCTGCTGGATTCCATCACGGCGATCGCTGCCACCATCGAGATGCGCGACCCCTACACCGCCGGACACCAGCGGCGCGTGGGCCACCTCGCCAGCGCCATCGCCAGGGAACTGCAAAGGCCGGAAGACGAGGTCGAAGGCCTCTACCTGGCCTGCGCGGTGCACGACATCGGCAAGATTCGCGTCCCGGCCGAAATCCTCAGCAAACCGGGCCAATTGGGCGATCTCGAATACAGCATCATCCAGGAACACCCCCAGACCGGCTACGAAATCCTCAAATCCATCGACTTTCCCTGGCCCATCGCCCGAACCGTCCTGCAGCACCACGAGAGGCTGAATGGAACCGGATACCCGCAAGGACTCCAAGGCGAAGAAATCCTGCTGGAAGCCCGTATACTGGCCGTGGCGGACGTGGTGGAAGCGATGCTCTCGCACCGCCCCTATCGGGCGGCGCTGGGCATCGAGGCGGCGCTGGAAGAAATCGCGCGGCATCGGGATACGCTCTACGACGCCGCGGCAGTCGATGCTTGTCTAAAGCTCTTTCGGGAAAGAGGTTACCGCCTGCCAGCCTGAAGCGGAGCCGCGAACGCTCCGGTGCTTACCGGCGTATGTTTGCCGATCCTACAAAACGATTTCGTCGGCAGGTAGGGCTCCCGCCACTTCCGCCACCATTTCCTCCCTGCTGCGGTCGAGATAAGTTTTCGACTTGGCGACCGCCTGGGTCAGGGCGTCCACCGTCTGCCGCATGTTGTCCAGGGCCTGGAGCTTGTAGCCGGCGACACTGTCCATGGTCTCGTAGATGTTCTGGAATGCGGCCTGGAGCTGCTTCAGATCGACGGCGGTGCCGCCGGCCTGCTCCTGCACCCGGCCGGCCTGCTGCTTGAGCATGGCCGAGGTGGATTCGATCAGATTGCCGGTGGTGGCCCGCAGAGCCCCGACCTGATCCAGCACCAGTTTCTGGTTGGCCAGGGCCTGGGCGACGATGACGGCGGTGCGCAGCGCCGAGACGGTGGTCGTGGTCGCCCGCTCCACCCCCTTGATCAGCTCCAGGTTGTTCTTGCGGATCATGTCCATGGCGAGATAGCCCTGGATGGTCACGGCGAGCTGGGTGAGGATGTCCTGCACCTTCTGGCGCACGTAGAACTGCAATTCCTCGCGGACCACGCGGGCCTTTTCCGGGTCCTGCGCCTCGATCTCGGCCAGCTTCTGTTCCAGCGCGGCGTCGATCTTCTTGCCGACATAGGCGTACTGCTCCAGCTTCTCCATGATCTTCCAGGCCTGGATCTTCTCCTCCTCGATCGCGGCATTGTCTTTGCGCAGTTCGTCCTGGCCGCCGTAGAGGGCCTGGATGATGCCGTTGATGTGGGCCTGGGCCGATTCGTACTGGCGGAAATAGTCGTGGATGCGGCTGCCCATCGGGATCAGCCCCAGCAGCTTGCGCGGCTCCAGCAGATTGCCCTGGCGCGAGGGGTCCAGCTCTTCCACCTTGGCGCGGAGATCCAGCAGAGCGCGGGAAATGTCCGAGCCGCTGTCGAACACCCCGGCGCTCATGGCCCGCATGGGTTTCTCCAGCAGGCGGTTGGAAATGCCGGCGGCCGCCCGGATTTCCTCGTTTCCCAGGGTGTGCGCCCCCGCCAGCCTGGCCTTGAACTCCTCGCTCTGCAGCGGACGGTCGATGACCGTGGCGATGAAATCCTCGATCTTCATATCCAGTTTCGCCAGGGTCTCGGCTTCGAGCCGGACCATGCCGGCCGCTCGCGCCTCGTCGACCGGCTGGACCGGCTGCGGCGGACTGAGGGTTTCGGGGGGCGTCAGCTCGGAATTTGCGCTCATCGGGGCTCCATCGGGGGGAAAATCAGGAGGCGTAACTGTATCACCGGGCCGCACGGACTTGCGAACCGGCGGGGGCTGGGGCCGGTTTTCCACAGGCTATCCACACCTCATCCACTGCTTTGACACAAGATAATGTGCTTGACGCTGTCTAAAAACACCGTCTATAGTGTTTGTACTCGCGACCACAACCCCCGGAGGTCCTATCCATGCTTACCGAAAACGCCGCACGCCCCCTCTCCGATGCCTCGATAGACGCCGCGCCCGCCGAACTCCGCAGCCTGTCTCCGGGCGAAGTCCGAGTCATCCGCCGCAATGGAAAAGTCACGGGCTTCGATGCCGCCAAGATCAGCGTCGCCATCACCAAGGCCTTCCTCGCGGTGGAAGGCGGCAACGCGGCGGCCAGCCGGCGCATTCACGAAAGCGTGGACGAACTGACCGACCAGGTGGTCAAGGCTCTGCTGCGGCGCCTGCCGGGCGGCGGCACCATCCACATCGAGGACATCCAGGACCAGGTGGAACTCGGCCTGATGCGTTCCGGCCACCAGAAAGTGGCCCGCGCCTACGTGCTGTACCGCGAGGAGCGCGCCCGCCTGCGCGCCGAAAAGAGCCGCGAGGAAAAAGCGCAGCCAGACGGCGAGGACGTGGTTTACGTCACGCTGGACGACGGCAGCCGCAAGTCGCTGGACACCGCCCGCCTCCATCGCGTCGTGGAAGAAGCCTGCCGCGGCCTCTCCGACGTCGAACCGCAATGGATCATCGAGGAAACCCGCCGCAACCTGTTCGACGGCGTGCCGGAGAAGGACGTCGCGCCGACCCTGGTGATGACCGCCCGCACCCGCATCGAGCAGGAATCGAACTATTCCTATGTCTCCGCCCGCTTGCTGCTGGACGCGCTGCGCCGGGAAGCCCTGAGCTTCCTCGGCCACGGCCCCGTCTCCGCCACCCAGGACGAGATGAGCCAGCGCTACGGCGAATATTTCAATGACTACGTCAAGCGCGGCGCCGAGCTGGAGTTGCTGTCGCCGGAGCTGACCCGCTTCGATCTGCAGCGGTTAGGGAAGGCGCTCAAGCCGGAGCGCGACCTGCAGTTCAACTATCTGGGTCTCCAGACCCTGTACGACCGCTATTTCATCCACAGCGGCGAGATCCGCTTCGAGCTGCCGCAAGCCTTCTTCATGCGCGTCGCCATGGGGCTGGCCATCCAGGAAGTCGACCGCGAAGAGCGTGCGATCGAGTTCTACGACCTCTTGTCCTCCTTCGACTTCATGTCCTCGACGCCGACGCTGTTCAACGCCGGCACGCTGCGGCCGCAGCTTTCGTCCTGCTACCTGACCACGGTGTCGGACGACCTGGACGGCATCTACAGTGCCATCAAGGACAACGCCCTGCTCTCCAAGTTCGCCGGCGGCCTCGGCAACGACTGGTCCCGGGTGCGCGGCATGGGCGCCCACATCAAGGGCACCAACGGCAAGTCCCAGGGTGTGGTGCCCTTCCTCAAGGTCGCCAACGACACGGCGGTAGCCGTGAATCAGGGTGGCAAGCGCAAGGGCGCGGTCTGCGCTTACCTGGAGACTTGGCACATCGACATCGAGGAATTCCTCGACCTGCGCAAGAACACCGGCGACGACCGCCGCCGCACCCACGACATGAACACGGCCAACTGGGTGCCGGATTTGTTCATGAAGCGGGTGGCGGAAGACAAGGACTGGACCCTGTTCTCGCCGAACGACACCCCCGATCTGCACGACCTGACGGGACTGGCCTTCGAGCAGCGCTACCTGGACTACGAAGCCAAGGCCGAGCGCGGCGAGCTGAAGCTGTACAAGCGCCTGCCCGCCAGCCAGTTGTGGCGCAAGATGCTGTCCATGCTGTTCGAGACCGGCCACCCCTGGCTGGCATTCAAGGACCCGTGCAACCTGCGCTACACCAACCAGCACGCCGGCGTGGTGCATTCGTCCAACCTCTGCACCGAGATCACCCTGCACACCAACGACGGCGAAATCGCCGTGTGCAACCTGGGCTCGGTGAACCTGGCGGCGCACATCACGCCGGACGGCGCGCTGGACACGGCGAAGCTGCAGCGGACCATCGCCACCGGCATGCGCATGCTGGACAACGTGATCGACATCAATTATTACAGCGTGCCGCAGGCGCGCCGCTCCAATCTGCGCCACCGCCCGGTGGGCTTGGGCATCATGGGCTTCCAGGACGCGCTGTACCAGCTGCGGCTGCCCTATGCCTCGCAGGAAGCCGTGGCCTTCGCCGACCTGAGCATGGAAGCGGTGAGCTACTACGCGATCCAGGCATCCAGCGATCTGGCCGAGGAGCGGGGCCGCTACAGCAGCTTCGACGGCTCGCTGTGGAGCCGGGGCATCCTGCCGGTCGACTCCATCGCCCTGCTGGAAGAGGGACGCGGCGGCTATCTGCAGATGGACCGGGGCTGGACGCTGGACTGGGATGCCCTGCGCGAACGGGTGCGCACGGTCGGCATGCGCAACAGCAACACCATGGCGATCGCGCCCACCGCGACCATCTCGAATATCTGCGGCGTCTCGCAGTCCATCGAGCCGACGTACCAGAACCTGTTCGTCAAATCGAACCTGTCGGGCGAGTTCACCGTGGTCAACCCCTATCTGGTCGAGGACCTCAAGGCGCTGGGACTGTGGGATGCGGTCATGATCAACGACCTCAAGTACTACGACGGCAGCGTGCAGAAGATCGAGCGCGTCCCCGAGCCGCTGAAGCAACTCTACTCCACCGCGTTCGAGATCGACGCCCGCTGGCTGATCGAGGCGGGTTCGCGCCGGCAGAAATGGCTGGACCAGGCGCAATCCCTGAACCTGTACCTGGCCGAGCCCTCCGGCAAGAAGCTCGACACGCTCTACAAGCTGGCCTGGGTGCGCGGCCTCAAGACCACGTACTACCTGCGTTCGCTGGGCGCCACCCACGTCGAGAAGAGCACGGCCTTCGACGGCAAGCTCAATGCGGTGAAGACCGACCCGATCGACGACGCGATCCCAGGCCTGCGCCAGGCGGAAGCCGCCCATGCCGACGTCCGGCCGGCCGAACCCAAGGCCTGCCTGATCGACGATCCCACTTGCGAAGCGTGCCAGTAGCCGGAACGCTCATCCTTGTGCATCATGGGCCTGGCGTCCGGCAAGGCCGTCGGGTCCTGGCGGAAGACTCCCTGAAAATAACTGAACTATCGAGAGGTAAGGAGAGGCAAATGAGCGAACTGACCAAACTCATCTACGCATTCGTCGGCATCATGGTCATCGGCTTCGGCATCGTGTATTTCTCCAAGGAAACCGACCAGGACAAGGTCGGGCAGGCGCTGCTGATGTCGGGCAACATGCTGAACACCTACGCGCGGGATTCCTGCACCCAGGCCGGCGAAGCCAAGGCCGGCACCCATCTTTACATGCCGAGCGAGTCGCAGAGCGACGGCAGCAGCTATGTAAACCTGACCTGGAACTACACCAACAACGGCGACCACGTGCTGACCTGCCGCTATGAGCGCGACCGGGGCATCACCGAAATGACGCTCGACGGCGCCCCGGTAGGCAACGTCAGCGTGGACCGGAGTGCCGATGCACCGTCCCGTGCCGCCGGCGCGGCCAACGGCAAGCACGACACGGGCCACTGAGGCTGTCGCCGGGCCTGCAAGCGGAGAAGTGTGTCGATGAATACGACTCGGGATCAATACACCGCGACCGCCAAGTGGCTGCATTGGGTCATGGCCGCACTGATCGTGCTGGCATGGGTGATCGGGCTTTACGTGGCCGACCTGCCCAAAGGCCCGGAGAAGGCTCTCATCATGGGCTGGCACAAGGGCTTCGGCACGGCCGTGCTGGCCCTGTTAACGGCGCGGCTGGCCTGGCGGCTGCTCAATCCGCCGCCACGGCTGCCGAACAGCATGTCGCCCGGCCTGCAGCAGGCGGCGCATTCGGCGCATTGGACCCTGTACGGCCTGATGATCGCCCAGCCAATGAGCGGCTGGGTCATCAGCTCGGGCTACGGCTACCCGGTGAAGCTGATCGGATTGATTACTCTGCCCGCCCTGATCGAAAAGAACGAAGCCCTGGCCGAAACCTTCGTGGAAATCCATCAATTCCTGGGTTGGGCTCTGGCGGCCCTGGTGGTGGGCCATGTCGTCATGGCTATCAAGCATCACCATATCGACCGCGACGGCGTTCTGAAGCGGATGCTGCCCGGCCAACAACCGCGCATCGACTGAGCCGGCTTTTTCCTTGAGCGGCACCGACACAATTTCTTAAAGGGAGCAACAACCATGCTGAATTGGGACGATCCCCTCGCCGGCCTGACGGCCCGGTCGAATCCGCCGTCAAACACCGCCGTCACCCTGGACATCGAAACCTTCGTCGAACCCGCGCCGACGCCGCTTGCCCCCGTCGCCGAAATGCGTCTGGACAGCTTGGCGCCTTCCGTCGCCACGACCGGCGCCACCGGCCTCGAAAACATCGAGATGGGCGCCCGCCGCATCCAGGTGGACGACAAGAAGATCATCAACTGCCGGGCCGACCTCAACCAGCTCGTGCCCTTCAAGTACCACTGGGCCTGGCAGAAATACCTGGATGCCTGCGCCAACCACTGGATGCCGCAGGAAATCAACATGAATGCCGACATCGCCCTGTGGAAGAGCGCCGACGGTTTGACCGAAGACGAGCGCACCATCATCAAGCGCAACCTCGGCTTCTTCTCCACCGCCGATTCGCTGGTGGCGAACAATCTGGTGCTGGCCGTTTACCGCCACATCACCAACCCCGAATGCCGCCAGTACCTGCTGCGCCAGGCCTTCGAGGAAGCCCTGCACACCCACGCCTACCAGTACGTGGTGGAATCGCTGGGGCTGGACGAGGGCGAGGTGTTCAACATGTACCGCGAGTTGCCGGCCGTGGCGCGCAAGGCCGAATGGGCCCTGCCCTTCACCCAGTACCTGTCCGACCCGCACTTCCACACCGGCACGCCGGAGAACGACCAGCGCCTGCTGCGCGAACTGATCGCCTTCTACGTGATCTTCGAAGGCATCTTCTTCTACGTCGGCTTCACCCAAATCCTGTCCATGGGCCGCCGCAACAAGATGACCGGTACCGCCGAGCAGTTCCAATACATCATGCGCGACGAGTCCATGCACATGAACTTCGGCATCGACGTCATCAACCAGATCAAGGTCGAAAACCCGCATCTGTGGTCGGAAAGCTTCAAAGGGGAAATGATCATGATGATCCGCGAAGCGGTCGAAATCGAAACCCAGTACGCCTACGACACCATGCCGCGCGGCATCCTGGGCCTCAACGCACCGATGTTCAAGGAATACCTGGAGTTCATCGCAAACCGCCGCTGCGCCCAGATCGGCCTGCCCGAGCAATATCCCGGCGTGTCGAATCCCTTCCCCTGGATGAGCGAAGTGCTGGACCTCAAGAAGGAGAAAAATTTCTTTGAAACCCGAGTCACCGAGTATCAGACCGGCGGCACCCTGAGCTGGGACTGACGCAGCACAGAGCAACGCGCCCGCCGCGATTTCCGCTGAACGCACGAGACTTTCTCCCCGTCTGGCTCGTGCGGGAAATCCGGCGGCTTTTTTCCCCTGATCAACGGAGCGGGCATGAATGATCGGATGCAGAACTCATACCGCTACGCCACCCTTTGGCGAGGCCTCGGCTGGGCGATGGTCGCCGTGGTCGTCGCTCTATCCCTCGTTCCGCAGTTGCCCAAGGCTCCGTCCCTGCTGGGCTGGGACAAGGCCCAGCATTTCCTCGCGTATGCGGTCCTGACGCTCTGGTTTTCCCTGAGTTATTCCCGCCACTGGCGCTGGCCAGCTTTCTTCATCGCGCTGGGGAGCCTCCTCGAGCTGCTGCAAGGCTTCACCGGCATCAGGACTACCGACCCCTTCGATATACTGGCCAACGGAATCGGCGTTTTCATAGGCTTAAGTCTTACCTTCACTCCGCTCATCAAGAGCCTAAAAGAGCTTGATGATCTGCTTTACCGGTCCTGCCGATCAACCCGTTAGGCAAGTCTCTGGACGTCGCAGGGTCAAGGTGTTGGCTCTCGATAATGCTGGCACCCCAGGCAGGCATAGCAGGGGATGGCGTATGACGGGCGTCTAAACCGGTAGTAAAGCTTCCGATCACGACATTGGTCTTGGTATCGACGGTCGACACGCTGCGTGCGTTATTGTCGGTTACCAGCGGGGCTGGCTTGCTTCACTCTCCCTTCTTCGAGATCGACCACAGCGACGACGGCGCCGAACCAGGAGGTTACCTAAGCCGTGCCGGTCAAGAGCGGCGGTTCTTCCGCGCGGACCGGCAGCGCGGCATGACTCAGGAAAAGGAAAATTCCGATTGCAACGCTCGGAAACGTTAAACGGTTCATGGCAGCACTCCCGCCTGGATCAGCCAGGGCGGGAGGAAAGTGAACAAAAGCCCGGCGAGGCCCGAGGCGCCGATCAGCGGAATAACCCCGATCCTGTAGCGAAACAGCGCCAGCAGCGCACCCAAACCGATCAGGGCGGCAACCCTGTCGAAAAGTCCCGAAGGGCCTTGCGGCCAGAACACGTGCCAGGCAAAGAACGCGGCCAGATTGAGGATGACGCCCACCACAGCGGCGGTGATTGCCGTCAGTGGGGCAGTGAACTTGAGATTGCCGTGGGTGGATTCCACCAGGGGGCCGCCGGCCAAGATGAACAAGAAACTGGGCAGGAAAGTGAAATAGGTCACCACGAAAGCGGCTGTGGCGCCCGCAAGAAAAAGCTGGTCCGAGCCGAACAGCGCCTTGGCCCAGCCGGCGACGAACCCGACGAAGGTCACGACCATGATGAGCGGTCCCGGCGTGGTCTCGCCCAAGGCGAGGCCGTCGATCATCTGAGGGGGAGTCAGCCATTGGTAATGCTCGACCGCGCCCTGGTAGACGTAGGGGAGCACCGCGTAGGCGCCGCCGAAGGTCAGGAGGGCCGCCTTGGTGAAAAACCAGCCCATCTGCGTGAGCGCACCGTCCCAGCCGTAGCGCGCGCCGAGGAAGCCGATCGCAGCGCCCCAGAGGATCAAGCCCGCCAGGACGACTTTGAGTAGTCCCGCCCAGGTGAAGCGGGCATGAGCGGGAACCGGCGTGTCATCGTCAATGAGCGCAGGGCCGTAATTGTCCTTGGCCGGGCCATGGCCGCCACCCAAGGCGAATTTCCGCGGCATGAGTTTTCCGCCAATGGCGCCCAGGACCGCCGCCCCCAGCACGATCAGGGGAAAGGGTGCATCAAAGACGAAGATGGCCACGAACGCCAACGCCGCCGTGCCCCATAACACCCAATTCTTCAAGGCGCGAGAGCCAATGCGGTAAGCCGCGAACACCACGATGGCGGTCACCGCCGGCTTGATGCCGTACAGTACGCCGGCAACGGCAGGTACCTGGCCGAATGCCAGGTAAATCCAGCCCAGCAGGATCAAGATCAGCAGCGAGGGCAGGACGAACAGTCCGCCGGCGATCACGCCGCCCCAGGTGCGGTGCATCAGCCAGCCGATATAGGTCGCCAGTTGCTGGGCTTCCGGCCCCGGCAGCAGCATGCAGTAATTGAGGGCATGCAGGTAACGGCGCTCGGAAATCCAGCGTTTTTTCTCGACCAGGTCGTGGTGCATGATGGCAATCTGCCCTGCGGGACCGCCGAAACTGATGAAGCCGAGCTTGAGCCAGTACCAGAAGGCTTGTCCCAAAGTTGGAACCGGGGGCCGGACGGGTGTCGATTGGGAGATGTTCATGCGCCGTTTTCCGAAAAGGCCTGATGGAAGGAATCGAATACCTCTTGTGCTTCGGCCAGGAGAGCGTCGTCATCCGCCAGCCGCTGATGCATGCCCCGCATGAGTGCTTCCAGCCCTGCCGCTTCCGGAACCGGGATTCCGCCGACATCCAGGTAGCGCACCAGCGCCCCCAGGCGTTGCAGGGCGGCGTCCGTCAAGCCAAAGCTGGCCAGCAGCACTTCGAAGGTGACCTTGGCACCCACATGGGTGAAAGCTGCGCCATCGAAATCGAAGCCCACCGCATCAGGAGGACAATCGGCCGGCGAGGCCAGCCAGAGAAAACGGGCTTCGGGGTCAAGGAAGCGCCGGACCAGCCAGGCGCTGGCGAGGCGGTCAACCCAGGGACGGCGGCGGGTGGCCCAAAGCCGGCCCTGATAATCCTTGAGCTGCAGCCGCTTGATCCGCCGGTGGGCGGCATGGGGCTCATCCGGCGTCAACCGGTCGCTCGCCGCATGCTCCAACTCTTCCAACGCCGCGGCGGCTTGGTCGCGCGCGGCACCGGGGAAGTAATCCAAGGCCGCGACCGTCTCGAATTCCTTGCGCAGCCGTGTCACTTGCCTTCGCAGGCGGGCGGGTTCCGCCGATTCCAGTTCCAGATCGACAGCTTGCCGGACCGCATCGACCAGCTTGCCGTATTCGCTTGAACGGTCGAACAGCGCCTCAAAAGTCTGCTGTTGCTCCTGATTCTCGCCGTCCAGAACCAGTACGTGGGCGCTGCCCCCTCCGGCGACCACCTCTTCGGCCTGCACCCGCAAGGCCTGCCTATGTCCCGGCCGGTTGGGCAAAAGATAGACGCCATCCCGCAATACACCGCACCCGACGGCTTTGAGCGCGCGCCAGACGCGCATGCGGCCGGTGGCGTTATGAGTGGGCAGAGTGAGGATAAGGACCAGCCAAGAGTATTTCATTTATTGTTCTTATATAACGTTTGTGTTGAATATCCTACACGATAAGAGCAGAAGGTAGTCAACAGCGATTTTCTTGTTGCTGTGTCATTGATCTTCGGGTGTTTTAAGGCCTGTGATCGCGGGCTTTGCAGCGCTCATTCAGTTCCACCCGACAAGGAAGTACGAAAACCCGAATCTTGGCTACGGCGGTGCTGGTTACCCCTTGACTGGCGCCTGGGCACGCCCGGGGCGAGGAACAGGAACTGAGCAGGCGGCAGGTGCCCAAGATGCTGGTCTAAGCCTTCGAAAACGCCTATCCCCATGTCAAAGGCGTAGAGTTTGAGAAGGAAACCGTCGAAGGCAAGGTCGCTTATGAAGTGGAGCACGAGGAGAGCGACAGGGAATACGAGCCCCTCTACGACGCTCACGGCTTCCTTCTGCAGAAGGAAGAGGAAATCGACAGCAAGGCGCTGCCTGATCCCGTCATTCAGGCCGTCACAAGCGCATATCCGAAAGGCAAGGTGAAGGAAGCGGAGAAAATAATGAACCCGATGGCACGGTCACCGGGTATGAGGTCGAGCTCAAAGAGAATGGCGAGGAACTCGAACTCGAATTGGACGTCAGTGGCAAAATCCTGAAAACCGAGCGGGACTGAATCCGTCAGGCGTCTCTCACGGTGTTTCCACAAGACCCGCTTCCGATTGCCTGACCCCAGGTGTTCGCCGCGTCGACCAAGCGCTCTCTGAAGCAGCGACCCGTTCAAGGTGCGCTTCGGCCCATCGACGGTAGCTCTCGTTCCGGCGTTGCACCCACAGCGCCATGCCCATATAGCCATAAGGCATCCCCGGTCCCTTCGGCGTAGTCCGCAACTCCGCATAGCTCACGCCGGGCCGAAGATGGTGATCGGCATGGCGGCTGAGCCCGAGGAACATGAACAGGCTGAGGGCCGAATCATTGCGCCATGCGATCGCCCCGCTCTGGCCGGAATCTTCGGTCAGGCCGTAGTGCTGGAAATAATTCACCGATTCCAGGGTCCGTACCGCGCCTCGCGCCTGATGCAGCAGCACCAGTGCTGCCAGCAAGCCGAACAGCGCGGCGTAGAGCGCCAGCCATGCCAGTTCGAACACCAACCCCGCCACCGCCGCCCCCCGCCGGTCCGACCAGGCGATGCGCCATTGCTGGCGAAGCCCGCGCCGATAGAAATCCTCGAAGTTCTCCCCTCTGTGCGCAGTCGAGGGGTCGTCGGCCGTTCCCAGCCGGGCATGATGTCCCTGCTTGTGCGCGACGTAGAAATGGTCGTAGCCGAGCGAGGCGAGCAGCAGCCGTCCCAGCCTTCGTTGCAGACGGGAGCGCCGATGCATCAGCTCATGGGCCGGACAGATGCCCGCGCAGACGAAATCCGCGGAGACCATCGCCCGTATCGCGAACATATCGGCCAGGCTCGCCACGATTTCGGAAAATCCAGTCCAGCCGAGTTGCGACACCAGCCGGCCGAGCAGGATCAGGTTCAGCACCTGCAGTCCGGCCAGCAAATAGAGGATGCCGTCGAAGAAAAGATGCGGCGCATCTTCCTGCACCACGCGGGTTTCCGCCGGACCGAAATACTCGGCCAGCAGCAGGCCGAGCATGGGCAGAGTCCAGAGCAGCGCAGCCGCCGGCCGGTGCGGACCGGTGGCGAGAAACCCGAGCACGGCCAGAGGAAACACCAGGCTGAGTCCGTAGCCGGTCCACCACGGCAGCGGCCAAATGGCCTCCGATCGGGTTTTCGATAGAATGCTCATGGGCTTTGCGGAACCTCACGATGCGGCCATCAAAAGCGAGAACCTATTATCTCGGCCTGTGCCTGACCTACCATGATCCGGCCCTGGCGATCGTCGGTCCGGACGGCGGCATCCTGTTCGCCGAAGCCGCCGAGCGCCGGCTCCAGAGCAAGCGGGCCTTGAACGCCCCGCCAGACGACCTGTTCCAAACGCCTGCACTGTTGCACGCGCATTGCGCCGACGCCGACGAATTCGTCATTGCCTGCAACTGGCAGGAGTCGCGCCCTCTGCACGAGCATCTCGCACGCTGGCTGGGATGGCTGTCGCCTGAGGGCATCCTTGCCGATGCAGGCCGCCGGCTCCATGCCTGGCTGGAGCCCCATCAGCTCTATCATATGCAAGCCGCCCAGCACCATGCCTTGAAAAGCCGGCTGCTCAACCTTGCACGAAGCCTGCGCCGCGATTTTCCCGGCGTCCCGGTCCGTATCCGGGGCTACGACCACCACCTCAGCCATGCCGCGCTGGCCTGTTACGGCAGCCCCTTCGAGACCGCGGCCTGCGCCGTGATCGACTCATACGGCGAAACCGGATCGATGGCGTTCTTCGACTACCGCAACGGCCGGCTGCGCCCCGTGGCCAAACTCGAGGGACCGCAGAGTCTGGGATTCTACTATATGAAGCTCACCGAACTCTGCGGATTCGACTGGCTCGGCGGCGAGGAATGGAAAGTCATGGGGCTCGCCTCCTACGGGCGCGCGGACGCGGAAGTGATGGGCTGGCTACGGGACATGATGCAGGTGGACGGCCTGCGCCTGAAGACCGGCCACGATGTGTTTTTCGACCGGCTGCAACGGCTCGAATCCCGCCGGCGGCATCCGGAGCAAGCGCCGGAAGCCGCTGCCGACCTCGCCCATACAGGCCAGCTTTTTTTCGCCGAAACCGTCAATCGGCTGCTCGCCAACTTCCACGCTCGCGGATTTTCCGAACACCTCGCGCTGGCCGGCGGCTGCGCGCTGAACTCGGTATGCAACGGCCAGATTCCGGGCGGGACGCCGTTCCGGGCGCTGTACGTGCCGCCGGCGCCGGCCGACGACGGCACCGCGCTGGGGGCGGCATGGCTCGCCTTCCGGGAAGATCACCCCGGGCAATCCTTCGAACCGGGCGGTCTCTCCCCTTATCTCGGCAGCGAAATCGCGGCCCCGGACATCGAACGCTTCGCCCGCTACGCCGGCTTGCCGGTTCGGCACCTCCCCGGAGATGCCCTCATCGGCAGCGCGGCCGAACTGCTGACCCAAGGCAAGGTCCTGGGCTGGCTTCAGGGCAAGGCCGAATTCGGCCCCCGCTCGCTCGGCAACCGCTCCATCCTGGCCGATCCCCGCCATGCCGAAACCGGCGAGCGCATCAACCGCGAGGTAAAGTTCCGCGAACGCTTCCGGCCCTATGCTCCCGCCATCCTGCACGAACACGGCCCCGACTGGTTCGAGGCCTATCAGGAATCCCGGTACATGGAGCGTACCCTGCGGTTCCGGCCGGAGGCACGGAAGCGGGTGCCGGCGGTGGTGCATGTGGACGGTACCGGCCGGTTGCAGACCGTCAAACAGAGTTGGAATCCGCGCTTTCATGCCCTTCTGGAAGCATTCCACCGGCTGAGTGGGGTGCCGGTATTGCTCAACACCAGTTTCAACGTCATGGGGAAGCCCATGGTGCACAGCATGGAAGACGCCTTCGGTGTATTCCTGGGATCGGGCCTGGACGCCCTGGTCGCCGGCGATTATCTCTTCACCAAACCGGAGACACTGCCATGACCGGGCTGCGCGGCCTGTGCCGGGCGCTGCTGCACGGTCCCGCCGATGCCGAGACGCTTCGGGGGGCATCGGAATTCTTCGAGTCGACGCTCGCTAAGGCCGTGCAGGCCGGCACGCTCCCGAGCTTCGGGAATCCCTGGTCGCCACCGGTCCGGCCCAATCCAAAAGAAGAAGCCGGACGGCGCATCGTGCTTCTCGCCCTGGCGCCGACGCTTTTGCTGGATGGAATCTGGCTGGCCCGCGCCGCGCGGCCGGCCACGGCGCACCGCCTCGCCGAATGCCAGCTGTTCGAACTGTATTGCCGCAGCGTCGGCCTCGACGAGCCCGCCACCTCGGCTCCCTTGAAGTTCCGGGCAAAGCTCACCCTCGCCGGCGCGACTCTGCCTGCCCTGGACGATCCCACCTTCTTTCACGCTCCCAACATTCCCGATTTCGCCTGGGCGCTGCCGGCCGTCCAGCTTTGCCTGTTCCATCGCCCGCGCAGCTACTTCCCGGAACTGCTGGGTTGGACTCTGGCCCACAGCCTGCGGGAACCGGATTGGTGGGATGACGGCGATGCAGCCGAAACCGGCCACTGCCGCGCGTTGGCCCGCACCGCGCTGGAGGCTTGCACGGATCGCGACGAAGGTCGCGTCCAGGCCGGCTGGTCCCTTTACTGCCTGTCGTTCACCGAACTGCTCCAGGAAGCCGCCGGCCAATTGGCCCGCCGACTCCAGGCCAGAGAAGCGATGGCCAGTATCGTCCAGGCCAAACGCGCCCATGCCCTCGGCCATCACGGCAGGGTCTTGCTCGCCGGACGCAGCCTCGATGAATGGCTGGCGCAGGCCGGTCCGGAACCGCTGCTCGACGCGCTGCGCGATTCGCCCTACGTGGACCGAACCTGCGCGGAAGAAAGCCGGCTGATCCGCGCCATGGACTTCGGCGGACCGATGTTCGGCGTGTTCGATGCCGCCGAGCGGCGGGTTTGGCTGGACTGGATCGAAGATGAGCGCCGGAGCGTCGGCATTGCGGCGACCGGCTCGGCCTTCATTCCACGGCCGAATCTCGTGAACCGACGGCCAAAGTCCGGCCCTCGCTCGAAGCGTGCGTTATACACCGCCCTGCTGGACGCCGAGTCGACGTCAGATATCCCCGGACAAGCCACCGAGGCCATAGAACGGACTCTCCGCCTGACCCGCTTTTTCATGCAACTGCAACGAGGTGACCGCCGTTTTTTCCCCTACGATGAGACGGCTTTCCACGCCCGCATCGAAGCCATATACCGGCACGAAATCGAGCGTTACCGCCCGCTCGCCGTGCCGCCTCGGATCGGCAAGGATTTCTGCCGATGGGTCATCCTCCAGCTCGCGCCCACCATCCTGGTCGACGGCTGCTGGCTGGCCGGCATCGCCACGGCTGCCGAAAACCTGGATACCATCAACCGCCATCTGCTGAAAATCTACGCCGACGAACTGGGCAACGGCCGACCCAAACGCAACCATCCCAACGTCTACCGCCGCCTGCTCGACGACCTCGGCATCGGGCTGCCGCCGTTCGCGAGCGAAGCCTTTGCCAATGACCCGCGCTTCCTGGATGCCGCCTTCGACCTACCCGTCTACCTCCTCGCCATCGGCCAGGACCCCCGCCGCTATTTCCCAGAACTGCTCGGTCTCAATCTCGCCATCGAACTCAGCGGACTCGGCGCCGGCTACATGCGGCTGATCGACCTGCTGCGCGACCATGGGATCGACCCCGCCATCATCCAGTTGCACCTCAGCATCGACAATCTCGCCTCCGGGCATGCCGCCCGGGCAAGGGATGCCGTCATGATTTACATGGACGAAATGGAACGGAAGGGCGGCGCGGAGGTTTCACACCAGGTATGGAGGAGAATCTGGACCGGCTATCTCTCGCTCTACACCGCCGGGCTGAGCCTGGCCTGGCGGCTTCGCTCCCAGCTACGAAGCCGGCGAGGTTGAAAACAGGCTTCGGCAACGCTCTGCCGAAGGGGGGCTCAGACATCCACCCCACGCTCCACTTCCCCCTGCCGCCGCAACTGCCGCTTCAATATCTTGCCGGCGGCGTTCCTGGGCAGTTGCTCGAGCGCTACGACATGGCGGGGGATCTCGTGCCGCCCCAGATAGGGTTTGCACCACGCGCGGATTTCCGCCTCGGTGGCGAGGGTTTCCAATACGACATAGGCCACGACCCGCTCGCCGTGCAACGGGTCCGGATCGCCGACCACGGCCACCTCGCGGATCGCCGGATGCCGGCACAATACGTCTTCGATCACCCTTGGATAGACGTTCATGCCGTTGACGATGATGAGGTCCTTCTTGCGGTCGACGATGCTGAAATAGCCGTCCTCGTCGACATGCCCCAGGTCACCGGTGAGGAACCAGCCGTCGCGAAAGCTTTCTTCAGTGGCTTCGGGCTGCTTCCAGTAGCCTTTGAAGACATTGGCGCCGCGCACGGCGATTTCACCCATCTCGCCGACCGGCAGTTCGGCGCCTTGCTCGTCGACGATCTTCATCTCCACACCCGGCACCGGCAAGCCAACCGTGCCGCATTTGACGGGGCCGCCCACGGGGTTGACGCAGGTGACAGGCGAGCATTCGGTGGGACCGTCGCCTTCGTGAATGGCTAAGCCAAAACGCGCCTGAAACTGCTGCATGACGGTGGGCGGCAAGGCCGCGCCGCCGGACACGCACAGGCGGATGGTTCCGAACCGAGCGACTCGATCGTCACGCAGCCGGCACAGCAAGGCATACATGCTGGGCACGCCGAGAAACAGGGTGGCCCCGTGCCGGCCAATGGTGTCGGCGACCGTGTCCGGCTCGAATTTCGCCAGCGGCGCCAGGGCACAGCCGTGGAGGAGCGGCGTGAGCATGCCGACGGTGGCCGCGAAGGCATGGAACATCGGCAGCACCACCAACACCCGGTCCTCGCCGGGACGCCAGTCCAGGGCCTCCCGCACGCTCGCGGTATTCGCCAGCAGATTGCCGTGGGTCAACATCGCGCCCTTGGGATGACCGGTCGTGCCGGAGGTGTAGAGAATCGCGGCCAAGTCTTCCAGAGCGTCGAATTCGACGGACGGGGGCGCGCAGGCATCTTCCAGCAAGGCCCGCCAAACCTCTCCGTCCGAACCGTCGCAGCCGATGCCGGCGCGGACCTTCAGGCCGGGAAGCCGATCCAGCACGGCGGAGGCATTTGCCGAGACGTGGCCGTGATAGATCAGCCCGCTGACCCCGGCGTCGGCAAGGTTGTAATGCACCTCTTCGGCACTGAGCAGCAGGTTGACGGGCACGACGACGGCGCCGGTCTTGAGGATACCGACGTAGGCAAGGGCAAATTCCGCGGAATTGATGCAGTAGAGACCGATGCGCTCCCCCTTGGTGACACCACGGGCGGCAAGCCCCGCGGCGATGGCGTCGGAGGAGCGGTCGAACTCGGCGAACCCGATGGGCCGGTCGTCCGCCAAAACGGCGGGAAGGGACGAAAAGCGGGCTGCGGCCTGCCGGAGCGCAGCCGGGAGTGATGCTTGCATTCTTGGAAACTTAAAAACGTTTCATGGCGGCGGCCGCGGCAAACCCGGCCACACCCCTCTCATCCGGGGAAAAGGGTTATGCCTTGAGCATCAGTTGATGACGTTGTGGCCGCGTCCGCGCATGCAGTTGATGAACGCGCGCTTGTACTGCTCGTCGCCGGAGACTCCCTGCTGGGTAGCGCCGCCGATGCCGCCGGCCGCTGCACCGATGGCCGCGCCTGTCCCAGGGCTTCCCACCGCCGCACCGATCGCCGCACCGGCCGCCGCACCCACCAGACCGCCCACTGCGCCGCCCTTCAGGGCTTCCGTACCCGCGCTGCCGGCTTCATTGGCCATCATCCGGCATTCCTCCTCATCGAGGGAAATGCGGGCCGCGTTGGGATCCTTGTAGGTGTCGTAGGTCGGCTTCCAGCCGGTATAGGTGGCGCAGCCCGAAACGGCCACGGCGGAGATCAGCAGTACCGATATATTCTTCAGCATGTTCATAAACTCCTCGCTCGAAAATTCCATCCTTACAGCCGGGCGCCGGGGTCCCGTGCTGGAAGACGGAGCCACTATATCAAAACAGAGTTCCCGCCGAACACTCGGCCGATTCGGGAATATCCGGCGCTTCTGTTATGATCACGGTATCCGATGAACGCAACGACCGCCTGAACCCCTCCGCCGATCGGCGTGCGGTCCCCTCTCATCTGGCGTTTTCACTTCTATACTTCCCATCCTGATGCAATCGACTGAAATTTCTTTTTCCTTTTCCGATCTGGCCATCTCGGCTCCCATTCTCCAGGCGATCCGCGAAATCGGCTACGAGACCCCCTCGCCCATCCAGGCGGCGAGCATTCCCCATCTCCTCGCCGGCCACGATCTGCTGGGCCAGGCCCAGACCGGCACCGGCAAGACCGCCGCTTTCGCCCTGCCGATCCTGAACGGCATCGATCTCGAGCGCCGCGAACCCCAGGCCCTGGTGCTGGCGCCGACCCGCGAGCTGGCGCTGCAAGTCGCCGAAGCCTTCCAGAGCTACGCCCGCCATCTGCCCGATTTCCACATCCTGCCGATCTACGGCGGCCAGTCGATGGACGCCCAGTTGCGCCATCTGCGCCGCGGCGTCCACGTCATCGTCGGCACGCCAGGCCGGGTGATGGACCATCTGCGCCGCAAGAGCCTCAGCCTGGACAGCCTGCGCACCCTGGTGCTGGACGAGGCAGACGAGATGCTGCGGATGGGCTTCATCGAAGACGTCGAGTGGATCCTGGAGCACACCCCGCCCCAGCGCCAGATCGCCCTGTTCTCGGCCACCATGCCGGAGGTGATCCGCAAGGTCGCCAAACGTCATCTGCGCCACCCCAAGGAAGCCAAGATCGAGGCCAAGACCGCGACCGTCGAGGCGATTACCCAGCGCTACTGGCTGGGCTCGGGCGCGCACAAGCTCGACGCGCTGACCCGCATCCTCGAAGTCGAGGACTTCGACGCCATGATCATCTTCGTCCGCACCAAGGTGCTGACGGAAGAACTGGCGGAAAAACTGGAGGCCCGCGGCTATTCCGCCTCCGCCCTGAACGGCGACATGAGCCAGGCGCTGCGTGAAAAGGCGGTCGACCGCTTGAAGAAAAACACCCTCGACATCCTGGTCGCCACCGACGTCGCCGCCCGCGGCCTGGACGTCGAACGCATCAGCCATGTGGTGAACTACGACATCCCCTACGACACCGAGGCCTACGTCCACCGCATTGGCCGCACCGGCCGCGCCGGGCGTAAAGGCCAGGCTATCCTGTTCGTCGCCCCGCGCGAAAAGCGCATGCTGAGCGCAATCGAAAAAGCCACCCGCCAGCGCATCGCCGAGATGCGCCTGCCCAGCCATCAGGACATCGCCGAACGCCGGGTCGAGCAGTTCAAGGCCCAGGTCATGGCGACGCTGGAAGAGGAGAACCTAGACTTCTTCCGGCCGCTGGTCCAGCAACTCGGAAGGGAACAGGGTATTTCGCCCACCGATATCGCTGCGGCTCTCACCTTCCTGGTCCAGAAGGACCGTCCGCTGGTTCCGGACGAGAAGCCCGCACCGGCCGAATACACCCCGTCCGGCCGCGAACCGCAGAAGAAATTCCGCGATAGCGAACCGCGGGACAAGAAACCCAAGCGCAAGGAGCGCGAAGACGGTGGCGTGCTCTACCGCATCGACGTGGGCCGCAACGACGGGGCCGCGCCCAAGGACATCGTGGGCGCCATCGCCAACGAAGCGGATATTCCCGGCAGCGCCATCGGCCACATCAAGCTGTACGACGACTTCAGCACGGTCAGCCTGCCGGCCGACATGCCTAAAAAGTCGCTGAAACGGCTGGAGAAAGTGTGGATCGTCGGCAAGCCGATCAACATCCGGCTCTGGACCGGCGACGCGCCTGCCGCACCGGTTTTCGACAAGCCGAAGAAGAAGAAGAAGGGTTATCCGAAGAAGAACGGCTGACCATCCCCTCTCCCAGAGGGAAAGGGAATGTCTTTCCTTCTCCCTCTGGGACAAATCCGCCAGGAGCGGTTTTGGTCGAGCGGAGCCCGCCCGAAGGGCTTCGGGCAGGACTGCCCGAAAACAAAAGGTGGCCTTTAGGGCCGCGTGAGGGAAACGGGCTTCGTCAATTCCCGGCCGGTTCCCCGCCCAGCGTCGCCATATCGATCACGAAGCGGTATTTCACGTTGCTCTTGAGCAGGCGTTCGAAGGCCTCGTTGATTCGCTGGATCGGTATCACCTCGATGTCGCAGACGATGCCGTGTTCGCCGCAAAAGTCCAGCATCTCCTGGGTTTCCCGGATGCCGCCGATCAGCGAGCCCGCCAACTGGCGGCGCCCGCCGATCAGGCTGAAAGGCATGACCGGCAGGCCTTCAGGAGGCACGCCGACGAGGGTCAGCGTGCCGTCACGCTTCAGCAGGTTTAGATAGGCGTTGATGTCGTGCGGCGCCGATACGGTGTCGAGGATGAAATCGAAACGGTTGGCCTGGCGCGCCATCGCCTCCGCATCCCTCGACACTACGATCTCGCCCGCGCCCAAGCGCCGCGCATCCTCCGCCTTGCCCGGCGAAGTCGTGAACAGGACCACTTCGGCACCGAAGGCATGGGCGAATTTCAAAGCCATATGCCCCAGGCCCCCCAGGCCGATGATCCCGACCCGCTGCCCCGGCCCCACCTTCCAGTGCCGCAAGGGCGAATAGGTGGTAATGCCGGCGCACAGCAAAGGCGCGGCGGCGGCCGGATCCAGCTTCTCCGGCACCCGCAGGACGAAAGCCTCGTCGACCACGATGCGGTCGGCGTAGCCGCCGTAAGTCATGCCGCCACTATGGCGGTCCGGGCTGTTGTAGGTGAACACCGGACCGTGCTCGCAATGCTGTTCCAGGCCGTCCGCACAGCTCGGGCAGGTCCGGCAGGAATCCACCATGCAGCCGACCGCGACCATGTCGCCCGGCTTGAACTTCGTCACGCCGCTGCCGACCTGCGCCACCTTGCCCACGATCTCGTGCCCCGGCACGCAAGGGTAAGTGGTCGCATTCCATTCGTTGCGCGCCTGGTGCAGGTCCGAATGGCAGACACCGCAGTACAGGATTTCAATGCGAACATCCTGCGGCAGCGGCTCGCGGCGCTGTAAGGCGAACGGCGCCAAAGGCGAACTGGCACTGTGGGCGGCAAAAGCTTTAGCGGTGTACATGCGGATATCCTCCATAGATACAGTTATTTCAGGCGGGGCAGCACTGGGAAGGGCGGCCATGTGGCTCTTGCTCGGATGACCATTAGAGCAGAAAATAAGGCCATATTTGACCATGTTATGACTTTGCCTATGAAAACCGCCAGCATCGCCGATGCCAAATCGCATTTATCCGCTCTGCTCGCAGACATCGAAGCGGGTGAAGAGGTGGTCATCACCCGGCGGGGAAAACCCGTAGCCCGTCTGGTCGCGGAACCCTGTGCCGAAGGTTTCGGCTGGTCGGATTTGCGCGCCTGGGTCGCCCAGGGGGCTGCGCCTCAAGGCCTGACGGTCGCTGAAATGCGCGAACAGGATAGGCTGTGATTTATCTCGATACCTCCCTGCTAGGAGCGATCTTCTTCCGGGAGGCGAATGCCGCCGAACTGCTGACCTGGCTCGAACGGCTGCGCCAACGCAAGCTGATGGTTTCAGCCTGGACCCTGACCGAAATGGCCAGCGTCGGTGGTATCAAAGCGCGTACCGGGGCCATCGATGCGGCCACCCGCCAGCAAGCGCTGGCGAATTTTCAGCGGTTCGTTTCGGCCGAACTCGGTGTGGTGGAAATCGAGCCGGCGGATTTCCGTACTGCGGCAGTGTTCATCGACGGCCCGCTGGTTCTGCGGGCGGGCGACGCCTTGCATCTCGCCGTGGCCCGGCGCTTGAGCGCCGAGATGTTCAGCCTCGATCAGCGGCTGAATGCGGCGGCGGAAGCGTTAGGTATCGGCCTTATCGCGATGTAAGACAGGGTTCGCCCCTCCTCGGTTTTCCTGCCGCCCGACTGCGAATTTCCTCCAATCCTTTCATGTCATGACCCTCAACAATTGTTCGAATCTTGCGGTCAGGGTCTCCTTGTCTAGGCGTCGCCGACCGCATCAATGTTTTGGAAACGGCGCTCGGCGAGGACGATAGCGGCTGGAAGATCTGCCGAATCGAAGCCAAGCATGACCCGCCACACCACCCCTTGGCTCATGGGTATCGCCCTGCTGATACTCTCGGTTGTCGCCGTCGTTTTCCTAAGCCTCCCGGAAGCCTCCATCCCCGAATTCCAAGCCGTCAAAGCCGAATGGATTCCGTCGGAAGCCTATCTTGTGGATCGCAACGGCGAGGTCATCCACGAACAGCGGGTGGATTTTTCCGCCCGGCGCAAACCCTGGATGTTATTAACTACGTTTTCTCCGGCCTTGCTGAAAGCCATCGTCGCCGCCGAAGATCGGCGCTTTTATCGCCACGGCGGCGTAGACTGGCAGGCCATGGCCGCAGCGGCATGGGGCACGTTCGGCGGCCACAAGCGCGGGGCCAGCACGATCACCATGCAGCTGGCGGCGCTGCTCGATCCGCAGCTCGCCATGCACGGCGGGGGCCGCTCCATCCGGCAGAAGCTCGGGCAGATCGCCGCGGCGTTGAAGCTGGAACGCCGTTGGACCAAGGACGATATCTTGGAAGCCTACCTCAACCGGGTGCGATTCCGGGGCGAACTGGAAGGCGTGCCGGCGACGGCCTTAGGGCTGTTCGGCAAGCAGGCCTCGGGCTTGGACGAGGCCGAGTCGGCGCTGCTCGCCGCGATCCTGCCGTCCCCCAACGCCGGCCCGGCGCGAATCTCCCGCCGCGCCTGCGCCATCGCGAAAACTGCCGCCTTCCCGCTTGACTGCGGCGATCTTGAGCGCCGTGCGGAGATGGCGCTGACCCATGCCAATCGTCCGCCACCTTCGATCGCGCTCGCTCCTCATCTCGCCCGCCAGTTGCTGAAAAAGCGCGGGGAAAGCGTGCGGACCACGCTCAGCGCGGCGGTCCAGCGCCGCGCCATCCAAGCCCTGGAACAGCAGCTCCAGGGCTTGAAAGCGCGCAACGTCCGCGACGGAGCGGCCTTGGTGGTCGACAACCGCAGCGGGGAGGTGCTCGCCTACGTCGGCTCGGCGGGAGCGACCAGCCGAGCCGGTCAGGTCGACGGCGTCCGCGCCCGGCGCCAGGCCGGCTCCACCCTCAAGCCCTTCCTTTATGCGCTGGCCCTGGAGAAGCGCTACCTCACCGCCGCCTCCATCCTGGACGACTCGCCGCTCAACCTGGAGACCCGCACCGGTCTCTATGTGCCGCAGAACTATGATCGCAACTTCAAAGGCCGGGTCAGCGTCCGCACCGCCCTGGCCGCCTCGCTCAACATTCCGGCCATCCGCACGCTCATGATGGTGGGGCTGGAACCCTTCCACGAACGGCTCTGGAACGTGGGCTACAAGGGCCTGACCGAGGACGGCGAGTATTACGGCTACTCGCTAGCCCTGGGTTCGGCCGAAGTCAGCCTGGGGGAGCAGGTGAACGCCTTCCGGACCCTCGCCAACGGAGGCCGCCAGACGCCTCTTCATATTCTGCCCGGCGACGCGTCCGGGGAATCCCGCCCACTGATCGATCCGCGCTCGGCCTATATCGTGGGCAGCATCCTCAGCGACCGCTCCAGCCGCGCCCTCAGCTTCGGCCTGGACAACCCGCTCACCACCCGCTACTGGACCGCGGTCAAGACCGGCACCAGCAAGAACATGCGCGACAACTGGTGCATCGGCTACAGCGCGCGCTACACCGTAGGCGTCTGGGTCGGCAACTTCGAAGGCGATGCCATGCAGGACGTCTCCGGCGTCACCGGCGCGGCCCCGGCCTGGCTCGAAATCATGAACAGCCTGCATGCAGACCTCCCCAGCCAGCCGCCGTCGCCGCCGGACGGGGTAGTCGGCCGGCGCATCCATTACGCCGACGGCCTGGAACCGGAACGCCAGGAGTGGTTCATCGCCGGCACCGAAACCGCGGAACTGGCAATCCCCGATCCCATGACGCAGCCGCCCCGGATCGAATCGCCCGCCGACGGAATGATCGTCGCTCTCGATCCCGACATCCCCCTCCGCAACCAGAAACTGGTCTTCCGCGCCCGGCCGGCCCGGTCTGGCACATCATTCTTGCTCGACGACAGACCGATGGGCGGTGCGGAAAATCCGGTCAAATGGCTGCCGGAACCGGGCAGCCATGTGCTGAAACTCAAGGACAACCGCGGGAGGATCGTGGATACGGTGAAGTTTCAGGTGCGGGGTGTGCGTTGACGTCCGGAGACTGCAAACCTATCGGCCTGGCGGAAATGCCTGGAACGCCTTTTCCACCGCCTCCCTGATTTCCGTCCTTTGGGTGTCCGGGTTGTAGCCGAAGTCGCCGTCGTCTTCGATGCTGGCATGCCAGACCACGCGCTGGGTCTTGCCGTCCACCACCACCAAGTCCAGCTTGGCCTTTTCGTAGGACGAACCGTAAGGATCGACGCTGGGCGGCAAAGCCCGTCCGCTTGGCTCTTTTGGCGGAGGCACGGCGTGCATGCCGGGATAGAACAGGCCGACCGCGCCCCACTCGCTGCTGGATTTGTGACGGCGGTCGATCTTCCATTCGCCGAAGGACCAGCCGACTTGGAAATCTGCACCGGCCTCGCGCCTGGTGTAGCCTTTGGCCGCCAGCAGCGGATCGAGAATGCCCCTCATCAGTGCGTCGAGTTGCAGCCGTTCGGCAGCCGCCTTGTCGGGGCCGGGCATGACGGCATAGCTCCAAGTCTTGGCCTGGGCGAAGTCGTAATCCTTGTCGAACCCGCTCTTCAAGGCCGGTCCGGCGCACGCGGCCAGGAGCAGGGCCGTCCCTATCGCAACTATTCGTTTCATGGCCACCTCCCCCTCCTCAGTCTTCCCGCTCCAGCACTGCGCCGTTGCTGCCGGCAACTTCCGAATAGAATCCCGCGCTGGCTTTAGGATGACGCCGCTGGGTCAACGGATCGACCTGCACCAGGCCGAAACGCTTGGCATAGCCGTAGGCCCATTCGAAATTGTCGAGCAGCGACCAGGCGAAATAGCCTCGGACATCCACGCCTTCGGCGATGGCCTCGTGCAGCGCGCGCAGATGGCTTCGGTAATAGGCGATGCGGCGCGGGTCGTCGATCCGGCCGTCTGCCGGAGGCGGATCGGCGAAGGCGGCGCCGTTTTCGGTGATGTAGAGCGGGATGTCGCCGTAGCGGGCCTTGACCCAGAGCAGGATGTCTTTCAGGCCTTGGGGGTAAACCTCCCAACCCATCTCGGTGTGCTCCGCGCCGCGCTGGGGTATGGCCGAAACCTTGAGCGGCCCGCCCAGCGGGTCGTGCTTCACCACCGCACGGGTGTAATAGTTGATGCCTAGATAATCGATGGGTTCTTGGATCAGGCGCAGGTCTTCGCTCTCGAACCGGGGCCAATGCGGCCCGAAGACTTCCGCCAGTTCTTCCGGATAGGCGCCGCGCAGCACGGGGTCGAGATACTGGCGGTTCATGTAGGCATGGGCGCGCTCGGTCGCTGCGCGGTCGTCCCGGCTGCCGGTCGCGGCGTACTTGGGCTCGAGGTTGACCACCAGGCCGATCCGGCCCTGGCCGTCGGCCCTGAAGGCCTGAACGCCCAAGGCATGGGCGCGCAGCAAATTATGCGAGACCCAGGGCGCTTCCTTCGGCGAGACATGGCCCGGTGGGTGCACGCCCGACATGTGGCCCGCGTCCATGATGACCCAGGGTTCGTTCAGCGTCGCCCAGAAATCGATCTTGTCGCCCAGGGCGCGGATGACGGCATGGGCATAGTCGGCGAACCAGCCCGCGCTGTCGCGGTTCGCCCAGCCGCCGGCATCCTCGAGCGCCGCCGGCAGATCCCAGTGGTAGAGCGTGGCCATCGGCTGTATGCCATGGGCCAGCAGCGTGTCGACCAGGGACTGGTAATGGGCGAGTCCGCCCGGATTGAGCCTGCCCCGCCCTTCCGGGAACACCCGGCTCCAGGCGATCGAGAAGCGGTAGGCCGAGAGCCCCAGTTCCTTCATCAGCGCGATGTCCTCCCGGAAACGCCGGTAGTGGTCGCAGGCGAGGTCGCCGGTGTCGCCGTTCAATATCCGGCCCGGCTGGCGGCAGAAGCGGTGCCAGTTGCTGGGCCCCGCGCCATCGGCCAGGGGCGAGCCTTCGACCTGGTAGGCCGAGGTGGCCGCGCCCCACAGAAAATTCTCGGGAAACTCGTATCTGCTCATGCAACGTCCTGTCTGTCGAAAACTTCGAATTATCGCCGCTTGCCCAGGTAGGCCCGCAAGCCGGGCGCCACCGGCGGCCGCGCCGCCACTTGCCGCGGGTCGACCGGCCCGCCGTCGGTGGTCAGATGCACCACCCCCTGCACCGTTCCCACCGCCACCGGCACGCCGTCCCGCAGCACCAGCCGCTTGCCGCTGTTGGCAGCGATGCGCTCGCCGGGCAGCACGGTGCCGGCCAGGTTGAGCGGATCGGCGCCGTCGACGGAGACGACCAGCCCGTCGGGCGGCTGGCTGCGCAGCTTGCGCAGCGACTCGACCGCCTCCGGCAAGGCGAACTGCTCGCCGTAGCGGCCGGCGACGAAACGCCCGCCGCGGATTTCGCCCCGCGCCTCCAGCCGCCGGTACACCCGGACCAGCTCCAGCCAAGCCGGCATCGCCGGTTCGCGCTCCAGCAGGCTGCGGAACACCACGCCGTAGCGCTTCAGCAGCACCCGGGCGGCATGCTCGGTGCGGTCCGCCTGATTCTCGCCCGGGTCGGACGGCACCAGGCTCCAGCGCCCGGCCTCCTCGATCCCCGTCACGCCGCGGTAGCGCCGCTTGCGTTGCTCCGGCATCAGCAGGGCGCGCAAGCCCATGAAGCTGTCCGAAGTGACCCGGCCTTTCGCAGCCAGTTCCGACAGGGCTTCCTCGGCTTGCGTCTTGAGCAAGCCGGTCGAAGCCACCAGTTCGTCGAAGAACTGCGCACCGCGCCGTTCCAGGCTCTCGGCCACGCGGACCGCGGTGCCCGACACTTCCGGAGACGCAGCGGGCAGCCACTGGGTGTTGTGGGAACGCGGCAACAGGACCAAGGGCGCGACCCGCAGCGCCCCGCCACCGGAACCTTCGCGGGGCAGACGCCGCCATAGGATACGGCCGGAGACGCAGAGCGCGTCCAGCCAGGCCGGATTGTAATCCTCGACCCGCAAGGGCAGCAGCTCCCGTTCCCAGGCCGCGGCGGTGGCCTGGAAGCCTTCGAGCCGATCCAGGACCAGGGCGAGGCCGTCCTTGCCGCGGGCCTTCGCCGCCGGATGCACATGCTGCCAGTGCAAGAGAAACCGCACGAAATCGGCCGTCGTGACCGGCTCGATCGATTGCCGCAGCCGCCCGAGAGTGTAGCGATGGATGCGCGCCAGGATGCCGCGCTCGCACCATTCGGTTTCGCTGCCGCCGGGGGTGAAATGGCCGCGCAGCACCGTGCCTTCGTTTTCCAGCGCGTAAAGGGCCGCCTCGACCGTCGCCGCGGCCAGCCCGGTCTGGGCGACGAGCCGCGCCACCGTCGCCGGCCCGGTCACGCCGAGGCGGGCGCGCAGAATCTCGACCAGGGCCGGCTCGGGCTCCCAGAATTCGGCGTTCAGGGCCGGCGGCAATCTCAGCGAAGGTTCGGTCGCGGTGCCGGGATAGACGGCCCGGAACTGCGGCCAGCGTTCGGCGGCGAGCCACAGCCCCGCACCGCCGCAAGGCAGACGGGCGGCGCGGCCGGAGCCCGCGAGTTCCGCCAGGAAGCGCATCCAGCCCTTTTGGGCGGCCTCCTGCACGGTGACGTAGCCGGAGACGCTCAGCGCGTCGTGCACCGCTTCCGCCGAACCGCCTTGCGGCTCGATCTCCTCGAGCACGCGGGCGATCGCCGCCGCATCGAGCCGGCCCAGGTCGTCGGCGGCACTGGGCTCCAGCCAGCGGCGCATGGATACCGCGCGGGTCCGCCGTTCTTCCAGCGGCGCGCCGTCGAGGAAGGTGTAGACCTTGGAATTGACGATCTCGGCGGCCAGCGGCGAAGGCTCGGTCAGGTCACGGCATTCGACCCGGATCGTCCCCTCGCGGATGCCCCGGATCACCTCGATCAGCCGCTCCAGGTCCATGGCCTCGGTCAGGCAATCGTGCACGGTCTGGTTGACCAGGGGATGGTCGGGAACCTCGCGGTCGCCGACGATGTTTTCGAAACAGGCAAGCTGGTCGGGGAACACGCAGGTCACCAGGTCTTCCGCCTGCATCCGCAGCAGATAGGGCGGGGTCTTGCCGCCGCCCTGGAAGCGTTTGAGCGCCAGGGCGCAGACCGCGTTCCAGCGCCAGCGCACCTTGAACATGGGCGCATCGAGCATCGCCTGGACCAGGATGGTCCTCACCGTGTCGACGCTCAGGAACCGCTTGACCTCTTCCAAGGCGAAACTCTGCGCCACGCCGAGCGACAGGATCAGCGCGTTCTCGGTCGCCGCCGCCTGGAGTTCGAAGTTGAAGGTGCGGCAGAAGCGCTTGCGCAGCGCCAGCCCCCAGGCGCGGTTGACCCGGCTGCCGAAGGGGGCGTGGATGATGAACTGCATGCCGCCGGATTCGTCGAAGAAGCGCTCGAACACCACCGTGTCGAAGGTCGGCAGCACGCCCAGCACCGCCTTGGCGGCGGCCAGATAGTTGACCGCCTGTTCCACCGGCCCCGGCGCCAGCGCCAGTTCGGCGGACAGTCCCGCGGCGACTCTTTCCGGCGCCGCTTGCTCCAGGCTGTCCTCTATCCGCGTCCGCAGGCGCGACACCGCCAGCGACAGCTCGTACGAGCGTCCCGGCGCCTCGCCCAGCCAGAATGGAATGCTGGGCGGGATGCCGGCGGCGTCCTCCACCCTGAGCGCCCCGCCCTCCAGCCGCAACACCCGCCAACTGGTGTTACCGAGCTGGAACACGTCGCCCGACATGCTTTCGATGGCGAAGTCCTCGTCCACGCTGCCGACGACTTCCCCGCTCGGCTCGACGATCACCCGGTACTCGGCATTGTCGGGGATCGCGCCGCCGCAGGTGACCGCCGTCAGCAGCGCGCCATTGCGGGGCCGCAGCCGGCCGTGGATGCGGTCGCGGTGCAAATAGGCGCCGCGGATGCCGCGGCGGGTACTGTAGCCGTCGGCCAGCATGGCGAGCAGCGCGCCGAAGGCTTCGCGTTCGAGCTCGCGGTAGGGATAGGCGCCGCGCACGGCGGCGTAGAGTTCGTCCTCGCCCCATTCCTCGCAGGCCACCATGGCGACGATCTGCTGGGCCAGCACGTCCAGCGGCTGGGCCGGGATCGGAATGCGGTCGAGTTCGCCTTGCCGCAGCGCATCGACCAGCGCGACGCAGTCGACCAGATCGTCGCGGCTGGTCGGAAATAACCTGCCTTTCGGCAGGCCGCCGGCATAATGCCCGGAACGCCCGACGCGCTGCAGGAAAGCGGCGATGGTCCCGGTCGCGCCGAACTGGCACACCAGATCGATGTCGCCGATGTCGATGCCCAGCTCCAGCGAAGCCGTTGCCACCAGGGCCTTCAGCTCGCCGGCCTTGAGCCGGGTTTCCGCCTCCAGCCGCTGCTCCTTGGACAGGCTGCCGTGATGCGAGGTGACGCTGTCTTCGCCGACCCGTTCGGCCAGCGCCCGCGCCAGCCGCTCGGCCATGCGGCGGGTGTTCACGAACACCAGGGTGGTGCGGTGCTGGCGGACCAGTTCGGCCATGCGGTCGTAGACCTGCCCGGCGGCCTCGTTCGACAGCACGGCCTCCAGCGGGAAATCCGGCAGCTCGATCCCTAAGTCCAGCCGCCGCCGGTGGCCTTCGTCCACGATGATGCACTCGCCGCGCCCGCCGGTGAGGAAACGCGCGACCTCCTCGACCGGACGCTGGGTAGCGGACAAGCCGATCCGCCGCAGGCCCCGCCCGGTGAGCCTTTCCAGCCGCTCCAGCGACAGCGCCAGGTGCGAGCCGCGCTTGCTGCCCAGCACGGCGTGGATTTCGTCGACGATCACTGTCCGCACAGAACCCAGCATCCGCCGCCCGCTGGCGCTGGTCAGCAGGATGTAGATGGATTCCGGCGTAGTCACCAGGATATGCGGCGGCTGGCGCTTCATCGCGGCGCGCTCGGTGGCCGGCGTGTCGCCGGTGCGGACCTGGGAGCGGATCGCCAGAGCGGTCCGGCCTGCTTCGAACAGCATCCGCTGTATGCCTTCCAGAGGCAGCTGCAGGTTCTTGTGGATGTCGTTGCTCAGCGCCTTGAGCGGCGAGATATAAAGGATACGGGTCTCGTCCGGCAGGCCAAACACCTCCCCCTCCCGAACCAGTTCGTCGATGGCGGCCAGAAATGCCGCCAGGGTCTTGCCCGAACCGGTGGGCGCCGCCACCAGCACGTCGCGCCCGGCCTGCACGGCTGCCCAGGCGCGGAGCTGAGCCGGTGTCGGCGTACCGATGGCGGTTTCGAACCATGCGCCGACGATGGGGTGGAAGCCTTCCATGCTCATGCCGAAATGCTCATGACCATGCACCAATAGATACCAGCACCGTCACTGTATGCACCATAACAAATCATGCCGATTGCGCCCCACAGTTGGACGTATGGCGCCAAAACAAGGCAATAGCAGACTCCGCCGTAGTGGCCCGCATATTGCTTCAGTCGCGCTACTCAATGAAAAACCGCTATTTAGGGAAAACAATGACAAAAAGTGCAGACGTACTCTTCGTACTGCTCGGTGCCATCATGGTGCTGGCCATGCATGCAGGCTTCGCCTTCCTCGAAGTCGGCACGGTACGGCGCAAGAACCAAGTGAACGCACTGGTCAAGATAATCAGCGACTTCGCGATGTCCACCATCGCCTATTTCTTCATCGGCTATTATCTCGCCTATGGCGTCCATTTTTTCGACGATGCGCAAACGCTCACGGTGGACAACGGCTACGGTCTGGTCAAGTTCTTTTTCCTCCTGACCTTCGCCGCCGCCATCCCGGCCATCGTTTCCGGCGGCATCGCCGAACGCTCGAAGTTCAATCCCCAGCTCGCCGCCACCTTCCTGCTGGTCGGCTTCGTCTATCCGCTGTTCGAAGGCATTGCCTGGAATTCCAACCTCGGCTTCCAGGGCTGGCTGCAAACGCGCTTCGGCGCACAGTTCCATGACTTTGCCGGGTCCGTGGTGGTCCATGCCGTCGGCGGCTGGATCGGCCTGGCCGCAGTGCTACTGCTGGGACCGCGGCGCGGACGCTACCACCGCGACGGCATGATCGCCGCCCACCCGCCATCCAGCATTCCCTTCCTCGCGCTCGGCGCCTGGATCCTCACCGTCGGCTGGTTCGGCTTCAACGTCATGTCCGCGCAGAACCTCAACGGCATCAGCGGTCTGGTCGCCGTCAACTCGCTCATGGCGATGGTCGGCGGCACCCTTGCCGCGCTGCTCGCCGGCCGCAACGATCCCGGCTTCGTGCACAACGGCCCGCTGGCCGGCCTGGTCGCCGTCTGCGCCGGCTCCGACCTGATGCACCCGGCCGGCGCCCTGGTCGTCGGCGCGGTCGCCGGCTTCCTGTTCGTCTATTTGTTCACCCTGACCCAGAACCGCTGGAAAATCGACGACGTGCTCGGCGTCTGGCCCTTGCACGGCCTCTGCGGCGCCTGGGGCGGTATTGCCGCCGGCATCTTCGGCCAGAGCGCGCTGGGGGGGATCGGCGGCATCAGCTTCATGGCGCAGGTATTGGGGACGGGACTGGGGATTGCAATCGCCCTGACCGGCGGCTTCGCCGTTTACGGCAGCTTGAAAATGCTGATCGGCCTGCGGCTGACTCCGGAGGAGGAATTCGAAGGTGCCGACCTGACACTGCACCAGATTTCCGCGAGCCCGGAGAAGGAAGCCGGCTGGTAACGCCTGCGCTGCCTCGATGGAAAAGGCCGTAGCCAAGGCACCCTGACGGTGCGCCGGTCCATAGCCGATCCAATGGACTGAACACCTAAAGCGTTCCGGCCGCACACGCACAGATTATATCCAGGACACCAATGACTATCGGTTCAACCATCCCCTTGACCCAGTCGATATCCTCCGGGCACCCAGCACAACACTCAAGGGCAAATTGCCCTCTGTATGGGTTGGTCCTTGCGGCGGAGCCGATCAGAGTGATTCCGCAAATCTCTTGAGTTTGCCTAATGCCACCTCCCACTCCCTCCCAATCCTCTCGAGCGTTCGCTTCGCTTCCTCGATCTGCCCCAGTTCCAGTTGCCAGAGCCGTTCCCGTCCCGACTTCACGTTGCGCACTACGCCCGCGTCGGCCAGCACATGAAGATGTTTTGTCACACCCTGCCGGCTGATTTCTGTGTTCGCTGTGAGCTGTGCGATCGATAAAGCACCGCCCGCACAGAGCACGGCTACGAGCTTCAGGCGCGTTGGGTCGCCCAGCGCCGCAAATACGTTCGCGAGAGTTTCGCTCGATTGGACTATCGCGGGCAGGCCGGCGTCGGGTTTGCCCATGCCATTTGCCTTGACCTTAAGCGCTGGCATGGCGCACGACGTTGTTCAACTGGGCTTCCCAGCCACGGCTGTTCATGCGGAACGCTTCCAGCCGGCGGTGCGGCGGCACCCGGTCGAAGCCTGATTCCACTATCGTCAGCAGCGTACTGTTGCCGGGCATGTCCTTCAGCGTGAACGTCACGAGCGTCGGCTGTTCCTCGGTGTAGTCCACGGCTGGGTCGACGGCGTACGGATGCCAGCGGTAGGAGAGCAAATCCTGGGGTTCGATGCGCTCAATGACGACATCGAACCAGGCATGCTCGTGCCCGCAAACGGTGATCTGGCCGCGTACGCGCTGGCCCGGGGCAAAGGTCTGTCCCTTCAGGTTGGCACCGAACCAAGTGCCAAATTCTTCCGCGTTCGAGAGCGCCCGCCACACGCGTTCTCGCGGGGCTCTGATGACGACACTGCGTTCGATGCGGTCGGTGGTGTTTGAGGTCGTACTCATGTTCGGTTCACTCCTTATTTTCAGGTTTCAGTTCACGCATTCAGCCTCGAGTTCATGAGGCGTGCCGCGGCCGGTCTCGACGAACTGTTGCAGGCTGTTCAAGTAATGGCGCCAGCCATTGCTGCACAGGTCGTAGCACTGGAAAGCGGGTACGAGGCCGACGTGCTCGAAGTCCAGGCGTGTTCGCTCTTCCCCGTCCGGCGTCAGGCGAAAGACCAGATGCGTACCCACCCATTCGTCCTTTTGCGCGAGTTGGTCGACGGCGATATGCGCACCCGTGCAGCACCAGCGCACTTCGTGGCCAGGCTCCAGCCGCTCGATGCACATGTTCTTGTAGCTATGTCCGAAGCGGACTCGGAGAATTCCGCCCACTTCGGTCGCGACGTCGCAATTTTGCGTCCACCAGCCGCGCAGGCCCTTGGGCGTGGTGAGCGCTGCATAAACTGCGGCGGGGTCAGCCTCGAGGACGAGGCCCTGTCGATAATGGCTCATGGGACGTCTCCTTTATGCAACCCAATTGTTGCGGTTAGCAGTATGGATTCAGTCGCTGCATAAAGCAACCAAATAGTTGCATTTACTGTCTGACCCGGTCAGCGCGAGGCGGGAAAATAGGAAACGTATCGCCTGCCGAGGCCGAAGCGGTTTATTTGCCGATTAGCCGCGAGGCGTGACCTTGTTCAGCGGGGATACGACCCACTTGCGCGGGGTGAATTCCCACCACCGGTCGGTGCAGCCAATCTCGCCATCCGGCTCGGCGGCTTCGAGATCGAGGCGGACATCGCCTGTCATCTGAAGCCTGCGGTCCGACTCGAAATCGACGAAAACAAGACCCGCTCGCGGATTGAGCGCGAAATTTCCCAGCGTGCTGAACATGGCGTTGCCGGCATAGTCGGGGATACGTAGTACGCCGTCCTTGAATTTGACGAAACCAGGCCTGCCGCCGCGGTGCGAAACATCGGCCGGCCCGTCTGGATGGGCGCTGGCTACGAAGAACGTGTCCGCGCCGCGAATCCATTCGATCAGATCGTCGCTCAGGGTCTCCCCCTCCCGGATCACCAGCGCCGGAGGATCGGACACCCGCCCGCCATGCTGGCTGCTCCGGATGTATTTCGGACACTGGGGATAGGCCTGATCGATTGCGAGGACGATCTCCACTTCCTCGCACCGCTCGACCCTGCCGTTGACGCGCAGCCTCCGCCGCGTCGCGAAGTCGATCAGCAATACGCTTAGGTGATCACCCTCCCGCATCGCAGCCATGGGGGACATTCGGGCCGGGGTGCCGGCATCGTCGCCTGGTCGCAGATACAAAGTTTGCCGGTTCTGGTCGGTACGGGCGAAACCTGGCGGGCCCGCGAGTAAACTCGCCCACAGTTCGCCGCCAGGCGAGGCCCAACCGAGCGCACAGTAATGCTGCTGAACTACAAATGACGCCGCGGCCGCTGGAATCCGATCGGATATCAAGCGCCCGTTTCTGAGAGCGGTGTCGCGTTCGCCTGTCCGCTCTTGGATCGCACGTTCGCCGCGGTGGAAAGGATCGTGCATTTCGGCCTCCGTGATATGCCTGGGGCGCCGCCCTGAAGGGCGGCGCAAACGGATGACTTCAGAACATGAGCAGGCGATAGCCCTCGTCGAGATAGCGGGACAGGTCGATGATACCAGCGATGCCGGCGATGTTCCTTTCCCGTAACAGGGGCAGACCCGTCGCTTCGGCGCCGGCGGTCGCGCCGAAGACGTCGGCACAGCCGCCGCAGACGCCGACGACGACGTCCTTGACGGCTTCGTAGAGGCCATGGGCGGGGTGGCCGGGCTTGGCGATCTCACTGACCCAACGCGTGCCGGTGCCTTGGAAGATCAGGGCAACCTCCTGGCCTTTCTCCTTCAGCTCGTAGGCGACGAACAATGCGTTGAAGAGGCGTCCCAGTGCTTCCTCGGAGCCGGACTGCGGATCGGACAGAATGACGATGGCGGTCTTGGACATGGTGTTTCTCCTCATCTTGGGTGTCATTCGGCTTTTTTACCGAACGATCGGTATATTATGCGATGCAACGGCCTTTGTCCAGAACAAATTAACCGTTCGTTCGGTAATATGCTAAGGTAATGCTTTGCAGGGAGAAATGTCGTGGCGCGACCCGCTAAGATCGAGGATTCGGCTCTGCTCGAAAGGCTGAGCGATGTCTTTCGCGAAGTCGGCTATGAGGCCGCTTCGCTTGCCGTGCTGTCGGAAGCCTCAGGGCTCAAGAAGGCGAGCCTCTACCACCGTTTCCCCGGCGGCAAGGAACAGATGGCGCATGAGGTGATGGCTCGTGCGGAAGCGTGGCTGAGCGAGCATATCCTCGCGCCGCTCAAGTCGGGGGGAGCACCGGAAGTGCGGATCCGGGCCATGATCAGAAGTGTCGATGCATTCTATTCCGGCGGCAGACAGGCTTGTCTGCTGAACATGCTGTCGTCGCCCCGCGCCGACCAGGGTCCGTTCGCGAACCTGATCAAGAACGCATTCGAGGCCTGGATCGAAGCGCTTTCCGCCGTCCTCACCGATGCCGGCTTCGATGAGGATACGGCCCGTTTCCGGGCCGAACGCGCCATAGCGCTCTTGCAGGGCAGCCTGGTGGTCTCCCGCGGGATGGGTACGACCCGTCCGTTCCAGAACTGCCTTGCCAACTTGGAGCGAGAATTACTGACCTCTCACAGGACCGGTGGCGCCGCCTAGGGACCCGCCTGAATCGGGTATATCCAGGGATATTTACTCTCCTCGGAGTGCGCCCTCACGTGGAAGGCGCGCTGCCGCCTTCCGCCGCCGGATTTTTCCGCAAACGGATGCCGAGTTCGTGCAACTGGGCGTCGTTGACCTGGGCCGGGGCGTCGATCAGCGGGCACCAGGCCGACTGGGTCTTGGGGAAGGCCATGACTTCGCGGATGGAAGAAGCCCCGGACATCAGCATGACCAGGCGGTCCATGCCGAAGGCCAGGCCGCCGTGGGGCGGACAGCCGTAGCGCAGGGCATTGAGCAGAAAGCCGAACTTCTGCTGCGCTTCCTCGTCGCCGATGCCCAGCAGCCCGAATACGGTCTGCTGCATCTCGGTACGGTGGATACGCACAGAGCCGCCGCCGATCTCGGTGCCGTTGAGCACCATGTCGTAGGCGCAGGACAGGGCCTGGCCGGGGTTCTGCTTGAGATCTTCCTCGGAGCAGTTGGGGGCGGTGAAGGGATGATGCAAAGCCATCCAGCGGTTGGATTTCTCGTCCCACTCGAACATGGGGAAATCGGTGACCCACAGCGGCCGCCAGCCCGGCTCGACCAAGCCGCGGTCCTGACCCAGCTTCACCCGCAACGCGCCCACGGATTCGTTGACGATGCGCGCCTTATCGGCGCCGAAGAAGATCAGGTCGCCGGTCTGCGCTTCGGTACGCTCCAGAATGCCGCGAATCGTGGCTTCCGGCATGAACTTGAGGATCGGCGACTGCAGGCCCTCCAGCCCGGCGCCGAGGTCGTTCACCTTGACATAGGCCAGGCCCTTGGCGCCATAGATGCCGACGAAGCGGGTCAGGTCGTCGATGTCCTTGCGCGAGATGTCGCCGCCGCCCGGCACCTTGAGCGCCACCACCCGGCCTTCCGGATCGGCGGCGGGCCCGGCGAACACCTTGAATTCTACCCCGGCCATGAGATCGGCGATGTCCACCAGCTCCAGCGGAATGCGCAAATCCGGCTTGTCGGAGGCGAAGCGCCGCATGGCTTCGGCATAGGTCATGCGCGGGAACGGCTCCGGCAGTTCCTCGTTCAGGGTCTCCCGGAACAGATCGCGGATCATGGCCTCCATGAGAGACATGATCTGGTCCTCGCTCATGAACGAGGTCTCGATATCGAGCTGGGTGAATTCCGGCTGGCGGTCGGCGCGCAGGTCCTCGTCGCGGAAGCAGCGCACGACCTGGTAATAGCGGTCCATGCCTGAGATCATCAGCAGCTGTTTGTACAGCTGCGGCGACTGCGGCAGGGCGAAGAACGAATGCGGATGGGTGCGGCTGGGCACGAGATAGTCGCGCGCGCCTTCCGGCGTCGCCTTGGTGAGGAACGGCGTCTCGATCTCGTAGAAGCCATGATGATCCAGGAAATTGCGCAGGAAGCGGGTGATGTCCCGGCGCATCCGCATGCGCTGCTGCATCACCGGCCGGCGCAGGTCGATGTAGCGGTAGCGCAGCCGCATCTCCTCGTTCACCTCAATGTCGCTTTCGATGGGGAACGGCGGGGTTTCCGAACGATTGAGGATTTCCAGCGAGCCGGCCAGCACTTCGACCTTGCCGCTCTTGAGGTTGGGATTCTCCGTCCCCTCGGGCCGGCTGCGGACCTTACCCACCACGCGGATGACGTACTCGCTGCGGACCGTCTCGGCGAGCTTGAAGGATTCCTGGTAGTCCGGATCGAACACGACCTGGACCAGCCCTTCCCGGTCCCTGAGATCGACGAAAATCACCCCGCCGTGATCGCGGCGGCGGTGCACCCATCCGCACAATTCGACTTCCTCGCCCAGAAGGCCCTCATTCACTTCCCCGCAACGGTGACTGCGCATATTCAAACTCTGTTGATCGACTTCAAAAACTTCGGATGTTACGCGTTGGCTTTGAGCCAACGCAAGCCGGCTTAAGCCTCCTTGGCTGCCGGCTTGCTGGACGCAGCGGCGCTATCCGCCGGCTTGCTTTCCGACTTCGGCTTGGAATCGCCGGCCAAGTTCTTCTTTTTGTCCTTGCTGCCCTTGAAATCGGTTTCGTACCACCCGCCGCCCTTGAGCCGAAAACCGGCGGCGGAGACCTGCTTGGCCAGGTCCGGCCGGCCGCAGGCCGGGCAATCGGTCAACGGCGCATCGCTGATCTTCTGCATGGCTTCGAGACTGTGGCCGCAGGATTTGCACTGATATTCGTAAATCGGCATCGAAAAACTCCTCAGTTTGTTGAAGGACCAAAGGCGCATATATGAACGCCTGAATTCTTTATCAAGGCCGGCCGGGCGCAATTTCCGTATCCAGGGCCGGTCCGATTACCGCCGCACCGCACCGGTGCTATGATTCGCCCGGCCTCTTCCCTCACCGCAGTCCTCTCCCGAAGGGAGAGGGAAAATGACTTCGAGATTGCATCATGCAAACCACCGCCGACTCCGCCGCGGTTACCCGCTTCGCCCGCATCGGCATCATCACCATCGCCGCCGTCTATTTTTTGATCATGGTAGGCGGCATCGTCAGAGCCTCAGGCGCCGGCATGGGCTGCCCGGACTGGCCGACCTGCTTCGGCCGGCTGGTGCCACCGACCGACGAGTCACAGCTCCCGGCCAATTATCACGAAATCTACGCCGAACGCGGCTATGCCGACACCCGCTTCAACCCGGTCAAGACCTGGACCGAATACGTCAACCGGCTGGTAGGCGTCAGCATCGGCCTGCTGATCATCGCCACGCTGTACCGCTCCCTCGCCTTCTGGAAGACTGACCGGGCCGTGACCTGGCTTGCGCTGGCGGTGTTCCTGGCGGTGGGCTTCCAGGGCTGGCTGGGCTCTGCGGTCGTCGCCAGCAATCTGCGCCCCGTCATGATCACGGCCCACATGCTGATGGCCTTCGCCATCGTCTGCCTGCTGATCTATGCGGTCACGCGCTCCCAGCGGCGTTATTTGGAAACCTTGGACCTGACCCGCCTGCCTCCGCGCTTCCGCACGGTCCTGATGGCCGCCATGGGAATGACTCTACTGCAGATCGCCATGGGCACCCAGATCCGCGAGTCGGTGGACGTCATGGCCGCAGCCGCCTCGACCGACCGCGGCCTGTGGCGCGAGAACTTCCCGCTCATTTTCTACGTCCACCGGTCCTTCTCCGCCTTGATCCTCGGCATCAACTTGTGGCTGGCGTGGAAGATGGTCAAGGGTTTGCCGGCGGGCTCGCTCTACGCCCGTTTCGGAATGGCCTTGGCGGGACTCGTCGCCGCCGCCGTCGCCGCCGGCGTCACGCTGGACCGGCTCGGTTTCCCGGCTATCGCGCAGCCGCTGCATCTGGTGCTGGCGAACCTGATCTTCGGCACCCAGTTTTTCCTGTTCGTCGCTGGCCGTTACGCCCGTCGTTAAAGTTTGGGCGGCGGGCAAAGCCTGAGCGGCGGCATCGATACCGCTGCATTCTCGCCGCGCAACTGGATCATGACCTCGTCCAGCTCCAGCGGCGACTTGTCCCAGGCGAACTGTATCCAGACCGTCTCAGACTGCGTGATCCGCGGCCGGATCTGCGCCCGCACGTTGAGTTTGGACAAGCGGAGCAACTCGGTTTCGGCCTCCTCCCGGGTCTTGAAAATGCCGAGCGAAATCGTGCCGGCCATATCGCCCTTATCAATCAGCCAGACGTCCTTGATGCCTTTGTCCATCAGCATCTTGCGGTTGCCTTTGGCCTCGTCCATGTTCTCGGCCTTGGGATAAAGCAGCCAGTAGCCGTCCAGGGACTCCGAAGACTCGCTGGTCGTGCTCGCTCTTTCGATCCACTCCTTGACGAGCCCGAGCACCTTCCGGGCTTCCGCGGATTCGGCGAACGGCCCGATACGATAGCAGGCCCCCTCGCCGGGCGGCAGGGCAACATCAGCCCTGGCCGGAGGCGGGGTCTCTACCGGCGGACTCGGGATTTCACCGTGAACGTCCGCAACCTCCGAACGCAACAACAATCTCCCGGCCGCCTCAACGGCCTTGACGTCGACGTGCCGCTTGGTATCCCGATGCCCCAGGCTCCAGAAGAAGAAAGCCACGTTGGCGACGAGGAGGAAGTAGAAAAGGAATCTCATGTCGATCGCTCTGCTAAGGCGTGCAAACCTTCAAGGACGAGGTGGGGCACCAGCCGGACCGGAGCCTCGATGTGAGGGCGGAGCGTTTCGGCATCGCCGCCGCTCAGCACCAGTTCGGGCTCGGCCCCCAGGAGCGCTGCCGCCCGGCCCAAGGACTCCCGTATCAAACCCACGGCGGAATGGAGAATGCCGCTGGACAGCGCGAGCCCGGTGCTGTTGCAGAAAAAGCCATCCCCGCTTTCCGCCGCTCCCCCCAAGGCCTCCAGGGACGCGAGGGCGGTACGCATCATCGCCAAACCGGGGCCGATCACACCGCCCCGGTGCCTGCCCTCCGCGTCCAGCAAGTCGACGGTCAAGGCGGTGCCGGCGCTGACGATGCAGCAGGCATCTCGACGTATCCGCCAGGCTCCGATCAGGCCGAGCCAACGATCGACGCCCAATTGGGCAGGGTTCACATAGGCGTTGACGACTCCAAGGGCCGAGGCCTCGCTGCGTACGAAGCGGACCGGCACGCCCCAGCGGGCCGACATCCAACCCGCGAGCACCTCGCCCACCCGTTCGCCGGCAACGTTGGATGCCAGCACGGCCTCCGGCCGCGCCAGCTCCGCCATCTGACGTTCGCACGCGTCCACCAGGCTGAATGCATCCGTGGCAAAGGCCCCGCCAAAGACGCACTGTCCCGGCTCGGACCTCGCCCATTTCACCCGCGAGTTGCCGATGTCGATCAGCAGCTTCACAGCGGCCTCACCCGCACGTCGCCGGATGCGAATTCGCGGACTTTGCCGTCCTCGCACACCAGCATCAGCAGGCCTTCCGCGGAGACGCCGACGATCCGGCCCGTCCGCACCCAGTTGCCCTGCTGCACGCTGGCCTGCGCGCCTTCGAAGCCGTGGTAGCGGCGCCATTCGTCGAGATACGGCGCAAGCCCGGTCGTTTCGTAATCCGCCAGCATCGGTGCCAATTCGTTGAGCATTTCGGCGATCAGCCGATTGCGCGATACGCCCGCGCCCCCCGGAATTCGCGCCAGGTCGATCCAGTCCTGGTCGATCGCCCCGGCGTGGCGGTCAGGCAGATTCACGTTGAGGCCGATCCCGATCACCACGGCATACTGGCCGTTGGCCTCGCCCGTCACCTCGATCAGGATGCCGCCCAGCTTGCGGCGCGACCACAGGATGTCGTTCGGCCATTTGAGCGCCGGATCGGCGATGCCCTGTGCCCGCAAGGCCCGTACGACGGCCACGCCCACTGCGAGGCTGAGCCCGGAAAACCCGGCCCTGCTGAACCGCCACAGCAGCGAGAGATAGACGTTGCCGGACAGCGGCGACACCCAGTCCCGCCCGATCCGCCCCTTGCCCGCGGTCTGCCGCTCGGCCAGGCAGACGGTACCGGTGGGCGCGCCCTCGGCGGCCCGGCGCATCAGATGGCTGTTGGTGGAATCGAGCTGATGATGAATTTCAAAGCCGCCGACGGATTCCGCGGCCGCGCCGGTCAAGGCGCCCGCGATCGTTTCTCCGTCCAGCAGCTCCAGCGGATGCGCCAGGCGGTAGCCCGTGCCGGGAACGGCGTGTACTTCCACCCCCAGGGCGCGCAATTCCTCGATGCGCTTCCAAATGCCGGCGCGGCTGCAACCGGCGCTCGCCGCGATGGCCGCGCCGGAATGGAAACCGCCGTCCGCCAGCAGCGTCAGCAGGCTTCGGGAAGCCGGAGAAAGGCTGGCGGCAGCGCTCACCGCTTGCCTGCCTCCTTGTCCAGGGTCTTGAGGCGCTCCAGCTTCTCGGCGATCTTGATCTCCATGCCGCGGTTGACCGGCCGGTAATACTCCCGCCGCCCCAGCTCGTCGGGGAAATAGTTTTCGCCCGGCACATAGGCGTCGGCGTAGTCGTGCGCGTAGCGGTATTCCGTGCCGTAATCCAGGCTCTTCATCAGCCCGGTCGGCGCGTTACGCAGATGCAGGGGTACCGGCAGGCTGCCGGACTGGGCGGCATCGGCACGGGCGGCCTTGTAAGCCTCGTAGACCGCGTTGCTCTTGGGGGCGACCGCCAGATAGGCCACCGCCTGCGCCAGGGCCAGCTCGCCTTCCGGGCTGCCCAGGCGCTCCTGGGCAGCCCAGGCGTTCAGGCACAGTTCCAGCGCCTTGGGGTCGGCGTTGCCGATGTCCTCCGAGGCGATCCTGACCAGGCGCCGGGCCAGATAGAGCGGATCGCAGCCGCCGTCCAGCATCCGGCACAGCCAATACAGCGCGGCATCGGGCGAACTGCCGCGCACCGATTTGTGCAAGGCGGAAATCTGGTTGTAGAACTCCTCGCCCTGCTTGTCGAAGCGGCGCGTGCTTCCCGACGACAGGACCTGGTGGGCGATCTCCTCGCTCACCGTGGTCTGCCCCTCGTCCAGCAGGTCCGCAGTGATTTCCAGCAGGTTCAACAAGCGCCGGGCGTCGCCGTCGGCGGCGCGGACGTAGGCCAAGCGCACCGGCTCGGGCATGTCCAACCCCTGCCGGCCCAGGCCCCGATCCGTATCCGACAACGCGCGCTCGATGACGCCCAGCAAATCGGCCTCGGCCAGTGCCTTCAGTACATACACCCGGGCCCGCGACAGCAAGGCGCTGTTGACCTCGAACGAGGGATTTTCGGTGGTGGCGCCGATGAAGCTCACCGTGCCGTCCTCGACGTGGGCCAGGAACGCGTCTTGCTGCGACTTGTTGAAGCGGTGCACCTCGTCGACGAACAGGATGGCGCTGCGTCCGGCGGCTTTGAATTTCGCCGCCTGCGCCAATGCTTCGCGGATTTCCTTCACCCCCGACAGCACCGCCGAGACCGACAGGAACTCGGCGTCGGCATGGCGGGCGACCAGCCGCGCCAGGGTCGTCTTGCCGGTACCAGGCGGACCCCAGAAAATCATCGAATGGATGCGGCCGCGCCGGATCGATTCGTACAGGGGCCGGCCCGGATTGATGAGATGGGTCTGGCCGATGTACTCGTCCAGCGTCCGGGGACGCAGCCGGTCGGCCAGCGGCTGGGAGATATCTGCAAACACCGCAGGCTACTTGTCCTCGAACACGTCCACCCCGGCCGGCGGGCTGAACTGGAACAGCTTGGGATCCAGCGCAACGCCGGTCCGGAGATTGGAGAAATAGATGCGGGTCAACTGGCCGAAATTGTCGCTCAGCTCCATGCCGGCGAGCTTGTCGCCCTCAAGCCCGATCAGTACGTAGCGGAATCCGCCCTCTTCCGACTTGGGCACCAGTTTGATCCAGAACATGCCTTCGTCTGCGCCCTGGTCCTCGATGGTGAAGTTGTCCTCCAGCGCCATCTCGCCGCTCAGCAGCAGTGCCGGCGTCGAGCCCACGGCCTGGCCGAGCCTCTTCGCCGTGACCTGCTCCAGATCGACGTCATAGAACCAGACCCTGCCGCCGGCGGACACGATTTCCTGGTGATAAGGCTTGGCGTAGTCCCAGCGGAACTTGCCGGGCCGCTGCAGATAGAAGGTACCCTTGCTCTCCTGCTTGGGCCGCCCGCTTTCGTCGAGCTGGACCTGGGTGAACTCGGCCTGCAGGGTGCGGGCGGAATCGAGGAAGGTCTTCAGCCGGCTCTGCGGCGTGACCTCCGCCGAGGCGGCGAACCCTAAGAACAGCAGAGGCAGTGCGAACAGGTATCGGAATGCGGACATGGGCTCAGATGGCTTTGGCGAAGGTTTCAGCGTAGCCGATGTAGCCGCGCGGGGCCAGTTCGGCCAAGCGGCGGCGCGCTTCTTCCGGGATTTCCAGGGTCTCGACGAAGGTCCGCATGCCGGCGGCATCCACCCGCTGGCCTCGGGTCAGAGCCTTGAGCTTCTCGTAGGGCTGCTCCACACCGTAGCGGCGCATGACGGTCTGGATCGCCTCCGCCAGCACCTCCCAGTTGCCGTCGAGATCGGCCTCCAGCACCTGCGGATTGAGCTCCAGCTTGCCCAGGCCTTTCAAAGTGGAACTGAGCGCGATGAGCACATGGGCGAAACCCACGCCGAGGTTGCGCAGCACCGTGGAATCGGTCAGGTCGCGCTGCCAGCGGGAGATCGGCAGCTTCTCGGCGAAATGCGAGAACAGCGCGTTGGCGAGGCCGAGGTTGCCTTCCGAATTCTCGAAATCGATCGGGTTGACCTTGTGCGGCATGGTAGAGGAGCCCACTTCGCCGGCCACGGTCTTCTGCTTGAAGAAGCCCAGCGAGATGTAACCCCAGACGTCGCGGTCGAAGTCGATCAGCACGGTGTTGAAGCGGCCGAGGGCATGGGAAAGCTCGGCCAGATAGTCGTGCGGCTCGATCTGGATGGTGTAGGGATTCCAGGCGAGCCCCAGCGACTCGACGAAGCCTTGCGCCAGTTTGGGCCAGTCGACTTCGGGGTAAGCGACGGCGTGGGCGTTGAAGTTGCCGACCGCGCCATTGATCTTGCCCATCAGCGCCACCGCGGCGATTTGGTCGCGCTGCCGCGCCAGACGGGCGGCAACGTTGGCGAATTCCTTGCCCACCGTGGTGGGCGTCGCCGGCTGCCCATGCGTCCGCGAAAGCATCGGCTGGCCGGCATAGGCATGCGCCCGCTCGCGTACCGCGGCAATCAGCTTGTCCATTTCGGGCAGCAGGACCGTGTCGCGGGCCTCCTTCACCATCAGGCCGTAGGCGAGATTATTGATGTCCTCCGAGGTGCAGGCGAAATGGATGAATTCGGCGATCCGCTCCAACTCGGCACAACCCTTGATCTGCTCCTTCAGGAAATATTCGACCGCCTTGACGTCGTGGTTGGTGGTCCGCTCGATGGTCTTGACACGCTCGGCCTCTTGTTCGCCGAATTCATTCGCGATCCGGTTCAGACGATCGCGCGCCTCGCCGCTCAAAGCAGGAACCTCGGCGATCGCGGGCTCGGCCGCCAGCGCCTCCAGCCAGCGCAGCTCGACCAGGACCCGGAACCGGATGAGCCCGTATTCGCTGAAGGTGTTGCGGAGGGCGTCGGCCTTGTCGGCGTAACGCCCGTCTACCGGCGATAATGCCTTGATGGAATTCATGGTTTTCCTTTAGCTCTTAAGTCTTACGCGGCTTCGGCCTTCGAAGCCGTATTGAAGGTCAGGTCGATAACGCCGCCGCCGAGGCAGCGGTCGCCCTGGTAAAACACGACCGACTGGCCGGGAGTGACGGCGCGCTGGGGCCGGTCGAACACGACCTCCAGGCGGTCTTCGCCGATGATGCGGATACGGCAATCCTGGTCGCTCTGGCGGTAGCGGATCTTGGCGGCGCAGCGCAGCGCCTCGCCGGCGGCGGGGCCGGAGCCGTCGACCCAGTCGAGCCGGCCGGCCTCCAGTCCTTCCCGGTAGAGCAGCGGATGATCGTGGCCTTGCCCCACCACCAGCACGTTGTTGGCCAGATCCTTGTCCAGTACATACCAAGGCTCCTGTCCGCCGTCCTTGGTGCCGCCAATGCCGAGGCCGGAACGCTGGCCCAGCGTGTAGTACATCAGGCCGTCGTGGCGGCCGAGCAGTATGCCTTCCGGCGTGCGAATCTCGCCCGGCTGGGCGGGCATATACCGTTCCAGAAAGTCTTTGAAGCGCCGCTCGCCGATGAAACAGATGCCGGTGCTGTCCTTCTTGGCGTCGTTGGCGAAACCGGCCTGTGTGGCCAGCGCACGCACCTCGGTCTTGTGCAACTCGCCCAGCGGAAATAAGGTGCGGGCGAGCTGCTCCTGCTGCAGCGTGTAAAGGAAATAGCTCTGGTCCTTGCCGGCGTCGCGCCCCTTGAGGAGTTGAAACCGACCGCCCTCCTCCACCACGCGGGCGTAATGGCCCATGGCGATCAGGTCGGCGCCCAGGTCTTCGGCATAATCGAGGAAGGCCTTGAACTTGATCTGCTTGTTGCAGAGGATGTCGGGGTTCGGCGTCCGGCCGGCCCGGTATTCGCTCAGGAACACCTCGAACACGTCGTCCCAATATTCCGCGGCGAAATTCACCGCATGCAGTTCGATCCCTAAACGCTCGCACACCTGCCTGGCGTCGGCGAAATCCTGTACCGCCGTGCAGTAGTCGGTCCCGTCATCCTCCTCCCAGTTCTTCATGAATAGGCCACTGACGCGATAGCCCTGCTGGAGCAGCAGCAAAGCCGTGACGGACGAATCCACCCCGCCCGACATGCCAACGATCACATGCGGCTTCATGTCCGTCTCAGCCGAGCATGTGCTTCAGGAGGCTGAGCGGATGCCGCTCGCCGCGGAGGTAGTCCTCCACCGTGTGCAACACCAGCGGACTGCGGTGGCGCTCCCGTTCGCGCAGCAGTTCCTCCCGGCTCAGCCATACCGCCCGCTCGATGCCCTCGTCCAGCCGCACCTCGCCCTCAGGCGCCGAAGCGCTCCCGGTAATGGCGATGCGCAGGAAGCTCCTGCCAGATTCCGGATGGCGCCAGAGATAGATACCGGTCACCGCCTCGGGCACCAAGCGCCAGCCGGTTTCTTCAAGGGTTTCGCGGACGGCCGCCTCGACCACGGACTCCGCCGCTTCGACGTGGCCCGCCGGCTGGTTGATGACGAGTTCAGAGGAGACACCGGCGCGTTCCTCCACGCATAGAAAACGGCCATCGCGTTCGATGACGGCGGCTACCGTGACCCGAGGACGGCCGTCCGCCGGGGTTTCCAAATTTTGCATACTGTTTTCAGTTGGAAGCGAATTGAGTTGTCAATTCGCGTATGTTATTAAGCCGTTAAGACGCAGGATTCACCTGCAAAGTTCGTGATGATTCGTGGGAGCCGCGGGAATGCCGCTGAACTTGAGCAACTTGGGCACATCGATCAAGTTGTTATTTTCCGGTTATTTGATCGTCGTCGCAATCGGCTACGGCTTGGCGATGGTGCAGATCTTATTTACGCATGGCATGGCCGATGGCAAGTTCGGACTGTCAATCGAGGATATCGTCTACAGCTATTACGGCAACCGCTCGGGCTCGGTGCTGGAGGCTAAGCTCAACGGCTCGATGAAGGCCAATGCGCCGGACGCGGTACGGTTTCAGATTATCCAATGGGTTCGGGACGGTGCCGACGAAAACGCTTACACCAGGCAGATCAGGCCGCTGTTCGAAGCGCATTGTACCGTTTGTCACAATGCCGACAGCGGCTTGCCGGATTTCACCCGCTACGACAGCGTCAAGGCGCGGGCACAGTCGGACGAAGGCGCAACTTTTTCGTCATTGACGCGGGTGTCGCACATTCACATGTTCGGCATCGCTTTCATTTTCATGTTCGTCGGCATGATTTTCGCCTTAGCTTCCGGAGTACCCTGCAAGCTCAAATGCTCGGCCATCCTCATGCCGTATATTTTCCTGTTGCTGGACATCGCGTCCTGGTGGCTTACGAAACTCGACCGCCATTTCGCCCTTCTCGTCGTCATGGGCGGCGGGGGCCTCGCGATGGCTTTCGTGTTCATGTGGGTGGTCTCGATGTACGAAATGTGGATCCTCCCGCGGCAGTTGCCCTATCTGGACCAGAGGGATGCGCTCCGGCGGTGCTGACGGTGCCCGCTGGCTTGATCTCGGGAAATTTCGGCCCATATTCATAGCAAAGACAAACATTTTCTCGTGGGAACGACGGACAGATGTCTCAGGAATCGGATCACGGCTCGGGCGACGGGTTGGCGCTCCAGGAAGCCCAACCGAAAGTCAAGCGCCCACCGCTGTACAAAGTCATGCTGTTGAATGATGATTTCACCCCGATGGAGTTCGTCGTTCAGGTACTGATACAGTTTTTCGGCATGAACGGAGAGAAAGCGACGCAGGTAATGCTGCATGTTCACACGCGGGGCGTGGGGGTGTGCGGGGTATTTTCCAAGGATGTGGCGGAAACCAAGGTACAGCAGGTGAATGCCCATGCGCGCCAGAACCAGCATCCTCTCCTCTGCACCATGGAAGAAGCGTAATTTTTCACCAGTCTCGAGCAGGTTCCGCTATGTTGAGCAAAGAACTCGAACAATCACTGAATTCAGCCTTCCGTACAGCATACGAGAAGCGCCATGAGTTCATCACCGTGGAGCACCTGCTGCTGGCTATGCTCGACAACGGCGCCGCCATTGAAGTCCTGCGAGCCTGCGGCGGCAATCTTGACCTGCTACGCACCGAATTGAACGAATTCCTGGATGAGACCACGCCACTGATTCCGGCTGGCGTCAAGCGCGACACCCAGCCTACGCTGGGTTTCCAGCGGGTACTCCAGCGCGCGGCCTTCCACGTGCAATCCTCCGGGAAAAAGGAGGTCACCGGTGCCAACGTCCTGGTCGCGATCTTCAGCGAACAGGACTCGCACGCCGTTTACCTGCTGCACAAACAGGACATCACCCGCCTTGACGTGGTGAACTTCATTTCTCATGGCATCTCCAAGGTGCGGGATGAAGCTGAAGGCGCATCGAGGGGCGCCGCATCCGAAGCCGACGACACCGAAAGCGGAGGCAGCGCCAACCCGCTCGAAAAGTTCGCCACCAACCTTAACGAATCCGCCCGGCGCGGGAAAATCGACCCCCTCATCGGCCGCAAGGACGAACTGGAACGCACCGTCCAGGTGCTATGCCGTAGAAGGAAGAACAATCCGCTGTTCGTCGGCGAAGCCGGGGTGGGCAAGACTGCCATCGCCGAAGGTCTGGCGAAGAAAATCGTCGAAAACGACGTGCCTGAAGTGCTCAAGGACAGCACGATCTATTCGCTGGATCTCGGCAGCTTGGTGGCGGGAACCAAGTACCGCGGCGATTTCGAGAAGCGCCTGAAGTCGCTCCTGGCACAACTCAAGAAAGAGCCGAACGCAATCCTGTTCATCGACGAGATCCACACCATCATCGGCGCTGGCTCTGCCTCGGGAGGAGTGATGGATGCGTCCAATCTGATCAAGCCGGTCCTGGCCTCGGGCGAATTGCGCTGCATCGGTTCGACAACCTACCAGGAATACCGCGGCATCTTCGAGAAGGACCGTGCGCTCGCCCGCCGCTTCCAGAAAATTGATGTACCCGAACCATCGGTCGAAGAAACCTACCAGATTCTCAAAGGACTGAAGACACGGTTCGAACAGCACCATGACGTCAAATATTCCCTCGCTGCACTTCGCACTGCGGTGGAGTTGTCAGACCGGTATATCAACGACCGCCATCTCCCCGACAAGGCGATCGACGTCATCGACGAGGCGGGAGCGAACCAGCGCCTGCTGCCTCCCTCGCGCCGCAAAAAGACCATCGGCACGGTCGATATCGAGGACATCGTTTCGAAAATCGCGCGGATTCCCGCCAAGACCGTGTCGGCAAACGACAAGGAAAAATTGCGCGATCTGGAATCCAACCTCAAGATGCTGGTCTTCGGCCAGGATGAGGCCATTTCCGCATTATCCTCGGCCATCAAGCTGTCCCGCGCCGGGCTACGCGACGGCCAGAAGCCTATCGGCTCATTCCTCTTGGCCGGCCCTACCGGCGTAGGCAAGACCGAGGTGACACGCCAGCTTTCCCATATGCTCGGCGTAGAGCTGATCCGCTTCGACATGTCCGAATACATGGAGCGACATACCGTGTCGCGACTGATCGGCGCACCGCCGGGCTATGTAGGGTTCGACCAGGGCGGCCTCCTGACCGAAGCCATCAACAAGCATCCGCACGCAGTGCTGTTGCTCGACGAGATCGAAAAAGCGCACCCTGACGTCTTCAACCTGCTTCTACAGGTGATGGATCACGGTACGCTGACAGACAACAACGGTCGCAAGGCAGATTTCCGCAACATCATCCTGGTCATGACGACCAATGCCGGCGCCTTCGAGGGGACCCGTCCGTCGATAGGGTTCACACTGCAAGACCACTCGACGGACAGCCTGAAAGCGATCGAGCGGATATTCTCGCCCGAGTTCAGAAACCGGCTCGATGCGATCATCCAGTTCAACCCGCTCAGCACGGAAACGATCGGGCATGTGGTGGACAAATTTATTTTCGAGCTCGAAGCCCAGTTGGCCGAGAAGCAGGTAGCCTTGGCCATCGACCCGGACGCACGAGCGTGGCTGGCCGAGTACGGCTTCGACCCGAAAATGGGCGCCCGTCCGTTGGCCCGCGTGATTCAGGAAAACATCAAGAAGCCGCTGGCCGAAGAAATCCTGTTCGGCCGCTTGGCACACGGAGGTACGGTGCGCGTCGGCGCTTCAGCGGACAGGCTGACTTTTACCTACGAAACGCGCCAGAAAGCCGCCGAGCCCGTGTGATCACGGGCTGGCGCTAGCGATGGCGGAAGGTGATACGAGCCTTGCTCAGGTCGTACGGCGTGAGTTCGACCTTGACGCGGTCGCCGGTCAGAATCCGGATATAGTTTTTCCGCATCTTTCCGGAAATATGGGCGATGACCACATGCCCGTTATCCAGTTGAACGCGGAAAGTCGTATTCGGCAGGGTTTCGATCACCTTGCCTTCCATTTCGATATGATCTTCTTTCGACATCTGTTCGCAGGGTAAAAAATTTTTCAGATTATAGCATGCTCGAAGGCAGGGGCTCATCCACCTCGAATCTGCACCATCGATCCGCGATAAGCGCCTCCAAGGGCAGGTACTTCGCCTTGTATTCCATCTTGCGACAGCCGTCTATCCAATAGCCAAGATAAAGCCAGTCCCGTCCCAGCCGCCGGGCCTCCAATATCTGCCACAAGATGGCCAGTGAGCCCGGACTTCGCTCTGCGGCGTCCGGGTCGAAAAAGGTGTAGACGGCTGACATGGCTCCGGGCACATGGTCGACGACCGCAACGCCTAGCAATTCCGAGTGTGAGCGAAACTCCACGAAGCGGGTTTCCGCCCACGAACTCCCCAGGAACGACCAATAGTCGTCTCGCGAGACCGGCGTGTCGGGTGGATGCCGCGCAGCCAGATATCGGACATAAAGCTGAAACTGCCGTTCGTCGAAGCGAGCGGCGGAAACATGAATCTCGATGTCTGCATTCCGCCTGAGAATACGCCGTTGACCGCGAGTCAACTGAAAATCCTTCACGGGAAGGCGCACCGGGACGCAGGCGCTGCAGCCGATACAGCAGGGCCGGTACACCCAGTTCCCGCTGCGCCGGAACCCCTGCTCCAACAGCGCTCGGTACCTTTGTGGGGAAAGCGGCCGATCCGGTGAAATATAAGCAAAACGCGCGTCCCGCCCCGGCAAGTAGCTGCATGGATGGTCAGGGCCCGTCCAAAGCTCCATGCGCTCAGGGTTCAAGGAAACTCCCCCGGCGCATGCCTCCAGGCTTCTGGATTTACGGACATTTGCGAATAATCGGACACCAAGGCCTGAAATTCGCTGCGCGGAATGGTGAAAGCTCCCAGGCCGGCAAGATGCGAAGTGTAAACTTGGCAATCTATCAGTCGGTAATTCCAGCTAGACAGGCAGGCCACTGCGAACGCCAGCGCCGCCTTTGAGGCGTCCGTCACTCGGTGAAACATCGACTCTCCGTAAAAGACCCGCCCCATCGCCACTCCATATAGCCCTCCCACCAGACAGCCGTCCTGCCAAGCCTCGAAAGAGTGTGCAAAACCGGCGCGATGGAAATCGATGTAGGCCGACCGCATGTCGTCAGTCAACCAAGTTCCTTCCGATTTCCCACGCGGCTCCGCGCATGCCGCTATCACCGCCCCAAACGCCCGATCGAAGCTGAATTGAAATATCCGCCGACTCAGCGTCTTGCGCAGACTCCGGGAAATCCGCAGATTTCCCGGAAACAGCACCAGCCGGGGGTCGGGCGACCACCATAGAATCGGATCGCCGTCGCCGTACCAGGGAAATATCCCGTGCCGATACGCGAGTTCCAGGCGAGCAGAACTCAACGAACCGCCGACCGCAAGGAGACCGTTCGGCTCCTTCAATGCGCTGTCGATTGGCGGGAACGCCTGCCGCTCGTCGTTAGGGTCGATGAGCGTCAGCATCCGGATTCCAATTTGAACGGCAGTCGACACTCGAGCGCCCGCATGTAACTTTCCACATGCAGACGCTCGGCTTCGACGTGACGCGCAATGGCCACCCGCAAACGCGAATCGGCGATCCAATGCGCCGACCAGGTCGGCACAGGTTCAAAGCCGCGGCTGACCTTGTGTTCGCCCTGCGCACCGGGCTGGAAACAACTGAAACCCCGTTCAAGACAAAACTCCAGGCCCTGATAGTAGCAAACCTCGAAATGGAGCGAAGGCACGTCCTCCGAAGCCCCCCAGTAGCGCCCGTACAAGGTGTCGTCGCCCACGAGAAAAAACCCGGCGGCGATCAGATCGGACTTCCGCCTCGCGACGACGAGCATGATCTTTTCGCCCATGGTCTCGCCGATGCGTTGAAAAAAGCCCGAACTCAAGGCGGGATAGTTGCCATGCTTGTCGAATGTGCGCCGGTACAGAGCATGAAACCGGTTCCAGGTGTCAGCGTCCACGTCGTTTCCGGAGACCCTTTCGATTTCTATCCCGGCTTCGAGGACCTGACGCCGCTCCCGTTTCAGCTCCTTTCGCCTTTTCGCATTGAATCGGTCCAGAAAATCCGCGAAATCTCTATAACCGGCGTTATTCCAGTGGAACTGGCATCCCATGCGCTGAACGAGCATCGGCGCTTCAAGCAGCACCGGATCGGTACAGAACAGCCAATGCATGGACGATACGCCAGCGGACTCACCCGCCGTGACGGCGCGCTCCAGCATCACCTCTCGTAAGGATTCCGGCACCGCCGCAGGCGCCAGCAGACGCCGCCCCGTGACAGGCGTGAAGGGCGACGCTATAACCCACTTCGGGTAATATGCCAAGCCGGCCCGCGAATACGCTTCGGCCCATGCCCAATCGAATACGAATTCACCGAACGAATTGGTCTTGACGTAGGCGGGCATGGCGGCGAATGGGGAGGCGCTACCCGTCGCAGCGAACGAGAGGTGCATGGGAATCCAGCCGACGGCTTCACCCAGACACCCGGCCTCCTCCAGCGCCGAGAGAAATTCGTGGCTCAGAGGTGCATCGGGACTGCCAAATGTGTCCCACAGCTTCGCCGGCAACTCTGCCAGTCTCGAATGTACACGCACGCTGAATTCGGCGTTCATCCGCTGTCCTCTCTTCTCAAGCAAGCCTGTCACTCACGGGCGCGAACGTGAAATAATACTATGATCGGAAGTCCCATAACGCACTCAAAATGGCACAATATATTTACACCATGAACCGGGTTTCCAAGATCGTTCCCCCCAAGCGGACGATCCTGGAAAACATCTCCCTCTCCTTCTTCCCGGGCGCCAAGATCGGCGTACTCGGCCTCAACGGCGCGGGCAAATCTACCCTCCTTCGCATCATGGCGGGCGTCGACACGGAGTACGACGGGGAGGCGCGGCCGCAATCCGGCATCAAGATCGGCTACCTGGCGCAAGAACCCCAGCTCGATCCGGCGAAAACGGTGCGGGGAAACGTCGAGGACGGCGTCGCCGAGACCAAAGCCCTCCTGGATCGATTCAACCAAATCAGCAACGCCTTCGCCGACCCGGATGCGGACTTCGACAAGCTCCTTGCCGAACAGGCCGAACTCCAGGACAAGATCGATGCTGCCGGCGCATGGGAACTGGACCGAAAACTCGAAATCGCCGCCGACGCATTAAGACTTCCCGACTGGGATGCCGACGTCACCAAACTCTCCGGAGGCGAGCGCCGCCGCGTTGCCCTGTGCCGCCTGCTGCTGTCCAACCCAGACATGTTGTTGGTCGACGAGCCAACCAATCATCTCGACGCGGAGTCCGTGGCTTGGCTGGAACGGTTTCTCCACGACTATAATGGAACGGTCGTGGCCGTTACCCACGACCGTTATTTCCTGGACAACGTGGCCGGCTGGATTCTCGAACTCGACCGGGGCCGCGGAATTCCCTGGGAAGGCAATTACTCCTCCTGGCTGGAGCAAAAGGAAGCCCGGCTGGAGATGGAAGAAAAGCAGGAAACCGCCCGCATGAAGGCCATGAAGGCGGAACTCGAATGGGTAAGATCCAACCCGAAAGGCCGCCATGCCAAAAGCAAGGCACGTCTGGCCAAGTTCGAGGAACTGAGCCAGAGCGATGTGCAGAAACGGAACGAAACCAAAGAAATCTATATTCCGCCGGGCCCTCGCCTCGGTGACCTCGTCGTTGAATTCGAAGACGTATGCAAGGGATTCAAGGGACGTATTCTGGTCGAAAATCTGAGCTTCCGGCTTCCACCGGGGGGCATCGTCGGCGTGATCGGACCCAACGGCGCCGGCAAAACCACGCTGTTCCGCATGATCGCCGGTTTTGATTCGCCCGACCTGGGCTCCATCCGCATCGGCCCAACGGTCAAACTGGCCTACGTGGAGCAGTTCCGTGAACATATGGACGACAGCAAAACCGTTTGGGAAGAAATTTCCGACGGTCTCGACATGATTACGGTGGGAGCCTACCAAACGCCGTCGCGCGCCTACGTGGGACGTTTCAACTTCAAGGGTTCGGACCAGCAGAAACGCATCGGCGAACTCTCGGGCGGCGAACGCAACCGGGTCCACCTCGCCAAGCTGCTCCGCAGCGGCGGCAATGTCCTGCTGCTTGACGAACCCACCAACGACCTCGATGTCGAAACGCTACGGGCTTTGGAAGATGCCCTGCTGGACTTTCCCGGCTGCGTAGTGGTGATTTCCCATGACCGTTGGTTCCTGGATCGCATAGCCACCCACATCCTTGCGTTCGAAGGGGAAAGCGAAGTGGTCTGGTTCGAAGGCAACTACGCCGATTACGAAGCGGATCGCCGCCGCCGTCTTGGCGAGGAAGGGAGCACTCCGCATCGGATCAAGTACAAGCGAATTGACGCTTGAACCAAGCATCGCATGATACCGGACCGCACCAATCTGCTGGCGGAATTGCAAAGGCTGGCAGACGCCGTGGAACGCCTCGCTCCGCCAGTTCCCTCACCTATTGATTGGACGTACGTGGCGTATCGGTGGAGCGGAAGCGGCTGCGGACCATCTTTGAAGCCTGTGCGGCGACCGCACGACATCGGCCTCTGCGACCTGTTGTGCATTGATCGCCAAAAAGCGGCGCTCGAACGCAATACCCGGCAGTTTCTCCAGGGCTTGCCTGCCAACAACGCGCTGCTCTGGGGCTCAAAGGGAACTGGAAAATCGTCCCTAGTCAAGGCGCTGCTCCACGATTACGCCGAATCCGGACTCCGCCTGATAGAAGTGGACAAAAACCGTCTTGCGGAATTGCCGGACATACTCGAGTATATTCACGATCGCCCCGAGCGCTTCATTCTATTTTCCGACGATTTGTCATTCGAAAGCGAAGAACCCGGCTACAAGGCCTTGAAATCGGTGCTGGATGGTTCTACGAGTGTATTGAGCGCCAATCTGCTGATTTACGCCACATCCAACCGGCGGCATCTGTTGCCGGAATATATGGCGGAAAACCTGGAAGCGCGTCGCGCTGAAAATGAAATCCACCACAGCGATTCGGTCGAGGAGAAAATTTCGCTATCCGAGCGGTTTGGCTTGTGGATATCGTTCCATCCATTCTCCCAGGACGATTATTTGACGACGGTCGAATACTGGCTGGAAAAGCTGGGAACCCCTGAACTAAGAACCAATTGGATCGACATCCGCGCAGAGGCCTTGCGCTGGGCGCTCGCTCGCGGATCGCGTAGTGGGCGAGTCGCTTGGCAATTCGCACGTGACCGGTGCGGCCGGACGGCTCTAGAACCCTGATCGCGCACTCCCCGGCTTCATGAAACAAAAACCCCCAGCCGTTGCCGGCCGGGGGTTTTTGCTTTTACCTTTACCGCCGAGGGGAAGCCCCGAAGGACTTCCCCGTGAGCGATTACATGAACGACGGGATCAGCGGTGCGTCGATCTGGGTGACCTGACGGTTGCCCGTTGCGTCGAAGAAGAACAACAGACCGGCGAAACGGCTGTCCGGATCGTAGATGATGTCGGACAGACGATACACTTCCCACGCTGCGTCCGACGCGGTGACGTCGACCGTGCGGGTCTCACCCGGAGCCAGCGGGCTGTTGTCGCTGACGCTCAGGCCGTCTTCGGCCAGCAGGTCTTCCGGATAGCCGGTGGTGTCCTTGTAGACGCTGGAATCCAGGAAACGTACCGACGCGGTGTAGAACTCACCCAACCGGATCGGGCTGTTGCCGTGGTTGGTGATGGTGAGCTTCATCCGCATGGCGCGACCCGGCACCCGGTAGGTGGCGTCTTCCACTTTCACCGAAACCGTCGGCGCTGCCATTTCCAGCGGCTTCATGCCACGCATGGTGCCGGCCTGCAGCGGGATGGTGATCGGGTACTTGCTGTTGGCGCTGGACATGGCCATGACCACGATCAGGATGGTGGCGGCCAGGAAGCCCATCGCCACCTTGCGGTCGGTGGTGGACACCAGTTCGTCCGCACGGCCTGCATCCACCATCAGCAGACGGGGGATGAAGATCGGTCGGCGCGACCAGTAGCCGATCCAGGCAATGCCGATGGCGAACCAGAAGGCATGCCAGAAGTAGGTGTTGCCTTCGTTGTAGTTCTCCAGGTCCACCGTCTGCCCGGTCAGGGTGGTGACGGGGTTCCGGAACTCGCTCATGGAGCCTTCCACGGTGATCCACTTGCCGGGGCCGATGATCGGACCGCCGCCCTGGACGTTCATCATGGTGTGGACGTGCCAGTCACCCGGACGACGGGCCTTGAGAACAACCCGGAAGTCGTAGGTCTTGCCAATTTCCAGGCGCACCGAACGCGGCACCAGCTGACCGCCGATGTACGATTCCTTGCGGATGAACACCGGGCCCGGCATGCCGACGTTGAGGAACGCGACATCCGGTTCGTCGACCGTTTCCGGCCAGCCTTCGAACACGTGGAACTTGCCTTTGATTTCCACGGTTTCGTTGATTTTGACTTTCTCTTTCGACCAGGTCAGATCGTACCAGTGGATGGTACGCATACGCATGAACGCGGCCTGCGATTTCTCACCGTGGGCGGCAGCGTTCGGGGCGTAGAAGCTGGTCGCTGCCACGGCGGACAGCAGTCCGATTGCAGACCATTTTGCAATCCGGTCCTTTATTGTTTTCATGATCTCTCCTCTTTCGAGTTCTTGCTGTTGGGTCTCTCGCCGGCCAGTCACCCGGCCGGACGCTCTCTCACATAGGTCTTGCGCGGGCCCGATCGTGACGATCAGGTGGCCTGCAGGAACCGTTCGTTGGAGAACCAGCGACCGATGAAGTGCCACATGAAGTAGATCAGGATCGACATGAACGCGGAGAAGAATGCCGATACCGGGGCGACGTCCTTACCGAAGGTACGCAGGGTGCCCTTCTCTACCATGCGGATGTATTCCGGGGTACCCGTGCGGACGTAGTTGTAGCCCTGGATGTCGGCGATCGACATCAGCATGCCGTTGTACTCCACCGGTACGTGCAGCGGCGCGATGATCGGCCAGTTGCCCGGGTAGAAGATCAGACCCCAGCCCATGGCACCGACGATGGCGGTGAACAGGTAGCTGCCCGACAGCATCAGGACCGTGTCCAGAATGATCGCGCCCGGCACCAGCGAGGCGGGGAAGCAGAAGTTGACCGGGAAGTAGGTCCAGCCCCAGAAGTTGAAGTACCGGTTGATCCACTCACCCAGCAGCAGGCCGAGGATGCAGACGGTCGCTCCCCAGGGCAGACGATACCGTTCCCACAGGTAGGATTGGACGGCCGCCGGGAAGGTGACCAGCACGATCGGGGTCACGGTGACCCACAGTCGACGGTCTTTCCAGTCCGACCAGAAGTCCCAGTCGCCCATGGTGAGCATGGCGTGAATGTGGTACGAGCCCACGATCACGAAGAACACCACGAACAAGGCCAGCCAGTCGATGGTCCGGGACAGCTGGACCGCTTCGGCGTGCGAACGAACCGCAGATTGCGCAGCACTCATTAAAGTTACCTCCAAATTTGTCGTTTTCTTATTTTCGACGGTGCCCGGGAATCCCCGGACACCCATCGCCGCGAGTCCCTTCCGGCCGCCGGACCGGCTTGAGGCCTGTCGCCAGAACCCCGAAAACCGGCCGCCGGCCTGACAGTTCCTTATTTCGCGATCAAGCCTTCGTCCACGGCTTCACAGATGGACTGACCGAACCCGCTCTGAGCGAAGCTGTAGAAGGTCTGGGTCAGCGTGCCCATGACGGCCAGCGCCAGCCAGCCGAAGATCACGAAGCCGTAGTGCAGCGGCGCCACGAACAGCTCTTCCATGAACCAGAAGGTGTGACCCCACTCGTTCAGACCCACGTTCGGCAGAATCATGAACGGACCCACCACCAGCACTAGGTACGGCAGCGAGATGCCCTTCGCGAAGAACGGCAGACGCGTCTTGGCGTAGAGGAACGCCGCAAAGCCGGTGATGATGTAGATCGGGTAGCTCAGATAGAACTCGATGATGTGCGACGGGGTGAAGTCGGTGTCGCGCACGATCGTCTGATGCCAGGTGCCGTCCTGCTCGGTGAAGTAGGAAGCGCCCCAGTAGATGGCCCAGGCGTAGGCCACCAGCCACACCAGATGGGTGAAGTTGCGGCGCAGTTCTTCACGCGGGCTCAGCGCGGCCAGGTTGCGGTCGCGGGTCTTCCACAGGTAGCCCCACAGGATCGAAGCCGTCATGATTTCCAGGACGATCTCGGTGTACAGGAAGTTCATCCAGTAGGTTTCGAACTCCGGTGCGAACGAGTCCAGGCCGGCGGACCAGCCGTAAACGCCTTCATACCAGCGCACCCACATGTAGAACACGGTGTAGAGCGCCAGCGCGAACGTGAGCCACTTCTTGTCCAGCAGCGGCGCTTCGGCCGCAGCTGCACCACCAATGGTTGTTGCTGCCATTGTTTTATCCTCCTCGTTATGGTTGAACAGGGGCCGGTGTTTCAACCGACACCCCACTTCTCTAATTCCCTATCTTTTTGCCTCTAACGGGCATTCTATTGGTCCCGCAACAGAGGCGGTTCCGGTCCTTCGGTGCGAGGGAGTCTATCACCCTTCATCAAACTGTCAAGAAAAATCTGCGACATTTTGACGCAGGGGTGATTCAATATAAATCAACAGGTTGTGTGCGATTTATGTGGCATCTCTCGTTGAATCTCGACTTGGAGGAATCGATGCCTTGCATAATATCGGTAAGGCCGAACGCTACAGGATGACCCGCCGTGAGTCACCAGTTGAACACCCGTTGCACCTTTCGATGGTTTACGAGGACCGCCCAGGCCGCCACGATCGCGTTCACGCTCCGCCTCCCCGCCTACGCCGAAACTCCGGATGTTGCTCTGTCGTCCCTCGGGTGTCGCGGCTGTCATGCGGAAAAGGAAGGGCAAGAAAACGGGCAGCTTTCCGATCTGGCATCGCTCCGTCGCTTTGCACCGGGCGAAATAGCCTCGCGCTTGCGGGATTACCGTGACGGCAAGCGATCGGGCACAGTCATGAACCGGATCGCAGCCGGTCTCAAAGATGGTGAAATCGAAGAAATTGCCGGCTTGCTAGGAAAGAGGCCGTGAACCCCCGGCGTCGATTCCTGCATCTGTTGGCCGGCTGCGGCTTCGGCTGGGGTTTGTGTGGATGCACTTTCGGTAGATTTGTTCGCCGCAATGGCTCCGGCCGGGTCGTGGTCGTCGGCGGCGGCTATGGCGGCGCCACAGCGGCTCGCTATCTGAAGCTTATGAATCCCGACCTTACCGTCACGCTCATCGAGCCGCGCGACAGCTATCTGTCCTGCCCCGGCTCGAACGAAACCGTCGCCGGCCTCAAAGACATGAGCACACTCGTGCGTTCTTATGATTCCTTACGACGGGAACTGGACATAAAGACGGTAAACGCCCAGGTTGCCCGGCTGGACCGGTCTCGACGGCGCGCAGTGCTGACTGACGGTGCCGAGGTACCCTACGACCGGTTGGTCCTCTCTCCCGGCATCGACTTTCGCTGGGATGCGATAGAAGGCTATGACGAAGCGGCGAGCCGAACCGTTCCCCACGCATGGAGAGCCGGTCCCCAGACCGCATTGCTCACTCGGCAAATCCGCACGATGTCCGACGGTGGCGTGGTACTGATCACCGCCCCACCCAATCCCTATCGCTGTCCGCCTGGCCCCTACGAACGGGCCTCGCTCATCGCCTGTTACCTTAAGAAGCACAAACCCCGCTCCAAAATTCTGATACTGGACGCTAAAACCCGGTTTTCCAAGCAACCGGCGTTCGAACAGGCTTGGCGTGAACTCTACGGCGACATGGTGGAATGGATTTCCTCGGAAAAACAGGGGAGGCTGGAACGAATCGATGCGGTCGCGCGGACCGTCGAGACCGAATTCGATGCCTTCCGTCCGGATGTGCTCAACGTCATCCCGCCGCAAAAGGCCGGGGCTTTGGCTGAAACGTCGGGTTTGACGGACGCCTCCGGCTGGTGCCCGATAGATCCCGTGACCTTCGCATCACCGTACGATTCCGCGATCCATATCATCGGCGACGCCTGCCGGGCGGCCCCCATGCCCAAATCGGCCTTTTCGGCCAACTCCCAGGCCAAGGTCTGCGCGGCAGCCGTCGTTGCTTCGCTTGCGGGCGAGCCACCGCCGCAACCTCTGCTGATCAATCACTGCTACAGTTTCGTCGCACCCGACGAAGCCATCTCCATCACCGGCGTTTACGGCTACTCGCGAAACGACGGCCAGCTCGAAACCCGGTCGGCGGGCGAAACGTCACCTCACGGCGATCGCCTGCGCGAGGCGATTTATGCCCGCGCCTGGCAGCGCAATTTCAGGACAGACGTCTTCGGCTACTGACGCCGCTCTTCCGGCCTCGAACACCAACCCGCCTTCGCGCCGCCAGAATCAGGACGAAACCGAGCAGGGCCGCGGCCAGCGAAAGATCGGTCCAGGCTCCCGACACCATCATGCTGGAAGCGCTGCCGCCCACGAGCAAAACCATTCCTGTCGCGGAAACTGTCCGGCGCCGCCGCGTAGTCCGGTGAGACGGTCGGGAAATCTGCATAGAACACGGATTCGCGATTTCCGGAGCGATCTCCGGAAACGGCTCCTGATGGTCGAATGACGCAGGATCCTCGATCGGCTCGACGTGCGTGACCACGGTGAGATTCGCCAGTGCAGCGCACAGCGCCGCCTCAATCTCCTCCGCCAGGTCGTGCGCCGCCTGCACCGTCCAGGCTCCCGGCACTAGGAGGTGCACGCTCATGAAGCGATGCGCTCCGGACTGGCGGGTTCTCAAGTCGTGAAAGCCGACGCCACGCTCGCGGAACGTCTCGAGAACCCCTCGTATCCTCAGGTTTTCTTCCTTCGGAAGCGAGGCGTCGAGCAGACCGGCGATCGAGCGCCGGATAAGTCCGGCGCCGGTCCATACGATGTTCAGTCCCACCAGCGCGGCAACACCTGGGTCGAAATCGTGCCAGCCGCTAAGACCGGCTGCGGCCACGCCGAATACGACGCCGACCGAAGTCCAGACATCGGTCAAGAGATGGTGCCCGTCCGCCTCCAGCACAATCGAGCCGGCCTTTCGACCCACCGATACCAGGAACCAACCGGCCAGACCGTTGACCGCCGCCGCAGCGGCCGACAGCCCCAGGCCGAGATCGAGCGAAGCCAGCGCGCGTGGGTGCAGATAGCGCTCCCAAGCCGCGAACAGAATCGCCGCCGCAGCCGCGATGATTAGTACGCCTTCGAATCCGCTGGCGAAATATTCGGCCTTGCCGTGCCCGAAGTGGTGATGTTCATCCGCCGGCTGCGCCGAAAACCTCAGCATCGCCAGCGCCATGACCGCGGCCGACAGGTTGACTATCGACTCCATGGCATCCGACAGCAGACCCACCGATCCTGTCACTTGGTAAGCCGCGGCCTTGACCGCCATGGTGAAGAGCGCTACGAAGATCGACAGCCAAGCGTAGCGGGTCAGGGATTCCGGCCGAATCATCGCAATATCCGCGAACGCCGCCTCAGGAAATCCCAGTATCCAGCGCCTTCGCGACGACGGCGCCGAGATTGCCAGGAAGATCGAGTTCCTGTGCATGGGTCCGAGCCGCATCCGACATCTTTCTCCAGGTCTTGCGGACGATGTCGATGAGCTTGGACTCGTCCTGACCCGCAGCAAACGGGGCGAAATAGTGTTCGAGGAAAACCAGGCAAGCCGTGTCTTCGAGAGCCTGTGATTCGGAGTCGGTGCGCAGATCCCGTTTGGTCAACATGCGTTTCACCCGCTGGATCGAAGCCTCGTCGTAACCGGCTTCGGCCATGATCAGCCCGATCTGATCGCCGTGAAAACCATAGAGGCGGGTCCGCCAGCGCAGATAACCCTCGCGGGTCTTGGGGTAGTCGCTGCGGGGAACCTCCCAGCGTTTGATATGCTGTCCCCGCGCTGCCAGCCGCAATGCTTCCGAAGCCTCGGGACAAAGTCGCGCCTGCCATTCGGTCATGCGCCGGCCATAGAGCAGCTCCTTGGGATGCAAAGCGCCCTCCCATTCCTCAAGGTTTGGATCCTGGGCGTTGGCCGCGTCGATCGCCCGCAACGCCGCGTTGAAACGGTCGGAACTCATCGGATGCCACTCCGTGGAATGCACAGGCCGCGGATTGTATCACCCGCCATCCGACCGGCTTGCGGGAGGCCGGGAAGCCGGGGCAAAATCACCGCCCGCCGCTAAACGTTTTGAGGGGAATACCCCATGGCCGTGCAAACAAGGGACATCGATTACCGCCACGCCGATGCGCTTCTGTCCGGTTTCCTCGCCTACGACGATGACCTCTCCCTGCCCCGCCCCGCCGTCCTGATTTCACATGCCTGGGGCGGCCGCGACGAATTCGTATGTACCAAGGCGCGCCGACTGGCGGAACTGGGCTATGTCGCCTTCGCCCTGGACATGTACGGCAAGGGCGTGCTGGGCGAAGGGCCGGAGCAGAACGTAAGGCTCATGCAGCCGTTCGTGTCCGACCGCGGGCTGCTGCAGGCGCGGATCACCGCCGCCCTGGACACCCTGCGGGCGCTTCCCGAGGTCGATCCGGCGCACATCGCCGCGATGGGATTCTGTTTCGGCGGCCTGTGCGTCCTCGATCTCGCCCGCACCGGCGCCGATCTCCGCGGCGTGGTCAGCTTCCACGGCCTGTTCACCCCGCCCGGCAATACCGCGGGCCGGAAAATCCGCGCCAAGGTACTGGTGCTGCACGGCTACGAGGATCCCATGACACCGCCGGATCAGGTCATCGCCCTCAGCCGCGAATTGACTGAAGCCGGTGCCGACTGGCAGATCCATATGTACGGCCACGTTGTCCATGCCTTTACCAACCCCTTGGCCAACGACCCGTCCTTCGGCACCGTCTATGATCCGACGGCCGACCGACGCTCCTGGCAGGCTATGCAGAATTTCCTGACTGAAGTGTTAAACTAATTGGCCGCATCATTCCCGGCATTCAAAAACAAGACCTAAATGGATCTGAAATTCCTGGATTTCGAACAGCCGATCGCCGAGCTCGAAGCCAAGATCGAAGAGCTCAGACACGTCGGATTCGACAACGAAATCAACATCTCCGAGGAAATCGCCAAACTCGAAGAGAAAAGCCGCAAGCTCACCGAATCGGTCTTTTCCTCCCTCAGCGCCTGGCAAATTTCCCAGATATCCCGGCATCCGCAAAGGCCGCACAGCCGCGATTACATCGACCTGATCTTCCAGGAGTTCCACGAACTGCACGGCGACCGAGCCTTCGCCGACGACCCCGCCATCATCGGCGGCCTGGCCCGGCTCGACGGCACGGCGGTGCTGGTCATCGGGCACCAGAAAGGACGCGACACCAAGGAAAAAATCTACCGGAATTTCGGCATGCCGAGGCCGGAAGGGTATCGCAAGGCGCTGCGGCTGATGCGGCTCGCCGAGCGCTTCCAGTTGCCCATCGTCTGCCTCATCGACACCCCCGGCGCCTACCCGGGCATCAATGCCGAGGAACGCGGCCAGAGCGAGGCGATCGCCCGCAACCTGTTCGAAATGGCGCAGCTGCAGACCCCCATCGTCTGTGTGGTGATCGGCGAAGGCGGATCCGGAGGCGCTTTGGCCATCGGCGTGGGCGACCGTCTGGTGATGCTCCAGTACAGCACTTATTCCGTCATCACGCCCGAAGGTTGCGCCTCCATTCTGTGGAAGAGCGCGGAGAAGGCCGAGCTGGCAGCGGAAGCCATGGGCATCACGTCCGAGCGCCTGATGGAGCTGGGGCTGATCGATTCGATCGTGCCGGAGCCACTGGGAGGCGCGCATCGCGACCGGGAGCGGATGGCCGACAACCTCAAGACCGAACTCAAGCGCAATCTCGAGGAACTCGCCGCCTTGCCGATGGACGAACTCCTGGCCATGCGCTACGAACGCCTCATGGGCTACGGCGTTTACGAAGAGCCGGCCGCCTGAGGAAAGCCCGCCGGCGAGAGGCGAATCCGGTGAGATTGAGCCTCGAGAGTTTCCGCGCCGGCCTCCACACTGGCACCGCCTACCGGGTGGCTTTCAGCGGCGGGCTGGACTCCGCCGTCCTGCTCGATCTGATGCAGGAGGTTCGCCGCCTCTCCGCCATCGACCTGCGCGCCATCCACATTCACCACGGACTCCTGCCCGAAGCCGATGCCTGGTGCCGGCACTGCGCGGCGGTCGCCGACAAGTACGGCATCGCTCTGGACATTCTTCGGGTCGACGGACGCCCCAAGCCCGGCGAGAGTCCCGAGGCGGCGGCGCGTACCGCACGCTACCTGGCCCTCGAAGGCTTGCTGCGTCCGGGAGATATCCTCGTGACGGCACAACATCTCGATGACCAAGCCGAAACGCTGCTGCTTCAACTGCTGCGCGGGGCGGGCTTGGCCGGCCTCGCCGCCATGCCGAACGCCGCCCCTTTCGGCCCGGGCCTCCTGCACCGGCCCCTCCTCCCTTTCAGCCGCCGGGAAGTTCTGGCGTACGCGCGAGCCCGAGGCCTGAACTGGATCGAAGACCCCAGCAACCGCGACGAGCGCTACGATCGCAATTTCATCCGTCGGCGGATCATGCCGCAGCTCGCCGGACGCTGGCCGGCAGTCGTGGCCAATCTGTCCCGCAGCGCCGGACACTGTGCCGAAGCCGTCGAACTCCTGGATAAGCACGCCGACGTCCTGACGGCCGCCGCGGCGGCCGCGGTTGATTCGGGCAGCCTAGACCTCGATGCTGTCCGGAAATTCCAGCCGGACGAACAACGGCTCCTGCTGCGCCGCTGGATACGGAACCGGGGTCTGCGCGCCCCCCCCGCGAAGCTGCTGGAGCGGATGAGGAGGGAAATCGTCGAAACGGCCGGCGAGCATTCGCCGACGATTGCCTGGACCGACGGAGAGATGCGGCGCTACCGTCACTGCATCTATCTGGTTCCTGCCTCAGCGGATTTCGACGCTTCCTGGACGGCCGCCTGGAGCGGCGAGACGCCGCTCATGCTGGCCGGCAATGGCAGCCTCGACGCTTCGCTGCAACCTGGCCCCGGCATCGATCCGGACAAATGGCGTGGCGGGCGCATCTCCGTACGTTACCGGAGGGATGGCGACCGGATCGAACCGGCGGGCCGCAAGGGACACCGGGAACTCAAGAAACTGTTCCAGGAGGCGGGGCTGCCGCCGTGGCTGCGAAACCGCCAGCCCATCGTCTGTATCGACGGCAGGATCGCCGCGATCGGCGACAACCGTTGGCTGGCTTCCGAGTTCGCAGGTCCCCCGGAACAGGCCAACGTTGTCGTCCGCTGGAACCCGGAAACCGTCATAAATTGTCGTAACGGCTCAGATCCAGCCAGCCCGCCGTGACGGGGTTCGCCTCGAGGTGATGCCGGTTGAACCAGTCCGATATCTTCCAGAATCCCGGATTGCTGCGGCGGACGCCAAAGCGCTCGGCCAGCTTCGGACCGAACGCTTTCGGGCTGTCCAGGCTCAGGATGGCGTCCACGAATTCGCCGGCCTCGGCTTCGTGGAGGTCGAAAAAGAAATTCGGATAGCTACCGACGATGCCTCGGACCAGCGTCAGTGTGTCTTCCGCCGGCGTCCGCCGCAATTCTTCGAGGAACAGCATCGACACATTTTCGAGCGCGGTGTTTTTGACCAGGCTGTAGATCCAGCCGTCGTCCGTCCCGCCCGTCCCGGTCCGGATGCGCAGATAGGACAACTCGGGAAGAAAGGCGATCCCGCCGCCCTTGGCGTACGCCAGGCGCCGCAGTTCGCGCTCCACGGATGCCTGCGCCGGCGGATCCGTCGGCGTACCGCCCTGCCCGCATCCCGCGACACCGCAGCCGGTGAACGGGTCTGGCTGACCCACCGCATCGCCGAAGCGACGCCGGACCAGATCGAAAAATTCCTTCTTGGGATCGCCGGTCCGGTAACCGATGACCGTCTCACCGGCGAGCCCCCAAAGCGGATTCTGCCAGAGGCCGTTGATTTCGCCGCCAACGCCTTTGTACCAGCTAGCACGTTCGGCCTGCCTCATGTCCGACGGCAGGAACCGGAGAAAATTGTTCTCCGCCTCCATGCGCATGAAATCCATGTACAAGCGGGTCGCCAGCTGATGGCCGACATTGCCGAACACATCGAACCCCGCGACCAACAGATAATGAATCCGCTCCAGCAAGGGGTAGTCGACGACCCAGGCGGTCAGCGGCGTGTCTCCGACCAGGCCCCGCTCGACCGAAGCGCTGTCGAAATGTCGGAACACCGTCAGCAAGGCATCGGGATTGTTGCCGTCGCCGCCCCAGAGGTCGTGCAGCGCGGTGCCGCCGCGATCGCCGTGGATCCGTAGCCAGCCCGCCTTCGCTGCCTGATAGTCTTCTTCCAGCACCCGGTAGGTGTACCAGATGTCGCCGATGCCGGGAGAATTTTCCTTCTCGGCCGGCAGCCGCAGGCGCTCCGCCTGGTTCGCCAGAAATTGGGCGTCGTTGCTGACGGGATCAGCATCGGGATCGGTGAAGGCGACCCAAAAACGGTCCTGGATCACGTTGAGCGCAGCTTGTCCCCGGCAGACCGGCCCCTTCATGAAACCGGAAAAGAAGAAATGGGCATCGTCGAGCAGGAACCGGTAGCGCGACCTGGGAGGAATGGCGACGAAAGTCTTGAATGGGTTGGCGGCGTCGGCGGCGGCATAACCCGGCAGCCGGTCGACCGTGTACTCAGGCTCCAGAAACAGCGCCCGGTAACGGAGGATCCGTGCGTCGTCGAGTTCGTAGACCATGTGTATCTTGTCGACGATGCTCTGCCGCACCGGCCGCAAGCGGTAATAGAATTCCCCTGGTCCCGGACTATCGTACGGCCGGGTCGTCGCGATTTCCCGGATGGGCTCCCCGGGCGGCGTGCGGGAGCGGACCAGCCGGAAGAACTCGCGGGGTGCCAATCCGCTGAAATGGAGGTTGCCGATGAACAGATGCTCGTAAACGTAGCGGGCGAACAGCCGCTCCTTCGGACTCGGGCCATTGAGGAACGCCTCCCAGCGTGCCACGGCCGCCCCGGCCTCGGGCGACACGGGATCGGGAGGCGGCGCGAACCCGCCCTGGCGCAGCCAGCTTACCAAGGTATCGTGCTCACGCTCGCTCAGGCCGGGGAAACCGTAAGGCATGCCCCATTCTGGGTGATCGCCGGCGAAATCGTCGAACTCCTCGATGGCGGGACAGTTCAGCGTGCGGTCGAGGCCGAAGTCGAAAGTGTCAGGCAACACGCCTGAAGTGGGCAGGGGATGCGCCTTCTTCAACTCGAGCATCCGAAACAGCAAGGAGCCCAGCAGGTTCGCCTCGGACGAATCGCCCCGTTCGTTCAGCGCCGGGAAGAACCCCTTCGAACGCCAAGCCGGGACGCCGTCGGCATCGATGAACAAGCGCGTCGGCGATGCGGTCTGGAGGCGGGTGGTGTCGTATACGGATGTCTTGCTGCCGCCGCGCTCCAGACCCTCGAAAGACTCCAGCTTCAACTGGCAAGGCGCGTCATAACAACCATGACAGACGACACAGCGCGAATCGAGGATAGGCTGGACATCGCGGGCATAGGACGCCTTGCCGGCGGCGAGCTGCGCCAGATAGGCCTCCTCGCTCAGGCGCCGCTCCCGCGGCACGGGCGGACCGTAGCGCGTGTCATAATCGGTGCGGTAAGCCTCGATGCAACCGGCGATCGCAAGCATCCCCAATGCAACCGCCAGGCACCGGCGCCATCCCAGAAACTCACGCAGCATCCACCCTCCTGTCCACACTCCGTATCCGCCAACACCCGCAGTGGTAGCATTGACGCTTTGCACCGCATCCCCCGATCATGAATCCGCTCAAGAAGCTGGCAGGCCAGACCGCGATCTACGGCCTCAGCACCATCATCGGCAGACTGCTCAATTACTTCCTGGTCCCGCTGTACACCTACCAGTTCGCCGATCCGGGCGAATTCGGCGTCATAACCGAGTTCTATGCCTATACGTCGTTTCTGAACGTCGTCCTGACCTACGGCATGGAAACCGCCCTGTTCAACTTTTCTGCAAAATCCGAAGGCAAAGCCACAGTGTACAGCACCGCGCTGCTGTCTCTGACACTGTCGACAGCGCTGTACCTGGCAGCGGTGTCATGGCAAGCCGACACCCTTGCCGCCGTGCTTCGCCATCCCGACCACACCGATTACGTACGCTGGGTCGCCTGGATCATCGCCCTGGACACGCTCGCCGCCATCCCTTTCGCCAAGCTGAGGGAGCAACAGCAAGCGAAGCGTTTCGCGGTGCTCAAGACCACGAATATCCTCGTCAACATCGCAGCCAATGCCTTTCTCATCGGCTTGTGCAAATGGGCATATGACAGCGGAGCGGAAGATTCGCTGGCTTGGGCGGCACGGCTCTATGATCCCGCCATCGGCATCGGCTATGTGTTCATTGCCAATCTGATTGCCAGCGGCCTGACCCTGTTGCTGCTGGTGCCCGAACTGGCCGCGGTGAAACTTCGGTTTGATGTCGCACTGTGGCGACGGATGCTGGCCTATGCCCTGCCGCTCCTGATCGCCGGCCTTGCGGGCATGGTCAACGAGACCCTAGACCGCATTCTGCTGAAGTATCTGTTGCCGCCGGACATCGCCATGGAACAGCTCGGCATTTACGGTGCCTGCTACAAGATCGCCATCCTGATGAGCCTTTTCATCCAGGCGTTCCGCTATGCTGCCGAGCCGTTTTTCTTCTCCTACTACCGGCAGAAGGATGCGCGGGAACTCTATGCCCTGGTCATGAACTGGTTCATCATCGCATGTTCCCTGATCTTCCTGGGTGTGATGCTCAACCTCGGCTGGATCCAGTATTTCGTCGGAGCCAAGTACCGCGCCGGCATCGGCGTCGTCCCCATCCTTCTGATGGCGAACCTGTGGCTGGGCGTCTTCTTCAATTTTTCCATCTGGTACAAACTGACCGAACAGACGCGCTTCGGCACCTACCTGACCCTCTGGGGAGCGGCGGTCACCCTAGCGCTCAACCTCTATTGGATACCGCGGCTCGGCTACATGGGCGCCGCCTGGGCGACGTTGGCCTGCTATGGCAGCATGGCCTTGCTGTCCTACGTCATGGGCCGGCGGTTCTACCCGGTCCGCTACGACCTGCGACGAATTCTTGGCTATCCCCTGCTCGCCGTGAGCATCTGGCAGCTGACCGACCAGATGCCATCGTTGCCGCTCTGGGCCGAATTAACCTTCAGCAACAGCCTTCTGCTCCTGATCTTCGCCCTCGTGGTCGTGCTGGAGCGACACCGGCTCCGTGAACCTGCGCCAACCCGCTAGTCCGATGCCGCGACCTCTCCGTTCCCAGGGCGTCTGGCATCGATCATGCTTGTCATTTGCCGACGCCGACGCCGATGCCGGCGCTTAACCTCTGCCGGCATGCGTGCGTCCATCATCTCCCATCTTCAGGACACGGTCTCCTGGCATTCCCCATCAAGGAATGTTCAGCCATGGATGGCGCATTTTTCCCTCCCGGCGGCATCGCCGGAATTCGAGCCCTCGTCCGAACGAAGGCTCCGGTTTACATTGCCGCAAATCCCGCCCAATAATGTCCGCGGCCCGCAACCGGGCCGATGACCACTCATCCATCGAACAGGCTGACCACCCATGAAGCTGCTGGTTGCGATCGATTTTTCCGAAATCACCGACAAGGTACTGGGCCAGGCCAAGCTCCTGGCCAAAGCGTTATCCGCCGAAATATGGCTGCTGCACGTTGCCGAACCGGAGCCGGACTTCGTCGGCTACGACGCCGATCCTCTGGTCATGCGCGACCTGGCCGCCGAAACCTACAAGATTTGGCACCGGCGGGTCCAGGAGGCGGCCGAAGCCTTGCGGGCGGAGGGATTCAGCTGCACCGGACTCATGATCCAGGGGCCGGCGGTGGACACGATTCTCAAGGAAGCCGAGCGGCTGCAGGCAGACATGATCGTACTCGGTTCCCACGGCAAGGGACTGCTGGCCCGGCTCATCGTCGGGAGCAGTTGTGAGGGCGTCCTGCGCGGGACTTCCGTGCCGGTCCTCATGGTGCCCGCATGAGGGTAACCGTTCGCAACGGAAGGCTCGCCACCCGGCGGCCCTGTGCCGCAGCGGATATTTTTCGTACCTTTGTCCGGGCGGCTGTCGCGGCCATGGCACTGCCCGTCCTCGCCGTCGAACTCCCCCCGCCGGGCAGACTGGAATCCGAGGCCCGCGTTCCGGCAGAAACCGTCGAGGTGGTCGAGCCGCACGCTTCCAGCCCCGGACACGAACTGCGGATCAGCTACCGGGGGTTCGGAATGACCGGATTATTGACCCGGCTGTTCGGGGAACGCTGGAAAATTCCTGGCACAGAGGTCGTGTTTTTCTCCCGCGACGGCTACCGCTCCGGCGTCGACTCAGGGCGTTTTCTCGCCGGCTCCGCCTGGCTCGCTGTCAGCCGAGCCGACGGCAGGCCCTTTACGGTCGACAACCCGAGCCAGCATGAAAGCGGCGTGGCGCTGGGGCCTTACTACCTCATCTGGGACAACCTGCACGACCCGGCCGCTCGTGCCCAAGGCGCGTACGGCTGGCCCTACCAGGTCGTAAGGATCGACCTGGCCACGCCGGCGGACTACGCCGCGGCGCGTCCGCAAGAGGCCGACACCGCGGCTACCGAAGGCTTCAAGCACGCCAGGAAATACTGCCTGACCTGTCACCGGGTAGCTGGCATCGGCGGCGAGAAATTTCCCGCCGACCTGCGCGAAATCTCCCGCCCTCTCAGCGACCAAGCGCTGCAAAGCTGGATCATCGAACCCCAGAAAATGCGCCCCGGCACTTCGATGCCGCCGCTGGACGCGCTGTTGCCCGAAGCCGAGCGCTACCGTACCGCCGACGCGATCGTTCGCTATCTGCGGACGAGGCCGGCGACGGACTTCACGAGGCCATGAACCCGATGTCGACGACCGGAAACCAAGTCAGATTCGGAAGCTCTGCGGCCGGTTCGGCGTCCGAAGCGCCGCCCGGCATCAAGTGGTGGTTGCCCCAGGACTGAAGAGTCCGGCTGAATTCCGATTGGGTGAACGTCGAAACCTGCTGCGACAGCCCCGGATCCTGCTTCGCATCGAGACCTGCGGCCAAGGCGGGCAAGAGCTGGGAGGGCCCGTCAATAAAACCTCCGGCAACTTCACCCCGTAGCCCCACATACCGACATGACCCTTCCCGAGTGGAATTTTGGTCCCTACCGGCTCGAACCGGCCGACGCCCGGCTTACGCGCGCGGGAGAGACGCTGCCGCTGCGGCCCAAGGCCTTTGCGGTGTTGTGCCATCTGGTCGAGCGTTCGGGTCGGCTGGTCGGCAAGGACGAACTGCTGAATGCGGTCTGGCCCCGCGGTTATGTCAGGGACTCGGTCGTCGAGGTATGCATCAATCAGTTGCGGAAGGCATTGGAAGACGACTCCCGGTCGCCGCGCGACATCGAGACCGTTCCCAAACGGGGTTACCGCTTCATCGCCGAAGTCGCGGTTCGGTGTGCCGAATTGGACGAGACCGCGACAGCGGTTACGTCCCATGCCCATACGGCGCCTCCCGACGCCGAGCGTTGGGCGGGCCGGAAGGGAGCACTGGCCCGGCTCCACCGTCTCTGGGCCGAGACGCTCGCCGGCGAACGGCGGATTCTCTTTCTCACCGGCGAGGCAGGTATCGGCAAGACCACCCTCATCGAGATGCTGCTGCGCGACCTGGGCCGGGAGCCTGCCCCGCCGCCTGTCCTGTGGGGGCAGTGCATCGACCATTTCGGCACGGGCGAAGCCTTCCTGCCCCTGCTCAGCGCCCTGGGCAGCCACGCGGCCCGCTGTAAGTCGGTTTTGCGCAGCCGGGCGCCAACCTGGTTAGCGCAGTTGCCGGGAGCGGTCACGCCGGAGGAACGTGCCGGCTTGCAGCAGGAAGTGATCGGCGCGAACCGGGTACGCATGCTGCGCGAAGGCTGCGAGCTGCTGGAGGCATTGAGTACCCGGACGCCGCTGGTTCTGGTGCTCGAAGACCTGCATTGGAGCGACAATGCGACCCTGGAGCTCTTGAGCCTCTTGGGGCGAAGACGCGGCCGGGCGGCGCTGTTGGTCATCGGCAGCTACCGGGCAGGGGATGCCGCACTGCGGGAGCACCCGGTGAAACAGGTGCAGCAGGAACTGGCGTCCCACCGCTTGTGCGCCGAGCTGGCGCTGGACACCTGGCGTTTCGAGGAGGTGCAGGATTATCTGGCCAAGCGGTTTCCGGAACAGGCTCCCCCGGAACCGGTCGGGCGCCTCCTCCACCGCAGAAGCGGAGGCCATCCCCTGTTCCTGGTGAACCTGCTGGATTACCTCCTTTCCCGAGGTCAGCTCCAGCCGTTGGCGAGCGGCTGGCATTTCAGCGACGCCGATACGCTGGAGACTCAGATTCCGGACGACGTTCGCCAGATGATCCGGCACCAGGTATCGCGGCTGTCGCCCGAGGAGCAGCGGTTGCTCGGGGTAGCCAGCGCCGCCGGCGTGGAGAGTTCGGCGGCGCTGCTGGCATCGGCGCTGGATCGTGACGTCGTGGACGTCGAAGCCGTCTGTGAAAGACTGGCGCGAGGCGGGGCGATACTCGCCAACACGGGTATTTCAGAATGGCCGGACGGCACGGTCGCCGGACAGTATGCCTTCCGTCACGCGCTGTACGCCGACGTGTTGTATCAGGACCTGACTCCCGCCTGCCGCATTTCGCTGCATCTGCGTCTGGCCGAGCGGCTGGAGTCCGCCCATGGCGCGCAGGCGAGCGATATCGCCGCCGAACTGGCCCGGCATTTCGAGGCGGGCCGGAATGCCCCACCCAGGCGGCACATTACCTGACCGTGGCGGCGGAACACTCAGCCCGCCGCTATGCCAACCGTGAGGCGCTGGATTACCTGAACCGCGCCCTTGGCTGGACGGATCGTCTGCCCGAAGCCGTACGCATCGATGCCCGGCTGAAGCTCCTCCAACTGCGGTCCCGCGTGAACTGGGCACTTACCGAATGGGCCGCGGTTCTCTCAGACCTCGAAGCGCTCGTCGAACTTGCCCGCGACGCCGGGCGTATCGAAACGGAAATCAGCGCTTTGCACCTGTTGACCCTGGCGACTTCCTTTTGCGACCGCAGGCATTTTCAGGAGTTGCTGAAATCTTCGCACCATCGCAGCCTGGAGATTGCGGACTCAAGATTCCAGGCTTACGCGTCGGGTTATCTGGCTTATTTTCATCTGGATTTCGGCGGATGAAGAGACACCGAGCGGGCCGATTTCGAATCCGCACTCCAAGGCGTGCGAGCGCTGAACGACGCAAACCTCCTTGCACATTTCGGAGCGATGCAATCCGCCCTGCTATGTTCGCAGTCTTGCTATTTGGACGCTCTATGCGCAGCCGATGAAGTCGTGCAGCTCAGTCTACGTCAGAGAGACAGCTTCAATTACATGGGGGGACAGTATTACCGCACCTGGCCACCGCTATATTCCGGAAACTGGCCGCAATTGGTTGCGGCTATCGACGAAGGCCTGCATACCGCCAGCCAAAACTCCAACCTCTTCATCGACACAGCATATCAACTGGTTAAGGCGGCACTGCATTTGCAAGCACTTGATTTTCAAGGCGCCGAAGTCTTCCGCATGAATGCGGCCAACTATCTTGGCGACCAATACACCAAGTACGTTTACCAGCTCATGTACGGGCATACCTACCTGGGCCAGGGCCGTCTTGCCGAAGCCTGGAAGCTCTTTCACCAAATCGAGCAAGCTTTGGACGATGGCACCCTGATCGAATTGCGTTACCGGCTGATGTTCTACGAAAACCTCGGCGCCTATTGGCTGGCCGAAGGCGACTCCGGAAAAGCGCGCTCCGCGGCGGGACGGCTCCTGGCACTGGCCACCCCGCCGGGCAATCGCCACTTCCAGGCAGTCGGCAACCGGCTTCTCGCGTTGTGCGCCCAGGCTGAAAACGACCGGCACGAAGCCGCGGCCCGAATGGAGCAAGCGCTGACTTTCGTGGAGGACGGCCAAGCGCCACTGGCGGCCTGGCGGGTGCATGCCACGGCTGCGGAATTGCATGAGCGCCGGGGCGATAGCGCTGCTGCGGCGGAACATCACCGCCAGGCCGCAACCGTGCTCCGCGGACTTGCCGATGGCTTAGGCGACGATGACGAAAGCAGGACCCTGGCTGGAACCCTGATGGGGGCTCTCCGACCGCTCAGCCCGCAGGCGCTCGCATCGCCCTCATAGCGCACCGAAGGTTTCCGCCGCTATCTCCCCGGAGGCGCGGCGTGCTCGATGCCATAGTCGAGCTTGGCCAGTTCGCGCAGGAGCACATCCGGATGAGTTTCCCAGAGGGGCTTGGCGGAGCCGCCGCCACCGCGTCCGGTCAGCCCCAGCAGGGCGTCGACGTGGACTTCGGCTACGCCCGCCTGCCTCAAAGAAGCCCGGAATGTGGCGCGGAAGACGTCGGAACGTCGCCCTTCCCGCTTCAGCCCCAACACGTTCAAATGCCGGTTGAGCCACATTCCAAGATTCTGTCCTTGGCTACCCAGGCGCGGAATCTTCAGCCCCGGCCACAGCGTGTCCCGGCCGTGCTGATTTCTTGTGTGCTCGAGCAGTCCGAGGGCTATCAGCTGGGGGTGAACAGGCACGAAACGCAATTTGCGCATGACGGACAACCGGGCGTTGGCCGCTACCAGACGGAAAGCCGGGATGCCACCCGGAAGCTCCACGATGTCTTCGGACGTGAGCCGGCAAATTTCCCCGATTCGAGCGCCCGCATAGAGCTGGATCAGGGGAATCCAGTACTTGTAGGCCGTGTTGACGCCTTTCCGTGCATGCTCGGACTCGAAGAAAATTTTCAGCTGCTCCAGGCTGAACGGTTTGTCGCCACTCTGCTGGCGCAGTTCCGCCACGACGCTCTCGTCCGGCAGCCGGCAGCGGTTGCAAGGATTTCGCTCAAGGCCGTAGCGCCGCTCCGCGATGGCCCAGTTGAACAACGCCGACAGCGAACCGAGATAACCGTTGGCGGTCGCGGCGGACAAGCCATAGGCGCTGTGCAGGTCGTTCAGCAGAATACGGATATCCTCGGGCCGGTACACACCGATCGGCCGGTCGCCGAGGATTTCGGCGCAGCGGACCAGATGGCTTTCCGCCTGCCGCAACCGTTCATAGCGGACTTTGTTATGACGGGCGCGGACGTAGTCCCGGATCACTCCCCTCAAGAGGAAGCTGGCATTCCGCCGCGACGGCTGGCCCGACCTTGCGATCGGCGCATCGAGCCGGCGCGGTTGCAATGCGGCAGTGGTAGATATCGCTGTCTTCACTTTGTCCTGGCCCAACAATCAAAAGTATGCGTGGATTCTGAACGAACGCCCGGACGTTTTCTTGGACGAAAGCGCACTTGGAACAGGACAATTGCGCAATGATCAAGATCGAAGGCCGGTCGAAACGGACCCGCCCTTGCGGCTAAGGCAATACCTTGACGAACTTGGCCTTGACGGTCTTGGCCTTGTTCAGCTTGACCTGGCACTGGCTGAGCGGCAGTACCGGTGCGCCGATCGGCTGATAGCTGCAAGAAGTGACCCGCCCCAGGAAGATCGGCCCGGGAGAAGCCTGGGCGGTCAGGGTGACGATGGTGCCTTCAGGGTAGCTCGCCTGGCACACAGCGCCGGAGTCGATGCCCGCGGGATCGCCCGTCACCTTACCGCTGCCGGTCCCGCTCTTGGTCACGGTCAGGGCGTGCTCCGGACGCACGTAGACGTAGGCAGCGCCGGCCTGAGGCGCCGCTATGCCCCACTGGCGTAAGGCGCACCAACCACCGCCGTCGCCCCCGATACCGACACGGCAGAGCCGAAGTTATCGTACTGGCCGCCATCCGAGGCCGTAAGCCTCGCCGCCTCGGTTCCATTCGCCCATCCTCCCGCAGGCCGGGTATAGAGGTAGGCAGCCCCCTTCACCTCCCCCGCAACTTGGGCGTAGATGGCGCCCGTCAACACGGTATCGCCCCATGCCCCCACCGACCAGCCCAACAAATCAAAGAATTGTCCGTCACTGGCGGCGAGCTTGGCCGTTTCCGTTCCGCTCGCCCAGCCCCCGAGGGGCTTTACGAAGACATAAGCGGCGCCGGAATCGGCGGCGGCCGACGTGTCCGCATACGGAGCCCCCGCAACAATCGTGTTTTCCGCAGTGGCGATCGACCAACCGAAAGAATCCCCCGTATCGCCATCGCTGGCGCGGAGTCTCGCCTGCTCGGTCGTATCGACCCAGCCACCGGCAGGCTTGACATATACATAGGCCGCGCCATTCCAGGACTGGGTGCCCCCCAAAATGGCGTACGGCGCGCCCACGACTGCGGTCTCCCCCGTCAGCGCCACGGAGAAACCGAAACTGTCGTTGACCACCGAATCAGTTCCGGTCAGCTTGGCCGTCTCGGTCCCGCTCGCCCAGCCGCCCGGAGGTTTGGAGTAGACGTAGGCCGCGCCGTAACCGGCGGATCCGACTGGTGCCCCTACCAGTACGGTGTCCCCCGAGACCGCCACCGACCTGCCAAAATCACTGCCCTGAACCCAGTCGCTCGCCGTCAGCTTGGCCGTCTCGGTGGCGTTCGTCCAACCCCCGGCAGGCTTGACGAAGACATACGCCGCCCCGACGCAGCACTCGCTGAGCACTTCTGCCGCCGGCGCTCCGACGACGATGGTGTCGCCCCCTATGGCGACGGACGCGCCAAAATAATCGGCCGGCGTCCAGACGCCGGCCGTGAGTTTGGCTTGCTGAGCCCAGGTCGTTCCTCCCGCAACCCGCACATACACATAAGCTGCGCCCACGTCGGGAGCTCCCGGAACTCCGGGGCCGTCAGCGCCAGGGGCTCCCACGACCGCGGTGTCGCCCGACACCGCTACCGAACCGCCGAAATAATCTTGCGTGCTCCCATCACTGGCTGTGAGCTTGGCCTGCTCGCTGACAATCAGGGGATCGACCACGATGGGCCAAGCCGCGCCGCGGACATCGACCCGGATGGCGAGATTTTCTCCGGCCGAGGTCATCTGTGCCGGGAGTGCTTTGCCTTTGGCATCGGCCACACGCAAGTCGCGGTAGGCCAGCTCCACACGGCCGCTTGGGTCGCGCAGCCTGGCGCTGTGCCCTCCCGCTTCGATCTCGGCCTTGAGATTCCCGGTCGCGCTCAGACTCAACTCGATTTCTGATGCGCCAGCCACCGGCGACCTGGCGAGGGTAAAGCCTTGCTCCAGCCCTTCGGGACGGTTTTCGTACCATTCGGTCAAGGGTCCTCGGCGGTATTCCATCCGCTGCCCGGACACCGCGACTTCCGCCGGCAGAACCGGTTGCAGATGACCCGGCGTGCCAAAACCGGCCAGCTCCAGACCCCAGTGCCAGGACTTGCCCTTGCCGACCGGGGCAACCTGGAGGCTGTGCCCGTCGAAGTTCAGCGTCATCCGGTTTTCCGGATTCAACCCCCGGTAACCGCTCGCGCCCGCCGCTTCGATGCGGCGCAGATCCGCGCTTACCGCCGTCTCGAGTTCGCTTGGAATCGCTGGAACAGCCGCGGCATGAGCGGCCGCCGGACCCCAGAGCCCGGCGGCCAGCGCCAGCACTAACCTCAGCACCGGGCTCAAAGATAACGGGCTTGCATCCCTCATCATCATATGATTCCTCTCTACATGATTTCGATTCATCCCGTCCGAATGCAGGCACAGGACTACAGCGAAACCCTTGGAGTGGATGAAGTTGCCCCGGGTCCCGCCTTGCATCCGTCAGCTTGCAACCGGAAAAAGCGACGCGAGGTTAGCAGTGCGGTTTCGGGGAGTCCTTTCGTGAGGCTTACGTTTCGCTTACGCGATGGCGTCGAGCCCGGACTTTGCCGGTGAGAGGGAGGAAATCCGGCAGATGCGCCGGCGAGAAGTGCGCCGTCAAAGCGCGTTGATCGCTTCCCGCAAATTTTTCGCAGGGATGATGGAAACGCCGGGCACGCCCTGCTTCGGCGCGTTCTTGGCCGGCACCAGGGCGTGCTTGAAGCCGTGCTTGGCGGCTTCGCGCAGCCGTTCGTCGCCGTTGGGCACGGGGCGGATTTCGCCGTTGAGGCCGAGTTCGCCGAAGATGACCCAGTCGCCGGGCACGGGACGGTCGCGGAAACTGGAGACCACGGCACAGGCCACGGCGAGGTCGCCGGCGGTCTCAGTGAGGCGGACCCCACCGACCAGGTTGACGAACACGTCCTGCGCCGCGACCGGCACGCCGCCATGGCGGTGCAGCACCGCCAGCAGCATCGCCAGGCGATTCATCTCCATGCCCACCACCAGCCGCCGCGGGGCCTGGAGATGGGATTCGTCGACCAGGGCCTGGACTTCGACCAGCAGAGGCCGGCTACCCTCGCGGGTCACGGTGACGATGCTGCCCGGCATGTCCTCGTCGCCCCGCGACAGGAAGATGGCCGAAGGGTTGCGGACTTCCTTGAGGCCGGTCTCGGTCATGGCGAACACGCCGAGTTCGTTGACCGCGCCGAAGCGGTTCTTGAACGAACGCACCACCCGGTAGCGGCTGGAGGCATCGCCCTCGAAGTACAGCACGGTGTCGACCATGTGCTCCAGCACCCGGGGACCGGCCAGCGCGCCCTCCTTGGTGACGTGGCCGACCAAGAACACCGTGGTCGAACTCTGCTTGGCATAGCGCACCAGTTGCGCCGCGCACTCCCGGACCTGCCCCACCGAACCGGGCGCCGATTGCAGGGCCTCGCTGTACACGGTCTGGATCGAATCGACCACCAGCACCTCGGGCTTGTACTGGCTCGCAGTGCCGAGGATGCGTTCCAGCGAGGTCTCGGCCAATGCCTGAATATCGTGGCCATCAAGGCCCAGACGGTGTGCCCTGAGGCTGACCTGGCTGAGTGACTCCTCGCCGGTCACGTACAGCGTGCGAGCGCTCTTGCCCAGAAAAGCCAGAGTCTGCAGCAACAGGGTGGATTTGCCGATGCCGGGATCGCCGCCGAGCAGGATCGCCGAACCCGGCACCACGCCGCCGCCGAGCACCCGGTCGAGTTCGGCCAGGCCGCTGCCGACGCGCGCCAGTTCCTCCAGGGACACCTCGGCCAGGGAGACCGGGACGCTCGCCTCGGCGACACCGGCATAGCCGACCTGGCGCCGGCTCGGCGCGGGTGCTTCGACCTCCTCGACCAGGGTATTCCACAAACCGCAGCCGCCGCACTGGCCTCCCCATTTGGGCTGCGCCTGGCCGCACTCGGTACAGCGGTAGACGACCCGGCCGGGCTTGGAACGAATCGCGCTCAGGGCTTGACTCCGCTCACGAGCGCGTTCACCTCGTTCCGATAATGCACGGTGACGGCTTGGTATCCGATTTCCGCCATGCTTTCCAGAGCCGGAGCCAGCCGCATCACTCGGTCTGGCGACTCGTCGCTGAACAGATGGACGATCCAGTGTTCCAACAGGTCGAGCTGGTCCAGCTCGCGGAAAATCTTGAAATACTGTTTCACCTCCTCCTGGATCAGCCGGGTATGCTCCACAGTGTCGTCCAGCCCGTAGCGGTCGCCGTTCACGAACAGCCCGCCGGGCTTGAGCACCCGGAAGATTTCCCGCAGCACCTCGCTGCGGTAGCCATACATGAAGTTGTGCAGGGTGAAGGCGGAAGCGATGGCGTCGACGCTGTCATCGGCCTGGGCACGGAGAAACGACAGGGCATCGTTCTGGATGAGCCGCAAGCGCCCCGCCTCGATCCAGGGCTCAAGGTTCGCTTCGGCCTGGGCCAGCATGGCGGGCTCCGAATCAATGGCGGTCAGCGGCGCCGCACCCAGCGCTGCGAGCAAGGCGGCGGTGGTCACCCCGGTACCGCAACCCAGCTCCAGCACCGTTTTCGGGACCACTCGCCCCCGCCCCCATTCGGCCAGAAACTCGCCGACGCGCCGGCTCATGTCCGCAGCGGCGGGACAGATCAATTTGAGCTTTTCGTATTCTTCGGCTATCAGGCCGGAGAACAGCCTCTCGGCGGTATGTGAATTCGGAATCGCGTTCATCGAAGGGAAGTTGCTCTATCGTCGAAGGACAATCGGCCGGCGCTTGATTTTTCACCCGGACGCCGCAGATCATGGTAGCACTCAAACCAACCACGGGTATTCCCGCCATGCGCATCCTCTTGTTCCTGCTGACCAACGCCGCCGTGCTGGTGCTGATCAGCATCGTCTTCAACGTGCTCGGCCTGGGCCAGTTGCTGGCGCAGCAGGGCGTCGACCTCAACCTGAACAGCCTGCTGGCGTTCTCCGCCGTCATGGGCATGAGCGGTTCCTTCATCTCGCTGCTGATGTCCAAGTGGATGGCGAAGCAATCCATGGGCGTCTTCGTCATCGCACAACCGTCCAACAACACCGAGAGCTGGCTGGTCGACACCGTGGCCCGCCAGGCCCGGCAACTCGGGCTCGGCATGCCGGAAGTCGGCATTTTCGAATCGCCGGAACCGAACGCCTTCGCTACCGGCGCCAGCAAGAACAGCTCGCTGGTCGCGGTCAGCACCGGCCTGCTGCAGAACATGAACCCGGACGCAGTCGAAGCCGTGCTCGGCCATGAAATGAGCCACGTCGCCAACGGCGACATGGTGACCATGGGCCTCCTGCAAGGCGTGGTCAACACCTTCGTGTATTTCTTCGCGACCATTGCCGGTCATCTGGTCGATCGCGTGCTGTTTCGGTCCGACGACGACCGCGGCGGTTACGGCCCGGCTTACTACATCACCCAAGTGATCGCGCAGATCGTACTGTCGATTCTGGCCACCATGGTCGTGATGTGGTTCTCGCGCTGGCGCGAGTTCCGTGCCGACGCCGGCGGTGCCAGCCTGGCCGGCCGGGGCAAAATGATCGACGCCCTGCGCGCACTTCAGCGGGCGCAGGAACCGCACGACCTGCCAGGCCAGCTCGCCGCCTTCGGCATCGGCGGTGGCGGCGGCATGAGCCGGCTGTTCATGAGCCATCCGCCGCTGGAAGAGCGCATCGCCGCGCTGCAGAACCTGCGCTGAGCCGGGCATTCCCAACGGACCTCGAGCCCCTCTCCTTCTGAGAGAGGGATTGGGATGAGGGATAACCATTCTCCCTGCCGTCCGGCGGAACGGCTGTCGACTCGAAAGATCTGCAGTTTCAAGGTTGGCAAGGCTCCGAGGACACCGCCACTGACGATGCCCTGTGATATGATTTTTAAGATATAACGAACCGCCGCACAGGTCCTGAACAATTTCTCGGAAGCTAACCCGGATATTTCACCAGGGTATTGCCCGAGAAGCTCGCGGCTCCGAAGAGAAGTGAGGAAGGGGGCACCGGTCTTGGATCAAGAACGAGCGGCAAAGCCAATCGGCAGACTCGCTAAGGATGGCGGAATCCTTACCGCCACCGCCAAGATCATCATTGACATCGTCGTGCTCCAGCTGACGCTTGCTAAATGCGCCTGAATTTTTACCGGACAGGTTTTGAATGGCCACCACATGCACCTAGGGAATCCCACATGACCAATACAACAGTTGAACTCGAAGAGCTGCTTATGCAGCGATCACTGACCGACGCGCAGCTTCTGGCCGCAACGGAAACGGCGGCGGATTTCCGGATACTGCCGGACGCTACGGTGATCAAAATTGGCGGGCAGAGCGTCATCGACCGTGGCCGCGCAGCCGTCTATCCACTCGTGGACGAGATCGTCGCCGCCCGCAAAGAGCACAAGCTGCTCATCGGGACCGGCGCAGGCACCCGCGCCCGGCACCTCTACTCGATCGCGGCGGAACTCAATCTGCCGGCGGGCGTGCTTTCGCAGCTCGGCGACTCGGTTGCCGACCAGAATGCCGCGATGCTGGGCCAACTCCTCGCGAAGCACGGCATCTCCGCAGTCAGCGGAGCGGGGCTCTCGGCGGTGCCGCTCTACCTCGCCGAGGTGAACGCCGTCATCTTCAGCGGCATGCCGCCCTACAGTCTCTGGATGCGACCTCCCGCGGATGGGGTCATCCCGCCCTATCGCACCGACGCCGGCTGCTTCCTCCTCGCCGAGCAGTTCGGCTGCAAAGCGATGATCTTCGTGAAGGACGAAGACGGCCTTTACACCGCGAACCCGAAAACCGCCAAAAACGCCACCTTCATTCCGAAAATCTCGGTCGATGAAATGAAGGCACAGGGGCTGCACGACTCGATCCTCGAGTTCCCGATGCTCGACCTGCTCAAGGCGGCACGCCACGTTCGAGAGGTACAGGTTGTGAACGGCCTCGTTCCCGGCAATCTGACCCGCGCGCTCGCCGGCGAGCACGTCGGCACTATCATCACCGCGAGCTAAAGGATCACTGCCATGCCCAACCAGACCAACAATATCAAGCACGTCTCCTCGCCGCTCGCGCGCCAGACTCTGCTCGACGGTGAACTTACCCGCCCCGTCGCGGGCGGACGCCCGATCCGGATCCTCCCCTGGCTGCAGGTCGTGAAGATCGGCGGCCGCTCCATCATGGATCGCGGCCGGGACGCAATCCTCCCCATCGTGGACGAGCTTCGCAAACTGCTGCCGGAGCACCGTCTGCTCATATTGACCGGTGCCGGCATCCGTGCCCGCCACGTCTACAGCGTCGGCCTCGACCTCGGGCTGCCGGTCGGCTCGCTCGCTCCCCTCGCCGCGAGCGAGGCCGGCCAGAACGGCCACATCCTCGCGTCGCTGCTCGCGCCGGAGGGCGTCTCCTACGTTGAGCACCCCACGCTCGCGAACCAGCTTGCCATCCACCTCACCTCGGCCCGCGCGGTCGTAGGCAGCGCCTTCCCGCCGTACCACCACCACGAGTTTCCGGGTTCGCGCATTCCGCCTCACCGGGCCGACACGGGCGCGTTCCTGCTCGCCGATGCGCTCGGAGCCGCCGGCCTGACGATCGTGGAGGACGTGGACGGGGTGTACACCACCGACCCCAACGGCCTCGGCGGAGAAACGGCGCAGTTACTCCGCGAGACGAGCGTTGCCGACCTGGCAAAGCTCCAAGGCACCCTGCCGGTCGACCGTGCCCTTCTCGAGGTCATGACAACCGCGCGTCACCTCGGGCACGTGCAGGTCGTGAACGGACTGGTACCGGGCCGGCTCACCGCTGCACTGCGCGGCGAACACGTTGGGACGGTTATCCACACTAGCGCGAGCCCTGCCTGAGTGCGCACTCCCCAGCCCAGGCGACACTTAAGCCTGACACTTGGGTATTCGGCGCTGAGTGGTCTCGGCGGGTCTGTTTTTTCCATCGAGAACTTCATGCTGGCCTGCAATCACGGTTTTCGGCGATTGCAGGCGCCTCGATAGCCGAAAAGCGACCACCCCGCGAGCGTTGAGGCTGCGCAAGCAGCGCGCTGTGAGCCGGGGCCGGGTCCGGTGATATCGCGAAGACCAGAAAAATGGGGCGGCAAAGTTCAGCCGTGGCGCCATACTTTGACCGCCGATACCACCAGGATGGCCGCCAACAGCGGCAGCAGCCAGCCCGTCGGGACAAGGCCCAACAGCAGGCCGCCGAGCCAGGCGCCGACGAGCGAACCCAAGGCCATGACGGCGATGAAGCGGCGTTGGGTGCCGATCACCGCAAAGCTCCGGTCCTGGCTGTAGCGGGTGAAGCTCGTCACCATGGTGGGCAGACTCACGGCGAGGGAAAGGCTGCCTGCCAATTTGAGGTCCAGGCCGAACAGCAGAACGATGGTCGGAATGAGCAACTCGCCGCCGGCCACGCCCAATACCGCCGCCACGATTCCGATGCCGACGCCGGCGAACGAACCGGCCAGCACCAGGCTCAGGCCATCGAACGCAGCAGACTCCCCAGATTGCACCCCGTGACCCCACAGCAAGGCTGCGGCGATGACGACCAGCAGCACGGTGATCACGCGATACAAAGTCTGCGATCGAAGCCGAGTCGCCCAGCCCGCGCCGAACCAGGCCCCGGCGAGGCTGCCTGACAGCAGGGTGAGGACTACGTCCCAGTGGGACAGTACGCTGGAAAACGGGACGGCTCCGGTTCGGAGCGGCAAGGCGGCAGCCACGACGATGAGACTCATCGCCTTGTTCAAGACGACGGCCTCCAGCGCGCCGAAGCCGAAAAGGCCGATCAGCAGTGGTAGGCGGAACTCCGCCCCGCCGAGGCCGATCAGCCCGCCCAGGGTGCCGATGGCGGCGCCGCTGGTGAAGACGGTGAACGGCGAACGGACTTCACAGGATTTGGAAAGCATATTCTGATGTCCTGGGCTTCGCGCCTCGGCCCAGGCTACATTGAGATCGGGAAGTCCGCTCCGGCTCGGGCATGCGGCCGGAGCGGCCGATCGCGCTTAGTCGGCCACGCCGAGGATGACCGACCCGGCCTTGAACACCGCCGTCGCGGTCTGGCCTTCCGCCAGCCCCAGCGCTTCGAGACTGTCGTTGGTAATGGTGGCGGCTACGGTCTCTCCGCCGCCCAGGTCGATGATGACATCCGAATTGACCGCGCCCTTGTGGATGCGGCTCACCTTGCCGCTGAGCTGGTTGCGGGCGGACAGGCGGTAGCCCGCCGCGTCGGTGACGACGATGACCTGCGGCGCTTTAACCAGGGCCACGGCGTCGCCGCCGACTTTGACGCCGAGCTTTTCCACCGATTCCTTGGTGATCGCGGCCACGACGCTCTGGCCTCCCTTCAAACCCACGACGACCTCGGCATTGACTGCGCCGACGTTGACCGCGGTGATCTTGCCGAAATACTGATTGCGTGCACTCGCTTTCATGACTCACCCCTTCGTCTACTCAGCCGCCTAGTGGTTCTGCGTCCGGAATCGGCGGAAACCTCCGGCACAGCGGGTGCGCGCAACACCCTATCGCGTGGCAACGGCTCGATCTATCCCGAACCGACTCCTTGAAAAAAGTCAGATCACTCCATCAAGGCAATCGACTTCACCTGAACCCATACATCCAGGCCTCGGACGATGCCGAGCGCGGATGCCGAACGCTTCGTCAACCGGGCCAGCAAAGGCGACTCTCCCACGCGAACCCGTACCAGCGCCTGTCCCGGATGTTCTTCGTCCTCGATAGCGTCCACCCGTCCCCGCAGCAGGTTGAGGACGCTGGTTTCCTCTTGTGGCTGCCGGGCCAGGCTGACGTCTCGGGCCAGCACACGCACCCTGATTTTGCGCCCTACCGGCACACCCCGATCCCTGGTCCACAAACTGCCGCCGGGAAAGTCGACGCGCGCCAGGTGCCAGGACTCGTCCCGCTCCCCCACCACCGCGTCCAGCACTGCCCCGGCATCTTCGCCGAGCCGGATGGGCAGGTCGAGCCGCGCGAGGGTTTCTTTCAGGGGGCCGGCGGCGATCACCCGCCCCTCCTCCATCGCAACGAGGTGATCCGCCAGCCGCGCCACCTCATCGGGAGAATGGCTCACGTACATGACCGGAATATCGAGTTCGTCATGCAAGCGCTCCAGGTACGGGAGGATTTCCTGCTTGCGCTTGAGATCAAGTGCAGCAAGCGGCTCGTCCATAAGCAGGATGCGCGGGCTTACGGCGAGCGCTCTGGCAATGGCGACACGCTGGCGCTCTCCGCCAGACAGCCGGTCCGGCCTTCGGTCCAGGAGATGGCCGATGCCCAAGAGCTCCACGGCCGGATCCAGGCCCACCCTTTGCTGCGCGGATGCGCGTTTCATCCCGAAGCGCAGATTGCCGAGAACCGTCAGATGGGGAAACAGGCTGGCCTCCTGAAAAACGTACCCCAACGGCCGCCTGTGGGTGGGAACCCATGTTCTTTCGTCCTGCCAGACTTCGCCGTTGAACGCGAGGTGCCCTGGGGAGGCGCGTTCGAGTCCCGCGATGCAGCGCAGGAGCGTGGTCTTTCCCGAACCGGAATGGCCGAACAATGCCGTCACTCCCCGTCCGGGCAGGGCCAGGTCGACGTCGAGCCGGAAACCCGGCCAGTCGATCTGGAAACGGGCGCGAATCTCCCCCATGTCACGCCTTTTTGGGGTTGGGCCGCCAGGCGTAGAGCCCCAGCAGAACCAGAAACGAAAACACCAGCATCACCGCCGCCAGCCGATGGGCCTGGGCGTACTCCAACGCTTCCACGTGGTCGTAAATCTGGACCGAGGCCACCCGCGTCACGCCCGGTATGTTGCCGCCTATCATCAACACCACTCCGAACTCGCCCACGGTATGCGCGAACGTCAGAATGCCGGCGGTGAGAAACCCCGGCAGCGCCAACGGCAGAGCGACGCTGAAGAACGCATCCAGCGGCGTGGCGCGCAGCGTCGCGGCCACTTCCAGCGGCCGGTCGCCGATCGCCTCGAAGGCGTTCTGCACCGGCTGAACCATGAAAGGCAATGAATAGAATACCGAGGCCAGCACCAGTCCCCAGAACGTAAACGGCAGCGGGCCGATTCCCAGCTCGCTTGTCAGATAACCGACCGGCCCGTAAGGCCCCATCGCCAGCAGGAGGTAGAATCCCAGCACCGATGGCGGCAGCACCAAGGGCAAAGCCACGACGGCGCCGATCGGCCCTTTCCATTTGGATCGTGTACGCGCCAGCCACCAGGCGATGGGCGTCCCGACGATGAGCAGGATCGCGGTGACGATGCTCGCCAGCCTGACGGTGAGCCAGATAGCCTGAAGGTCGCTGTCGGACAGGAGCATCCTGGCGACCCCTTATTTTTTCAACTTCTCGCCCGGTAGCACGAAACCGTACCGCGTCATCACGGCGCGAGCCGGCTTGCTGCTCATGTAGTCGGCGAAACGTTTGGCCAACGGATTGCTCTCCGCCCGCTTAGTGATGATGAAACCCTGTTCGAGAGGCTCGTGAAGGGAATCCGGGATCAGCCAGTAGCCTCCCTTGCTCGCCAGCTCCGGATTCAGCGCCAGAGACAGTGCGATGACGCCGATCTGGGCGTTGCCCGTCTGTACGAACTGCGCCGTGGCCGCGATATTCTCGCCGTACACCAGCTTCGGTTCCACCCTGTCCCACACCCCCGCGGCGCGCAATGCCTCTTCGGCCCGCTTACCGTAGGGCGCATGCTTGGGGTTGGCGATGGCGATGCGGGCAATCTTGGGATCGGCGAGATTGTTCAGATTCATCCTGGTGGCGTCGAGGGTCGCACTCCACAGCACGATTCGGCCGAAAGCGTAGGGTTTGACTTCCGAGCCGGCCAGGCCTTTTTTCACCAGTTCACGTGGGAAACCGATATCGGCGGAAAAATAGAGGTCGTAGGGCGCCCCTTCCTGAATCTGGGCGTGGAATTTGCCGGAAGAGCCGTAGATCACCTCCACGTCCTCGCCGGCATTGGATTTCTTGAACGTCGCGACGATCTCATCCATCGCGAATTTGAGATCTGCCGCGGCGGCGACGGTAATCTTGCCTGCCTGCGCCACTCCCGCTGAAAGCAGAAACCAGGCGATAAGCCAAAATTTGGCGAAGCTCATTTCATGTTCTCCTTCATGATTCGGTTCAAAGTTCGTACCCGTACGCACGAATGATCTGCCTGGCCGCATCGCTCTTCAAAAAGGCTAACAGCGCCACAGCGGCTTCGTTGTCCTTGCCTTTGGCTAGCAGCACCGCCTCCTGCCTGAGCTGTGGATAAAGCTCGGCCGGAATCAGCCAATGCGAGCCCGGCGCAAAGCGACCATCCTGATAAATCTGGGACAAGGCGACGAAGCCCAAATCCGCATTGCCGCTGGCGGTAAACTGGTAGGCCTGAGTGATGCTCTCCCCCAGGACGAACTTGGGTTCGAGCGCCGAAGCCACACCCAGCTTGTTCATCGCCTCGACCGCGGCGGCCCCGTAGACTGCCATTTTGGGATTCGCCAGCGCCAGATGCCCGAACGCCCCGCGTTTTAGCACCTCACCCTTTTCATCGACGACGCCAGGCTTGGCGCTCCACAGCACGAGCTTGCCGATGGCATAGGGAAAACGGCTTCCGGGACTGGCCAGACCCTCCGCCTCCAGACGAGCTGGGGTTTCGGCATCGGAGGAAATCAGCACTTCGAAAGGCGCGCCGTTCTTGATCTGCGAGTAAAACTTGCCGACCGTCCCATAAGCGATGGTCGCCTTATGACCGCTCTCCCGCCCGAACGCCGATGCGATCTTTTCCATGGGACCGGTGAAGTTTGCAGCAACCGCGACATTCACTTCCGCGCCAAAGGAAAGTCGGGAAATCAGCGCACAAGCGAACAAACCTAGAAATTTCAAGGCATTCATCAGATGTCTCCAAAATAGTCGCCGAGGGCAACCCGGCGCGTCCTTCCGTCAAATCCGGACTATGACCAAGTCGATATGCGAGATTAAATATATCGCATGGTTGATTTGCGGGTTGTTGAAAGACAGCGTAAAGCACCGGTGGGCGCCGATAAACCACGCGAATTGTAAATGATCCATTGATCAGACACTAGCTGGCTACGTCAGACGCCCCTTTGCATCATAGGCACGCTGGCATCTTTCCATCATGCGGCAAGACCTCGCTTGTCTCGCGTCTCGCGTTATATTTTTAACAATATTCTGACCAACCCGACAACGGAGAACTTTGTCATGAGATTGCGAAAATTGCCCCCTCTGATGATCGCAGCGGCTCCCGCGCTGTTGCATGCGCCGGAGACGTTTTCGATGACCATGGAGGAACGTATGCAGGCCATGGAACAGCGCATGCTTCAGTTGGAAGGCAAGCTGGAAAAATCCGAACAGGAAAACGCCGAACTGAAACAAAAGCTGGCCGTGACCCAGAAGGTGGTCGCCGCAACCGCAGCAGCGGCATCCAAGCCGGCCAAAGCACAAAATGGCCAGACCGACCAAGCCGAAAAGGCGGCCCAGGCCAAGGCCGACAAGGAATTGGAAAGCTGGGTCAGCAGTTTCCAGCAATGGCCCACCGAAGGTTTCGATCCGAATAAGGTCACCGAGCTGCATGAGCGGGTCACCACCTTGGAAAAGACGACCGAAGCCCAGAAAGCGGCCGCGGAAGAAAAGATCAAGAAGAGCGCCCTCACCGAAATCGGCGACCGCGGCATCGCCTGGTCTTCCGCCGACGGCAATTACAAACTCGCCCTGCGCGGCTATCTGCAGGCCGATTTCCGCACCTTTTTCGACGGTTCCAACGAGACCAAGAATCCCGGCTCCAACCTCACCGACGCTGCGCTGATCCGGCGCGCCCGCCTCATTTTCGAAGGCCAGTTGTTCAAATGGGTCGACTGGCGGATATCGCCCGATTTCGCCAACAGCCAACTGCAGCTCTTCGACGCCTTCATCGACGCCCACTACATTCCGGAAGCCGCGCTGATGGTCGGCAAGATGCGGGTGCCGATGAGCTTGGAACGCTACAAAAGCGCCACCAACCTCGACTTCGTGGAGCGCGGCTATCCCGCCCAGATCGCGCCCAACCGCGACATCGGCGCGATGCTCCACGGCCAGATCGGCTATCCGGGGTACAAGCCTCAGTACTCGATCCAGCCGGTGTTCCGCGACTGGATATCCTACGAGTTCGGCTGGTTCAACGGCACCGGCGACAGCACCCCGGTCAGCCAGAGCGACGTCGAAGTCGACCAGGAAAAAGACATCGCCGCCCGCATCTTCTCCCATCCCTTCCTCAAGAGCGGCATCGAACCGCTGGAGGGTCTGGGGATCGGCGTGGCCGGCACCTGGGGAAATCCGATCAACCAGACACTCAACAAACTGATCAGCGTAGGCCAGCAAACCATCTTCAACTACGGCGGCAGCGGCACCAACACGTCATCGGTCGTCGCCAACGGCAATGCCTACCGCTACTATCCGCAGGCTTACTGGTACTACGGTCCGTTCGGCCTGCTCGGCGAATACATCTGGACCAACCACCAAGTGCTCGCCACGAGCACGTCCGGAAGCACGACTGCGAACTACGACACCACCATGAACAACCGGGCCTGGAACCTAGAAGCCTCGTACGTTCTGACGGGGGAACGCGACGGCTTCTTCGGTATCAAGCCCCAGAACAACTTCGACCCGATGGCGGGCAACTGGGGCGCTTTCGTGCTCGCCGGCCGCTGGACCGGCCTTACCCTGGACTCCCACGCCTTCGAGCCGTTCAAAGGCGCGAACGGCAAGGACGCTACCCTCGCCAACCCGCTCACTTCGGTCTCCGGCGCCAATACCTTTACTACGGCCCTCAACTGGTATCTGAACCCGTTCATGAAGTTCCAGACCGACTACAGCAACACTTGGTTCACCGGCGGCGGCGGATTGAAGGGCGAAAATCGCCGGCAAGAACAGGCGTGGTTTACGCGGTTTCAGATCGCGTTTTAGGTGTTCGTCCCGACAGGCATTCCGACAATCGCAGGTACCGCATGCGGACCTGCGCTTGCATAATGTTTTCAATGTATTTCACAAGATGCAACAGAATGCCCCATAATCGGGCAAGTGTTGGGGATCGGCCGCTTAGTGCAGCCGTCAACGCAGCACTGCAATCCTGCCTTCACTAAAGGCTGCCTAACACGGACAGTAACCCGAACCCTCTGTCCGGTTAGCACCAACTTAGGGCATACCTATCCAGCTGGACCAGCGGGACATCGGTATTCCAATTAGGCACAACCTTTGCCTGTTTGAACTCGTTATGTCATTTAAGGTATAACGAAGTCACGCCTATGCGCGCTTATTCTCCCCGTTCATCAGCCAGGCAGACGAAGGCACGGGGCCGTGACATGGGAAGAAAGACTTTAACAATTCCTCTGGAGATTCGAGATGAAGCTTCGCGTCATGAATTCCGCCATCGTATCCGGCGGTCTATCGTTTATCAGCGCCACCGCGCTCGCCCTTCCGCCCAGCGATACGCCTGACATCACCATTCGCATCGCGGGATCCACCATTCAGGACAACAACTTCAAAAAGGTGCTGGACGACTTGTGTAAATCAGGCACCCTCGACACCTACAAGGACGCAGACGCCGCCGGCAAGGGAACCTACTACAAGGCGTTCTTCTGCCAGATCGACTCCAGCAAGGTGCCCGGACTCAATCTCAAGGATCCCAAAGTGCTGCTGCTCAAACGCAACCGCAGCGGCGCCATCACCGGCATCTATCCGTTGCTGGAGCCCGAAAAAACCATCAATTTCATGGGCATCAACAACTCTCCGGGCGGCGAAGCCCAGTGCACATCGGCCGGTTCGCAAAGCTGGACCTGCCGCACCGACCGTCCTGGCGATCAGTTCAAGACCCTGCCCGACATGGGCGTTTCGGACATCGACCCGCAGATTTTCCGCGACATCAATTACAACCCTACGATCGACGGCATCTCGTTCAATCAGCCCACGCCCGCATCGGTCGCCGCGACGCTGACCGTCAAGAACGCCGGCGCGGTACTGCAGAACACCCCCGTCAGCAAGAATCTCCGCGACGCGCTGCAGGAAGCCCAGGTGGCGCAAGGCAAACTCGATGCGCAGTGCCTGACCGACGCCAACCTGCGGGAAACGGAAGCCTGCATGCCGTCGCTTAGCAAGGGCCTCCTCACCAGCCTCTTTGCCGGCCGTATCGGCAAGTGGAGCGACGTGAAGGTGGAATTCGGCACGACCTCCAAACCGCTGACGGATTTCAACAGTGGTTCCTTCAGCACCCCGCTGGTCCACATTTGCCGGCGCAACAAAGGCGCCAGTACCCAGGCGGCCATCAACGCCTACTTCCTCAACACGCCCTGCGCGGCGACCGGCTCGGTGCCGGTGGAGGTCAGCAACCCGATCGCCGGCCCGGTGGTGGTCACGCCTACCCAGGTGACCGTGGAGGAAAATTGCCTCGCTGATTTCAACGACGGCACCAACAACGGCACATACAACCCCAATACGGCCAAGGCCTGGGCCGTCGGCATGCTGACCACCGAACGTAATGGCAATCTGGCCCTCGCCTACCGCTACATCAAAATCGACGGTGCAGCGCCGACGGTGGAGGAAGTCGCCGCGGGCCACTACCAGTATTTCTCGGAAGCGGCCTATGCCTGGCGGCGGAACGCTCCCGCTCCGACCGGAGACACCCTGACGCTGATCCAGAAGATCGCCACCGACGCCACGACGCCGAGCATGTTCGGCCAGTTGAACGCGGCCATCGCCCAGCCCTGGGGCAAAGGCTCGTTCATCGCCGTAGCGGCGCAGGGCTATTCGGTGACGCATCCCTTCGATCCGAACAATCCTGTCACCGCCTATACCCATGCCCCGACGGGCAGCCTGGACAATTGCACCTATCCCCAGGTTGCAGAAGGGCAAACGCCAAACCTCTGAACGGCCAGTGGGCAACTCACGCGGGATATCTATCATGACCAGATTCTTGACCCTAGGCCTCTGGCTGCTCGCCTTCTGGGCCGGACATGCCTCGGCGCTCACCAGCAACGGCAACAATGGTGCGCCTTCCTCCCTGTTCATCGCGGTGTTCGATCCGGATAGCCGCAAGTCCTATTACCGGGACCTCGGCACGACGATGGACCAGTTCGTGCAAAATCCTTCCGCGAGCGCCGACCTGGCAGCGGACGGAAATTTTGCTGCCTTTCTGGGCAAACCCAACCTCGTATACAACGTCGCGGCGTTCAATGCGCTCAAGCCGGACCAAAGCAACATCGCCCAGTGGGGCTACCTCCTGACCTCCTCCGAGGGGCGGGGGATCTTCGGCCACAGTTTCGTCGCGGTGGATGCGGTGAGGCAGCGCATGCTGGTTTACGCCGGCTATCTCACCGGTGCCAGCGGTGGATTCGGCGTTGGGGACGGCGGCTACTTCGACGGCGACCATTGGGGACCGAGTCTCAATGGCGAATTGGGCGGAAGCAGCGTCGGCCAGATCGGCCAAGCCTTGCCGTTCTATTTCGTCAGCAATTCGACCGGAGCGACGGCCAGCGGCATCGTCCGGGCGCTCGGCGCCTGGACCTTGAGCGGCGATGGCAAGCTGAGTTTTTCCGGCCAGGCCAGCGCCAACCAAGCGCCCGTCGCCGATGCCGGCGGAGCCCGGACAGTCGACCAAGGCGCCGTAGTGACGCTCGACGGCAGCGCCAGCCACGACCCTGACAATGGTCCCGATCCTCTGTCCTATGCCTGGAGCCAGACCTCCGGGCCGTTCGCGGCCTTGACTGGAGACAACACGGCCAAACCGAGCTTCAGTGCCGCGAAGGCAGGGAGCTACGGCTTCCGGCTTACCGTGGGCGATGGTGAAGCCTCGGCCACGGCTGCCGTCACCGTGGCGGTAGGCGCAGTGAATCAGCCTCCGGTTGCCAATGCGGGACCACCTCAGACAACGGTCGCGGGAAACCTCGTGACTCTCGACGGAAGCGCCAGCAGCGATCCGGATCAAGGCCCCTCCCCCTTGGCCTACCAATGGACCCAGGTGTCCGGCCCTGTGGCGGTTGCCCTGGCCGGGGATACGACGGCAAAGGCCAGCTTCACACCGGCGCAGGAAGGGAGCTATGGATTCGAGCTCACCGTGAGCGACGGCGCTGCCTTCTCGACCACGGCTACCCAGGTGGACATCAGTGCAGCGAAGCTCATTACCCTGATCGCGCCCACCCAGTGGAAGGTCAAGGTCAAGCAGCAGATCGGCTGGGATCCCGGCACCATGAAAGGCAGCCGCCAAGTGAAGATCCAGTTCGCCAAAGACGGGGCGAATTTCAAGACGATCGGAACCGCGGCGGCCAAGAAACGGAGCTTCAACTGGAAGCCGACCCGGAAGCAGACCACCAGCCAGGGCGCTCTCCGGGTTTGCGTCAAACCGACCGGCCAGTCGCCACTGGTGTGCGATGCCGTATCGGTGGTAGTGGAACCCTGAGCCGCTCTCCTGGCGCCGTCAGGAATCCGGATGGGGAATTTCGGCAGGGTCGCCGATCGGCGGCGTCGTAGCCATGCAAGGACGAAACAGCCGCAGGTAGGTATCGGCGACCTGCTGGAGCGCGCCCTGGACCTCGCGGTAGCGCTCCAGCACCTCCTTGCCGAAAGGCGTCAGGTGAGCACCTCCGCCATGCCGCCCACCACGGGAGGCGTCTACCACCGGCTCGCGGAAAGAACGGTTCATGGTGTCCACCAGCAGCCACGCCCGCCGGTAGCTCATATCCATGCTGCGGCCGGCGGCCGATATCGAGCCGGTCTGTTCGATCGCCTCCAGCAACTCCGCCTTGCCGGGGCCGAAGGCAATTTCAGTCCCATAGAGCAGACGCAAGGTCAGTTTGAACTTCGGCTCGACGAAACAGCGTGGCGGATGCGCCGTTTTCTTGGTGCGCCGCTTGCGCGGTTCCAGAGTCTCTTCATCCCCAAGACCGGAGCCGGATTGCGGCACAGGGGGAAGTGGGCCAGGATCAGGAACTTGGGATTTCTCAGATGCCATTCGCAACTCTTCGGGAGGCAGCAATCGAACGATTGATCGATGATGGCTAATCGTAACGGTTATGCCTGGGCTATGACATCCCCTTGAACGACACGAGCCCCCGGTCCAGGTGCCTACCAACCGGATCACCTAGATCCTCAACGGCCAGCACGCCGTCACTGGAGACACCGCCCTTCGCCTCGGCCACTCCTTCGGCACCAGCGCCGAATTCTGGCTCAACCTGCAAAAGTCCTACGAACTGCGCCGGGCCGAACAGAAAGCCGGCAATGCCATCGGCGCCTTACCCACCTTAGCCAGGGCATCGAACGATAATGCCGGGCAATCTCAATGGCGCCAAAGTCGCCAATCGCATTGAATCGCAAAGCCTGAGCCAGTTGGGTTATCCTCTTCCCTGCGCGGTGCGCCTCATAGCTCACCGCACGCTAAGCAGGCTAGTCACCAGGAGGAAGTTCCATGTTCCGACCACGATGGGCTGTCAGTCTTTTCCCCCTGTTCTGCGTATCTGCCATTGCGGCGCCGCAACAATCTCCTTCCAGCCTGCCTCAACCAAGTACCGCGACGCAACCATCACCTTCGCCGTCCCCAGTCGCGAAGGCCCGTGAACCACGCGCCACAGCCGAGCCTAAGCCGGGGCTGATGGACTACTGTCGCACCCATACTTGCTAACCGGTGATTCATCTCACTACTCCCAGGGCCTCAAAAATGAATAAAAATACCTTATCCCGAATTTGTGCGTTGACACTCAGTGTATTGCCGGGTATCGCATGGAGCTCCGAACTCGGCAGCGGAGGCTATGAGCCATCCTGGAGCTATACGGAGCAAGACTCCTGGGGCGAAATAACAGATGACGGAGTCACTGTAAAACCTCCCTATCCCTACGCTGTTTGCGGCATCGGCCGTGCCCAGTCTCCCGTAAATTTGGCCGACGCGGCTCAAGCGAAGTTTGTTAATGGGCTGACCATTTGGTACAGGTGGGCACCGCTAGTCGTCGAAAATAATGGCCACACGATCAAGGTTGATTCGCCGAGCGGCAAGCTTTTCATCGGCAACGATGAATACAAACTATTGCAGTATCACTTTCATGCGCCAAGCGAACACGTAATTGGGCAAACGAAATTCCCAATGGAGATACATTTCGTTCACGGTGCGGCCAACGGAAAAGCGGCTGTAGTCGGTGTGTTGTTGAAAGAAGGCCGCGACAATCCCGCATTCCAATCCATCCTAGACAATGCGCCGGAGACCAAGTACACCACCAACACGACCGGAGTTTCCGTAAATCCAAGATGGCTCTTACCGTTACGACTAAACCGCTTTTACACCTACGCCGGTTCTCTCACAACGCCCCCCTGCTCCGAAGGTATAAACTGGTACGTGCTAAGTGATCCTGTCGAAGTTTCGGCAGCGCAGATTCAACAATTCCAGCAACTGTACTCCGACAATGCCCGTCATCTTCAGCCGCTGAATGAGCGGACCGTCTCCCGCAGGTCGCGATAATTTGTGAACGCCCCAACTAAGGACGGACGGTTCAAAATCATCTGAAGCATGAGCAGCGAGTGTTGCTGACAATGCGAGGAAAAAGCCCGCTCCGGAATTGGCAATCCGAAATACGGTAGCGCGATGCCATTCACCACGCCATGGGCTACCGAACGCACCCCTGGCCAAAACACGGTCTACAACGCCCGCACACCCTTGGTGACGTTGAGTCGCTGAGGGTGGGCTATAGGGGTATCCTCTTATCCGAGGAAGGAGGGATCGATGAAATACCGCAATCAAATCGCCTTGATCCTGGCTGCCACGGCCGTCAATTATTCTGCCGCGCTTCACGCACGCGACCCTGGCGTAAACCAGGCCGGCGCGGTCGGCAATGTCCATCGGGATGCGGGGATAAACCAGACCGGCGCTGTCGGAAACGTGGGCGGCCCAGGGGTGGGGCGAGGCGCGGGAGTCAACCCGCTCGGCCCGGCAGGTAACGTCCATCGCGACATGGGCGTCAACCAACCGGGAGCAGTCGGAAATTTGAACGCCCCTGCCGCCGGTCGTAGCCCCCGTGTCACTCCGCCCGGCCCGGCCGGAAACTGGCGTCGAAATCGGTAGATGCGTCCGCTGTAATTGATGGGCTTCGTGCCTCAGCCCATCCTGCCTGGGCTTTAGCGCACGTTCCGCTTAGTCCTTCAGCGCACGCTACGCGGGTCTCATGCGTATTATGTGCGGGACATTATCTCAAGAAACTCACTTCATCTTATGATCTGCCTACGCAAATCGATAACCCAATTTTCGTTTGGGAGACGATCTGACTTGAAAAAGGCGGTGGATTTCTATATATCTATGTGCATATCAAAACAGAAAGTGAGAATTAAATATATGAATGTCTCGATTACAGATTCAAAGTCTGGTGTTGTTGTTGCAGTTGTTCCAGTTGCTCTATGGAGCTTGAACTCAATGACTGTGGATTTATATTATATCCATGAGGCTTGGAGAACTGCTGTTGAGGACGGCATCGTTGATCCGGACGAAAGAGAAAATTTTGAATTCATCCTCTTCAGGTAGGAACCGATATTGATCAATCTATTCAATTATTTGGATGGCACTGTTATGGGTCGTAGAGTTGACTGGTTTTTTGGTCGAGGCCTTTCTATTGGCTGTGGTCTAACCTGGGATGTACCGGCAGCTTGGGACTGGCTTCCACGCAATGAACAGATTGATCGGATAAAGGAAACGATCCGTCATAAGATGTCTGAGCCACACATAGAGACGAGCGATATTAGGCGCTTCCTTGATCTACTATCGTCCAGCACTAAAGAATTGTGGCAACATCAATTTTATACAACAAACTGGGATTATCTGCTTCAGAGTCAAATTCTTTCCATGCGATATCAAACGAAACCTAGATGGTTAGCAAACTCTCACGTTTACCATTTGAACGGCACGGCTGAGACACTGACAACGAACCGTAACAGAAGTGATTTTATTCTAGCAAAAGACAATGTAAATGTTCGAACATCCACATGTGAAACCAGAAATGCTTATGACCGGATAGTTTGGAACACGAAATTTATTGTTGTTGGTATGAGGTTTGAATGCGAGGTCGATAAATTTATTCTTCGATCACTTAACAGAGTTGAGGACGATCTTCCCATTGGCAACTCGCACTGGATAATTGTTGACCCGGACAGTGTAACCCTTTGCAATATCAGGTATAGAATAAAAAAAGCGTTACCTCGATCGGACGTCAAGGTGGTGCCTTATAAATTTGATTATTGGTTGTTACGTGGATTACCAGAACTTAAAGATTGGGGTGTGATTAGCTGAGGCAGTAGGATTTAGCTTATATCAATAATTTCGATATTTATTTCCTCACGATAATTATTTACGGAATCACAAGCAGGTTTTCCATGTATTTTTATCATCCTTTGTGCGATTCGTCTCAGATGGCAGGCTTTTTTCTTTTGCTGTGTTGCTCAAGGCTATCGTCTTAGGGTTCCCGTTTCACCTGCAATACAGGTCAATATTCGTATTAGCAAGCTCCCGATCGTACCGTGCCAAGTGCTTTTTCCAGTAAAGGCAACGGTCCTCCTTCGCCTTCAGCTCCAGATACCGTTGGTGCGTTTCGCTTTCCGCCGGAGCGGTCGCCGTTTGAGCAGGCGGCGCCTGTTGAACGTAGATGTGATTGTGAATCACCGTCGTTACCTGAGGCGGTGCCGGATCGCGTTCCGACCACGATCTTTCCCGGTATGGAGACACCGCGGCTTGCGGTTGGATTGTCGGGCTCGGCCTGGAAGCAGAGGGCGAAACGGCCGCTACCGGTTGAGGTTTCAGTCTCAACCAGCTCGTCAGCGATTGCATGGACTCTCTCGGCGACTTGGCAATGTTTACAAGCCCGATCATCACGAAGAGGACACCGACTGCGATCGCGAAATCCCCTAGGCCTGCCCGCCGGTGCCGCCGCATCCCTCGCTCGTAGGTACTCCTCACATTCTCCCAGTCCACCTTCTTCTTTTGGGACTCGCGGTACCAGTCCCGGTCATACAATCCCATGGTGTGGCTCCTTTCTTCTTTATCTCTGAGAAGGATAGTCCGGGTTGTTTCCTGCGTTGCAGCGGAAGTCGTAGGCGCCCGTAGCGTTACAGGCCCAGACTTCGGCTTGATAACCGGGGTTCACCAAGCCGGTAGGTGTGTTCGTCCAATGGCTAGACATTTTTTGGAAGTGCACATAGCCCCGAATGTGGCCTTCGCAGCGGTTCACTACGGTGGCTTCGATGCTGTCTGGCGCTTGGCAATGCGTTCCTCTGTTTATCTGGACGACGTGCGCGAAATTGAGCTGTTGCGCCTCGGCCAGACCAATCGTTGGTTGAGCAAAACCGAAGCTGCTGCCTTGATCCGTACGGCCGAGGAAGCAACTCGCGCCCCGCATCTGGTGGATTTTATCCGGCTTTGGCTCAACACCGGTACGAGGCGGGGGGAAATGCTGGGCCTGGAATGGCGCCGTGTCGACCTCGCCCGTGGGTTGATCTACTTCGAAGGGCGACACCAGAAGAACGGAAAAGCGGGAAGCGTCCCTCTGAATCGCGAGGCAAGAGCAGCCTTGATCAGGCGGGCAAGCTTTCGGGCCCAATATTGCCCTGGCAGCCCATGGGTGGTCTGTGACAAAGAGGGCTCACGGATCGCCAGCGTCAAGAAAGGTTTTGCTTTGGCTGTTCGGAAAGCGGGTATCGAGGACGTGCACGACCTACGCCGGACTTGCGGGAGCTGGTTGGTGCAGGCTGGTCGGCCGATCCATGAAGTGTCCGCCCTACTCCGTCACAGTGACATCCGGGTGACCGATAAGGTTTACACCCATCTGGCGCCGGACAATCTTCGAGTAGCCGTCCAGGTTTTGGAGGAAACCAGGGCACATTCTGGACACATGGACCGTTTCCAGGATGCGCAAAATGAGTGACAAACTATTGATTTAAATGGTGGGCGGTGCAGGGATTGAACCTGCGACCCCTTCCGTGTGAATAAAGCACTCCAAAACACGCATTTAATAAAATCAATCTGTTAGATGCATGTTGTCCGCGCAAACTTGCCATTACGTGACATAAATCGTGTCTCTGTGCCTGGATTTCGTCACGTTATGGTCACGCTGGTCTTCCTCTATGCCTCCCAGCCGCTCCCATCTGATCTGCCTCAAATCGTCCCCAGTTCCAGATAAAACCGCTCCACCCCCGGCTGTTGCACGACGACATCACGACAGTCGTTACACCGTAAATCTTGGCGTCATCGTCGATGCAATCGCCGTGTTCACCGTATTGTTCGGATCATCGGGATTGTTCGGGTTCGGTGGATATTGCTGGGCCTGGTAGGCTGCATAAATCGCGTCGATGTCGCCCCCGGAAAATCCCACCAGGTCGATCGCTTTCTCCAGCGCTGTGATGATCGGAGTATAGGGGGCGCTGGTTTCCAGCGAGTAGCAGGTCGGCAGGTAGCGGCGTTCGTACATCGACGCGGCTACCGCGCCTTCTTTGTCTCCCGCGATGCGCATGGACGGAAGGTCGAAAATATAGAACCCTGAGACCTCCGTGGCGAAGTTCGGGATCAAATCCTGCCGGAACAGGTTGGGAATGGAAATATTTCGCACTGATGTCGTCGTGGTGGGTGGTACCTTTCCGCCGACGCGGAAATCAACCCCCGCCCCTGTTCCGGTCGTGTTCTTCTCGGGTGTGTCGGTACCGGCATAGGCTGCGGACTGCCCGATGTCGATTTCATAGGCCAGGCTGCTGGTGAGGGTATAGGCCCCGGTATTGGTCCAAGTTCCATTGCTGTAGGTTGCCGCATAGGAGCGATTCTCGACCACCGAGGCCGCCTCCTTCCAAGTCACCGCAACGGCATTGCGGATATCCAGATAGGCAAAATGGAGGCGGTCGATCCCGGTCAGAGCCGTCTCGGTCCGGCTCACGCCGCCGCTCTCTCCGTTATTGGCATAATTCCAGTCGTCGCTGTACGACTGGTCCAGCAGAACGACCGGGGTCGCGCCCAGCGTCAGAGTCAAGCTCCGCGACTGATTCTTCGCGACCGATTCGGCATAGCTGAGGAAGGCGCCGTTGGCCCCGGAATTATGACTCGATCCGCCGCCGGACCCGCTGTAAGCGAACGTAGCCGTGGCGATGATCTCCGTATCGCCGTCGTAATCGATGGCAACCACGGCGCTGGCTGCGCCGCTGACGGATCCGCTGAAGGTCGCCGAGGTATTCCATGTCGCCATGTCATATTCTTGCGTGCCTTCCGGAACCTGGTCGATGTTGCCGGTTTCGACGATGGTGTCGATGATCTGGGTTTCGGCTTGAGGCTGCAGGACGAATGTCGCTGACAGACCGTCCGGCGTGGGCGCTATCGTTATCCTGGAAATCAGGTCGTTACGCAGTTCGCGGTCATCCGGGTAGCCGTCCATCGGAATGAGCGAAGCGGCCCGGTTGCCGGACCGGTTGAACGCGTAGCACCCGATACGCGGCAGCACGCCGGGGTGGGCCGCGTAGGTCTCCTGTGCGGCCTCCACCCAGGGCACGTTCGTGCCGGTGGGCGCCGCCGGCAGGTCTGCGGTTTTCACATACAACACCCGGTCGTACAGAATCTCCGGGTTGCTCTGCTGCCAGACGGACGTATACGACCCCACGATGCCGAATTCGCTGCGCGTGACCACCGCGACCAGGTAATCCACGCCGCCAGCCGTGGTAGTCGCCGCGCCCAATACCACCCAATGGGTGGGCGCAATCGCGTACAGCTTCCCGTTCCGCCAGATTTCCCCCGAAAAGCGCCGCAGCATCCGTGTGGCCCATGCGACTGGAGTGCCGCCTGGGCGGATGAGTTTCAGGTTCGTGTAGTTCGGGATGTCAATGTCGTAGACCCAGTAATTGAATGGCACTTCGGTCAGCAGCCGCGGGGGGCAGGCCCGGCCGAACGGCCCCTGCCAGCTCAGCACGTTCCCTTTGGCATCGAACCATGTAATGTTCCCTCCCACCCAGTCGGGATTGCCGCGCTTCATCGAATATTTGCGGTCGGCCCCCCGCACCAGGCGGACGAGCTCCGGCTCGTGTATCGTGTGGTCGACGTGACAGGCGATGCCATGGGGATGCTGAACGTCCAACCGTATGAGATCGAACGGGTAGCCTGGGAATTTGATCGTTTCGGCCACCTGCTACCCTCCCAGCATCCCGAGCACCGCCTGTCCGGCTGCAACGATGGCATCAAACGACAAGTCGATGGATTTCTCCGCCAATCGGGCCTTGATTCGGTTCCAGGCCGTATCCGACCGCACGGTATCCATGAACTCGTGGCCCTTCCAGGTCAGCATCGTCGCGTAACAAACCATTCCCCCGCCGGGCTGCGAAGTGCAATGCCCTTCGATCAAGCCCGCTTCAATCATCAGCCGCAAGTGATAGTTCACGGCTTCCGCGGACCACTCGGGAAGATTGCGTGCCAGCAGCTTGCTGCGGGTATCGGGCAAGGCCTCGATGCGGGTGAGAATGTCCCGGATCAGCTCCCAGTCTCGCTGCATGGTCATACTCCCAACGGCTTGTCCGGATCCGGCTCGGCAAAATGGAACTCCACCACGTCGCCGTTGCCGTCCTTGAACTTCAGGGTCTTGATCGCCGCGTACTTGATGACGAACGCGCCGTCTTTGGTTTCCAGGTCACGGGCCGGGTAATACTCGCGATCAGCCCAGGACTCCCCTTTCGCGTTCTGGGCCGTCCGTTCGGTCAGCGGCGAGGCGATGCCGGCGGTCTTCTTGCGGGTACCGATGCCGACGGCGTTGCCGATCCCCGGCTTCGCCAGGGGCTCGGGCAGCGCGTCGCTGGTCGTCCGCACCGCGTCGACGATGGCGTTGAGGTCGTTGACGAAGAACTTCTGGACGGTCATGGGCTGAGCGGAGCCGGAGCTTACGCCGTCGCGGTTTCCCGCACGTTGGCGATCACGACCGCCAGCTCCGTTGCGGTTCCGACCGCATGGGTGGCGTCGTTCACCTCGATCCAGATCGGCTTGGCGTTGGCCGCTCCCGAGAGAATTTCGGTGCCGAGGTCCAGGCCGGCCCCGCCGACGGCAGACGCGAGGCCGGCCTGGGTCGCCGCCAGCTTCACTTCCGCCACGGTATGGCCGGCCCCCGTGTCCGCGTCCACCACGGTGGCCTGAATCGGGTCCACGCCGGGATTGGCGTTGGCCTGAATCTTCCGGTTGGCCGTGGTGGAGCCGAGGTACAGCGTGAACACCACCGGCGGGGTGGAACCGTCGGCGTTCTGGGTCGCCACCAGGTTGCCCGCCAGGGGCTGGGTCAGGGCGGCATCGGTATAGAGTGCGAACGTGGGCATGGGTCTTCAGGCCTCCAGGATGAGTTCGTCGTCGGGGATCGCGATGGGGAGATGGTCGGTCGGCGCCGTAGTGGTGGCGTCGATGTGCTGCTGCTCGACGCCCGGCACGGTGATCGTGAATTCGCCGTTGGCGGGGTCATAGGTAATCGAGGGTGTCGCCAGCGGATGCTTGAGCGGCGCCTGGATGGCCGGCGGCTTGGCCGGGGCCGGGAAATCGAAGCCCGTATCGACCATGCCGACGCCGTAGGACTTCGACACCGCCAGGGCCAGGGTGGTGATGGCCGCGCCGTGGTCGAAATCGATCGAATGGGTCACCCGGCGCACCTTGCCCTTCGCGGTCAGCCGGGGCGATGCCATCCGCACCGTGTGGGTGCGGTCGATCAAGGGCGCGATCAGGGTGTCGAAGGTCACGGTGGTCTGGCGGTGGGAGGACAGGATGTCCCGCCGGGCCCGCTCGATACCGGTCATGTAGGCGTTGGAGAGGCCCACCCGGCCGTCGGCCGCGCCGTCGTCGAGGTCGTAGTACAGATCGCCCAGCGGGTTGGCGGTCGGGTCCAGCGACGCAAAGCGCTGCGCCCCGGCCGGGACCGGCACGGTGTAGGTCCGGACCTGGAGCGGGTGGTACGGAATCCAGGAATCGCAGGCATAGCCGCCGACGGGCGCGCCGTCGTGCAGCTCCAGCTTGACCGTCTGCTCGGTGGTCCGGTCCCAATGCGCGTAGCGCGGGTCCTTGTCGCTCAGGGCATCGAAGTTCGCCGTCGTGGTGCCGTGCCGCTTGCCGACCACCCGGATCGAGTCCGGCGCGTCGACGGTGACGTGCCATTGCTCGGTCACGGTCTGGGTCCAGCGCTGCGCCAGGGTCACGGACAGCCCGCCCGCCAGGCTGTAGCGCGGGCAGTCGGACAGGTACATGACGCCGTGCAGCCATTGCGGGTCCGGCAGCGGCGTCATCCGGAGCAGGGGTGTCCCACCCTCCCCCAGCACCGCCCAGCCGGTACCGTCGATGGCCTGCATGATCGTTTCCGGGGTCGGCGCCGTGCTGCCCTGGTCGATGAGCTGGTCGATGCTCAGCTCCCAGTGGTAGCGGTGCTCGCGCTGCATCAGCCGCTCGTAGCGGTAGTCCATGTGCACGTCGATCGAGTTGACCAGCTGGCGGGCCGAGGCCATGTCGATGCGGACGCTGTTCTCGATGATCGCGTCGGGTCGGAAGGTGAAATCGGCCGTAGCCTTGGCCTGCCACGGCGTGATCCGGCCTTGCAGGTTGAGGTCCAGGTCGTAGCTGACCGGCATCGTCGACAGGCGGTCCAGCACGTACTGCCATTCGTCGGCGTGCTTGTCGAATACGTAGGGCGACCAGCGGCCGCCGATGATCACGGCGATCTCCTTGCGCTTCAGGCCGTCGAAGCGGCTCTGCAGATTGTCGGTGCAGGAGAGATGGAGCAGGCCCTGCACCGGGTCCCAGCCGGGTACATCCAGGATGCCCTGGAAGATCGGCAACTCCACCCCGGCGGTGACTAAAAAGAGGGTGATCGGCAAGCCGGTCAGGGTGTGAATGCTGATCGGCCCCGGCGCCGGCAGCACGGTGAACTCGGCGATGCGGGCCGCGCCCTCCTCCCCGTCCACGGTCAGTGTGCCGGTCATCCGTCCCAGGAGCGCCCCCATGACCGCACCGGCTTCCGGCGGGACCGGTTCGCCATCACCGGCGGCGTTGCCGATGATAGCCTTGACCGCCCAGGCCGTGATGTCCGCGCTCGCCGTCAGGGACTGGCCGACGAACGCCCCGCCGCCGACGGCCTGGGCGTCGTATTGGGTCTGGCTGAGACGGGCGGTCAGGTTTTCGATGAACGCGTAGACCGCCTGCTCGACCGTCGCGCTCAGGTCGAACACCGGGTCGGCGACCGTCTGTGCCAGAACCGCGGACAGCGTGAACACTGCCTTGACCCGGTGGGTGACGGGCGCCTGGAGCGTGTAGGCCTCGGCCCGGATGCGCTGTTCGACAACGGCGGACGCATCGAAAAGGAGGAACTGCGACTGCTCGACCGGCGCCGTGAGGTTGAACCTTGCCCAGAGGCGATGCTCGATGGGCGCCGTGACCGCGTAACCCTCGAAGCCGACCTGTTCGACGAACGCCTCAAACCCTGTTACCGCGTAGATCGGCTGACGAATGGGGGCAATCGCTTCGAAAACCTCGAAGACCACCACGGCCTGGGCGATCCCCGCCGACAGGTCCAGGCGCGCGTAGACCTCGCTGCGGAGGTGGGCGGCGATGGCGTAGACGTCGAGGTTCGTCTGGTCGATGGCCACGACGAGGCTGGCCTCAACGTAGATCGGCTGCGCGATGGACGCCGCGATCGAATAGACCTCGGCGGCCGGCGCCGCAGTGCCCGCCGCGCTGGCGACACCGCCGATGCCGGTAACGCCGCCGACGGGGAGCGTCATTACAGCTCCTCGGCCAGCACGCTGACGTGGGCGAGCTGGAAGGCGCCGGATACCGTGGCGCCGCTGTTGGCCCGGCTGAGCATGAAGCACACCAGACCGTCAGGCGCTACGTCCAGGACATAGCCGCCATCCGTGTTGAATCCATAGTTACCGGGGGATACCGCCGCCTGCAATGCAGACGGTGAGCTTGGCGCCGTCGAGCCGGTTTCCACCGAGACCACGATGCTGTCGCCGCTGAAGGTCGAACTGGTGGAAAGCACGGCGACGAGCTTCGACAGCCGGAGGGTCTTGCCGGTGCGGTTGACCCAGAACGCCGCGCCAATGCTGCCGGTGGTGCTGCCCGAAAACGGCGCCAGGAACCGGGTGCCGGTCAGGGCGTTGGTCCCCGTCATCGATGCCGACAAGATCATCCGCCAGCGGTCGATCTCCTTCGCACCCGGGGACCATTGGAGGAGGGCACCCTGGGCGAATGCTTGGGCGCCGCCGCTGGAACTGGCGATGTTGCGCTCGATCGTCAACTGGTAGGGTCCCGCCCCATTGCGGGCGGTCACCTTCACCCGCTCCCACTTCGTCGGCGTCTCGGCGTCGATGAGGGTCAGGTAGTAGTGGTATTCGCCCAACGGGTCGGGCGGCGTGATCCAGGGAGACTGCGCTGCGGCCGCCATCAGCCAGGTATCGTTCACCCCCAGGGCGGCGGTGAGCTCGGTTTTGACGCCATCGAGTCCTGCGAGCTTCAACATGTCAGCCTCCGATCGGATCGACCATTTCGGCGCTCAGGCGCCAGCCGTAGTTCCCGGTCACACCGTCCAGTTGCTCCTGCGGCGGATCGCAGTAGACGGTGATCTTCGGGTAGCAGTAGGTGATGTCCACACCGTCGACGTTCAGCGTCACGGTGGCGAAATCGGCTTCCGTCCGCACCGGTACCGGAGGCGTTCCGCCGCCGACGATGGCCAGCGGCGCGGCGCAGGCCAGCACCAGGGGCTGCGAGTAGTCGAGCGCCGACAATCCCGACGGCACCCAGCCGCCTCCGCTGATCTCGGTGGCGAGTTTGCGCCAGGTGCGTTGCTTCACCGAACGGCCGGACCACATCCGGTGGGTGGTCGCCCCCTCCAGCCAGCGGTAGGTCTGGGACCATTCCAGCCGGGCATAGAGCGGCACGGCGATGCCGCCGAGGATGAAGGCCGAGTCGCGGAGTGCGCTCACCGTTCATCGGGCTCCGGTTCTTCGCAGCGCAACGCCAGCTCGACTTCGTCGATCTGGGAGACGATGTCCGAGATGCGAACCGGCCACGCGCAAGCCGTCGGCGCAAGCGTCACCCGCGGCGCCAGCGTGCAGCAGCCCGCCAGCATCAGGACGCCCATAACCCCGCCAGCGGTCCAGTAGCTCCGGTAGCTCCGATTAGCGCAGCGTAATCGGAGGAATGCAGTCTGACGATCATCAGTCGCCCTCCTTGAAAAAATGCAGCCGGCCGATGACTTTCGTCTTCTCCATCCTCGAAGCCCAGCGCGGCGGATTCGCAAGAATGCTGTCGTCGAAGTAGTGCGTTGCCCCGCCGGTGATGTCGGGCAGCGTGCCCTTCTGCGCTTGGAGTTCCAGCCGCAGGGCGATCGAGAACTCATGGTCTTGCGCGTCCACCGCCTTCAACTTGGCGCAGTTCGGATCGTCCGGGTCGTGGCAGGAGAACTGGTAGACGCCGCGGCTGGACTTCAGACACACCTCGTCCGGCGTCCGGCCCCACCAGCCAGGCCGCTGCGCCCGCCGGAAGATCACGTTCATGACGCCCTGCATGCCGTCCTCGCCTTCGCCGCGTGCTTCGGCCCAGGCGGTGCGTGCGGGAATGTGGTTCATCGCTTGCCTGCCTCCTTGTTGCTGGCGACATGCAGCACGTTCACCAGGGTGACGGCGAGGACGCCCAGTCCTTGCGCCACGGCGGCGACGTCGGTGCCGGATAGCCGCAAGTCGTAGCCGAAGGCCTCGGCCAGCCCGCTTGCCGCCATCAGCAAGGCCGTCAGCTTGGCGATGAGGTCTGCACGGCCGGACCACACGCCGGCATCCTGCAGCGCTTTGCCGGCCTGCATGCATTCGTACAGGTACTTCACCTTGTCGAACATCCTCAGCCTCCTGTCTTGGCGAACGAGCGCACGAACCAGAGCGCGGCCTCGATTACGAAATGGACGACGTTCGTGCGGACCCCGCTGACGAAGGTGCCGATATAGGCCGCCGCTTCCTTTTTCTTGATCTCGTTCAGCTCGGTCTTGTCGACGATCCCCCTGATGGCCCGTGTTTCCAGTTCCGCCACCTTGTTTTGGATCAGGCCCCATTGCTCCTTGGTGATGCCGGACGCGGCCTGGACCACGAACCAGAGGGCCCAGCGTAAGATCGGATTCATTGCTTCAAGTCCTCCTGTCGGTTGAAATGGGCTCGGGCGGAGCGAAGCCTCATCGCACGATCCGCCCGTGCTTGAGCGCCGCCCGCGCCACCTCTCGCTTGAGCGCCTGCACGACTTCCTGGGAGCCATTGAGTGCGAACGAGCCCGGTACGCCCGGCAGATGGATGTGCACCGGGGTGCCGCCATCGGACGAGCGCGCTAGCGAGGCGTCGAACGCAGGCACCGCCTGCGCCACGTAGCCGCCGATCGAAAAGCGCGGGATGTTCAGGTTGTTGAGGGCGTACAGCTTGTCGAGGCCGAACTTGCGCACCGCCTCTTTGCGCAGCACGAACTCGCCTTCCTCCAGCAGGGCCGGAATCCGGTCGCCGCCGCCGTAGCCCCGAACCCAGCCGCCGCGGCGGAAGCCGGGCAAAGCGGTGTCGCCGCCGGTGGCCTCCCCTTGGCTGTTCATCACCACCGTGATGGTCTTGGTTTCGGGTTTCAGCAGCTCCGCCAGTTGGCTTTGCAGGGTCTGGAGCGAAGCCGGGTCGACGTCGACCCGCAAGGCGAACCCTTTCGTCAGCTGCTGGTCGATGTCGCTGATTTCGGCCTGGACGCTCTGCAGGTTTTGAAGGGTTTCCTGGATCTTCTGGCTGACCGCGGCGGCCGCCTGGGTATCGGCCTGTTCCTGCCGGGCGGCGGCTTCCGCCAGGGCCTGACCGGCCTGACGGCGCGCCTCGATCAGCCGCTGCAGGTCCTCGGTGCTGAACTGCGGCTGGCCGGGATCGGCCGGCGTCTGTTCACCCTTGAGCGCGTTCAGGCGCTGTTCACGCAAGGAGGCGGCAGCCTGCTGCCCGAGGGATTCGGCCAGGCCGGCGGCCTGCTCCCCGGCCTGCCGCGATAGTTCCAGATTGCCGTTCGCGAGCTCCTGCCGCTGCTGAGCGAGCAGCTGCTGGAGCTGCGCGTACTGGGCCCGTGCGGCCTGCAACGGCGTCAGGGCCGCCTGCTCGATGCCGGCCACCGCCCGTGCGGTGCTTTGCTCGATGCTGCGGCGTTCCTGGGCCGCGGCGCGCGCCGATTCCAGCAGCCGTTGTTCCTGCCCGATCAGCTTGTCGATGGTGGCGGTGTAGGCCGATTCCAGCGCCGAGTAGATGGCCCGCCGGGCTTGGAGGGATTCGCGCTCGAGCGCCGTCTTGCGGGCTTCACCGTCCTTGAACTTGGCAATTTCCTTGGTGTAGACCTGATCGACCAGCCCGAGGCGCTGGACGGCATAGTCCCGCACGGCCTTCAGGCGGGCGCCCTCGGCTTGCAGGGTCAAGGCATGGAGCTGACGGGCCTGCTCCAGCTCCGAACGGGCTTGGGTGGCTTGCACGCCGTTCCGGGCGTACACGATGGGCGGTGCGGCATCGGCTTCGATCGATTGCGCCTGGATGCGCGTCTCGGCCAGCTTCTCGAGGGCGTCGATGGCCGCCGTCCGGCGCTGGTAGGCATCCTCGAGGCCTGCCGTCGCATCTTTCAGCGCGTTCTGGGTGTCCTTGAAGCTCTGCTGGACCTCTCTTTCCTTGGCCTTGACCGTGTCGCCGCTCTCGGCCGCGGCCTGCTTGCGCTTGGCCAGCTCGGCCCGCATCTCCTGGAGCAGCGTGGTTTCGCCGGCCAGCTCCCGGCCGATCTTGCCGCCCATGAACGCCTGGTCCGCCGCCTGGCCCACCTCCTTGTAGCGAGCCGCCAATCGGGCGACCACGGCTTCCTGCTTCTTCACCGCGGCTTCGTCCTGGAGCAGGCTCAGATCGGTTTCGGACTTGCCACGGGTATCCTTGCCTGTTTCCTTGGCCAGCTCACGCCGTTTCTTGATGATCCGCTCCAGGCTGGATTCGCCGCTGTCACCGAAGAGCTTCCATGAGGCGGATGCCGTCGCCAGCATGGCAACCACACCGAGTGGACCGCCAAGGAAGCGCACGATGCCGCTGATGCCCGTGCTGATCCGCGTGAGGATTCCTGTGCTCGATGCGGCGACCGCGGCCTCCGCGGCAACGACCCTGGATTGCGCGCTTGCCAGTGCCTGTTCGGCCACGGTGAGTTCCGCAGTAGCCGCCTCCAAGCCAGCTCTGGGCAAGGCGCTCTGAACTCCCAGCATGGCCGCCTGCTTTGCCCCGGCAACAGCGGCAAGCGTTCGCGCCTGTACCGCCGCAGCTTCCGCCGATGCCAGCATGGCGCGCGCCTCGGCTTCCTCGGCCAGCGCGTGCTCCCGAGCCGCGATAGTGGCAGCGGCGGTATCAGTTGCTGTCTGAAGGATTCTCCCCGAGAACGCCGCGGCCGCCCCGCTCGCCTTACCGATCAGGACGGATGCGATGAGCGTACCGGAGACCTCCACACCGGTGGCGATGGCGTCGATATTTTCCGCAGCGCCGTTGATGGCGTCGGCGATGGCGTCCGCGGCGTGCGTGATGGCCGGCGAGGTGCCAACGTACTTCATCATCGCGTTGTCCCAGCGGACCACCGCCTGCTCGATGGTATCGGGCAGCCCGGCCGCGTCCCGGTCGATGCTGGCCTTGACCTTTTGCAGCGCGTCCACGACCTTCTGGGTGGTCAGTTCGCCGGCTTCAGCCATAGTCCGCAGCTTGCCGATAGGCACGTCGAGCCCGTCGGCGATGGCCTGGGCCAGCCGGGGCGACTGCTCCATGATCGAGTTGAATTCGTCGCCGCGCAGGACGCCGGAGGCGAGCGCTTGCGAGAACTGCAGGGTGGCGCCCGAGGCTTCCTCCGCCGAGGCGCCGGAAATGCGGAAGGATTTCGCCACCGAGTCGATGACGCTCAGCACTTGCTGTTGAGACACACCCATGTCCCCGGCACCCTTGGCGATGCGGGAATACAACTGGGAGACGCCGGTCAGGGCTTGCGCGTTGTTCTGGGCGATGGCGAACAGCGCCCTCTGGGCTTCGGTAAACTGGTTCTGGGAGCCGGCTGCGAGCTTGACCCGGCCTTCGAGGTTACGGTACTGATCGGAGAGCTTGCCCAGGTCGCGGGCGGCTTGCAGGACTTCGGAGGTGCCAAAAATCCCGACGGTATAATGACCGACGCGCTTAATCGACCCCACCAGCCGGTCGACCTGCGCCGAGACGTTGCCGAGACCTTTCTCGGCCGCCGCCGTGTTCGCCGCAATTTCGATAACCGTCTTGAGAGTCGCCATGCGAGAACTGCTCTATTGGGCCTTGGTGCCGAGCGCGCTGCTGTTCGCCTTCCTCATCTTCTTCACGCTCCTGTCCGGCCCGTCCACGCCGTCGGCCGTCCGGTTCCCCGTGTGGGAGCCTACCGCGGCCGCTTCATCACCCTGACCTGCATGAACATCCGCCAGGGGTAGTTCCAGACTCCGGAATGGCCGCGCTCGATCAACGCCAGCGCGGTCAGTTCGAGGTTGTCGAGGTTGCTGGCTGCGCCGTAGCGGCCACCTGGGCCGCGTTGGCCAGGCGTTCGCGGAGTCCGAAAAAATGCGGGTTCAGGCTCTTGGCCGCCTCCCGTACCTTGTCCAGCTCGGATGGGAGCATGGCGTCGAGTTCGGCCCGGCTCAGGTCGGCGAACCGGGTCAGGTCGTCCAGGGTGATGTCCGAGAACAGGGCCAGCGCCACCAAGTCGTTCCGGTCCAGTTCGGCGTTGGCGTCCTTCAGCCAGGCGCGGACTTCGCCCACGGTCAGCTCGCGCACCACGACCTTGCGGCCGCCAGCCTCGATGGTGCGTTCGGCGCGGAGTCCGCTCGGGTTCGTGGTGTCGAGCTCTGCCATGGGGATTACGCCGCCGGCGTGATGGTGGCCTTGAAGTACTGGCTGACGCCCGCACCGGTCTTGCTGGTGTCCTTCAGCACCTTGCCGGTCAGCTCCAGCACCGCGAAGTCCTCCGTGCCGGGGCCGGGAAGGCTGCTGGCCGGCGAGAACTTCACTTTGTAGAAGTCGTAAGTCACGGCATCGCCGTTGACCTCGTTGACGCCGTCGAAGGTGATGTGCCAGTCCTCGGCGGTCTTGGTCAGGGCCTCGACGGTCTGGGTGCCGGTGCCGCTGACGGTACCGCGGGTGGCCAGCGCCAGGTTCTCGGCGTTGATCGACCACAGCTTGAGCTTCAGCGTGACCGACTTGATGCGGCTGACCGATGCGATGCTGCCACCGCCTGGGTTCTGGTAGTCGGACAGTTCCTTGGTGTCCTCCTCGATGCTGAGGTCAAGGGCGGCATTGCCCAAGTCAACCGGCGTACCGGCGCCGACGGCGCCCTTGATGATGCCGGTCAAAAGCATGGCGGTCGTAGTCATAACAACTCCTAAATGAGTTCTGAGTTAGTAGTTAGGGCGGGTGTGGCGCTTCCTACGGCCCGCGCCAGCGGTTCATCAGCAAACCGAACCAGCGCGCGCCGAAGTGGCCGGCCACGATGGCCAACAACATCGCTTCGCAGTACCCCAGCTCCTGCCGCTCGGCGATCAGCCAGACCGAGAAGCCCACCAGCGCGGAGCTGGCGATGTCGATCAGGCCGAACAGCCAGTTGAGCGCATCCCGGCGCTCGCGGACCCGGTTGAAATAGGCCACCAGCCCGGACCACACGGCGACGAAGACCACCTGCATCGCAATGACCGTGTGGATGATCGGACCGGACGGCCGGCAGCTATCCGGCTCGATCCCCATGGCGTTAAGCGCCATCGGTCCCGCCGGTGCCGGGCCGTGCCGGCTTGCGGCCTACCCGCGCCGAGGCTTCGGCTTCGCTCGTTTCGTTTTGCTCTTGCACGTCATCGTCATGCGCCTGCGCGGGCGTATCCGCATCGGCCTCGTGCTCCATCTCGACGAAAGAAAGGATGCCCATAGCGGTTACGCCAGCTTGTGCTTGAAGGCGACCATGCGGATGGCCTTGGGTTCGTAGACCCGGGTCCAGTTGGCGCCGTCTGCGGTCTCCGCCAGGGTCGGATGGCCGCCGAGCGCATCGCCGGTCGAGAGCACCTCGGTACCGGTCCACTTGATGCCGCGCGGGTGCAGCACGAAGTGGCGGCGGTTGATCAGCACGTCATAGCCGGCCAGGCTGTGGCGGTCGTTCTCCACCGGGGTCTTGGGTTGACCTTCGGCGTAGGCGATGGCGCCGGGGCCAAACAGATAGGTGGTGTAGAGGCCACCCGCGGCCACCGGCATGCCGTCATCAATGATGACCCGCTTGCCCTGGTAGCTGGCGAAGGTGGTGCCGTCCGATCCCTTCTCGGTATCGAGCAGGTCGTCCTTGTACAGCTTGGTGTAGGTGGCCGAGTGCATCGCCACGGCGGTGAGCCCGGCGGAAGCATCGCCCAGCAGGAAGGCGGCGTCGGCGAAGCTGGCCTTGTCGATCACCGCCGCGGCACCTGCGGCGGCCGAAATGTCCAGGATGCTGCCGCTCATGTTGGTGGCGGCGAATGCGCCATGCAGCACGCCCAGCAGCCGCTTCTGCATCTGCCGCACCCACCATTGCGCGAACAGATCGCCGATGGCGCGCATGGGATCATCGCCGGCCAGGGTGTAGGCCAGGTCGTTGGCGCCAAACGCCTTGCCCAGGGCCTGCACGACCGATACATCCTGGCCGGTGCCGATGTTGTTGACGGTCAGCGCCTTCTGGTCGGACAACTCTTCTGCGTCACCGTCCAGATCGTTCCAGTACGGCATCTTGACGGTCTCGCCGCCGGCGCGGGGACCGGGAATGACGCGGGGATCGGCCGCCACGATACCGGCAGCCCACAGGGCGGACAGTTCGGTCGTGCGCTGGATGACGTAGGGTTGAAAGATTTCCGGGACGATGACGTCCGCGATACGGGTTTCTGCCATGGCTCAATGCTCCGTCAGGTCGGTTTCACGCCCGCTGCGGCCATCAACTGCTGGGCCTGTTGCGGGTTGTCGCGGAGCAGTCGGCCTTGTTCGGTCAGGTTGAACGTGTCTTTCGCCCAAGGGTTGACCGCCCGTCCGCTGCCGCCGTTGTGGAACCCGGAGCCTCCCGCCCCCTGGGCTTTCAATAAATGCGGCTTGGTCTGGGCGATCAGCTTCACGCCTTCGTCCAGCGGCACGCGCTTGCCGTCGTCGGTCCGGTAGAAAGGGGTCTCGTCCTCCCAGTCGATGCGGCTGGAGACGTAGCTCTCGACCAGTTCGCGATCCACGAACTCATGGACACTGAGCGCCTTGGCGATCCCGGCCTGCTGTTGCAACTGCCGGTGCCGCGCCGTCGCATCGCCCAGCGCCTGGGTTTTGTCCGCCAGCTCCCGTTCGAGCCGCTTCACGCGGGCCTCGAATTGCTTGGCGGCTTCGGCCTGGCCCTTCACGTCCGGCAGGTCCGCCGGATCGGCGTCCGGGTCCAACCCCAGCCTTTCGAACAGGTTGGCCTTGAGCGCCCGCAACTGTTCGACTTCGGCCTTGAGCGCCTTCCGGCCGTCGATGGACTCCTTGCGGGCGGCGTCGCGCTGCCCGATGAGGTCGTCGACGTAGTTCTTTAGCGGGTCGAAGTCGCTGCCGAGCTTGTCTTTCAGCTTGTCGATGTCCATATATGGTAGTCTCGCCCCGGTTGACATACTACATGTAGTGTTTGACGATAATGCTACACACAACATGTAGTATGTCAACATGGTTCCGGACACTACGCGCTACCTGTTCATCGCCCATGCGCTCGAAGGTGCCGGCGGCTTCCGACCGAAGGTCTGGACGGACAAGGACGGGTTGAACCCGAAGCTGTCCGGCCCCTCCTACCTCGTGCGCTATCCGCGGGAATCGGCGGAGAAGTTCGCCCGGCGTAATGAGGTGGCGTGGTACCGGAATTTCCTGAAACCGGCCTGCATCCGATTTGCCGGCTATCTGGCCAAGAAGCCGCCCCGGCGCACGGTCGACCATCCACTGCTGGACAGAATGGCGGCGGATTGCGATTGGCAGGGCAACAGCCTGGACGTGTTCTGGAGCGCCTTCGCGGTCGAGGCCAAAGCGCGCGGGTCGATGCTGTTGCTCGTGGACATGCCCAAGGCCGTGCCCCTGGATCGTGCCTCACAGATCGAGCAGCGGGCTTATCCCTACCTGGTGCCGATCAAGCCCGAGTTGGTGGTCGACTACACGCTCAACGTCCAGGGCTTGTTCGAAAGCGTCGCCATCGCCAGCACGGCGGAATACCAAGGGCAGACGATCGACGTGTGGCGGGTGTGGGACACCGTGGAATGGCGGGTGCAACGCCCCGGGGAAAATGGCGAGGTCCTCGAAAACGGGGATCATGGCTTGGGTGTCTGCCCGGTGCTGGCTTTCACCGAATCCGGCGTGTTCCCCCATTACGGGGATTTCGAGCAGATCGCCGTTCTGTCGCGGCGCTACTTCAATGCGGCGTCCGAGCGAGACGAGATTCTGCGGGGCCAGACCTTCTCCCTGCTGACCTACCAGATTCCCCCGGAGGCGCCGCCGGCCGACCTGGCCTCCGTGACCGAAACGGTCGGCACCAGCAACATGCTCATCCACAACGGCGACACCCCGGCATTCATCGCTCCGCCTGACGGTCCGGCCACGATCTATAACGAGGTGATCGCCGGGCTGGAGGAGACCATCCGCCGGATCGCCATGACCGTCGAGCAGCCCACGCAAGCCGAGTCCGGCGTGGCGCTCACTATCCGCTTCCAGGAGCTGAATTCCGCGCTCACGAGCTTCGCTCGGCGCATGGAGGACCTGGAGCGCCGAATGTGGGACTTGGCCTGCCGCTGGCTGGGTATCCAGAACCGTACCGAGTCGGTCTGGCCGAAGTCCTTCGAGCTGGCGGACGTCGGGCAGGAACTGACGGTATTGCAGCAGATGCAGACCAGCGGCTTCCCGGACGCCGTGATCCGGGAGGGCATGAAGACCGTGGCCGGCCTGCAATTCGCCACGGCCGAACCCGAGACGATGGACGCGATGATCGTGGCCATCGATGAAGCCACTCTACAGACAGGAGTATCCGCATGAACCGGCTGAACGATCCTTCCCGCATCCGCATCCTGGCCGCCGCAAGGGAAGCGGAAACCCGCCACGTGCCCGCTTCGGCTTCGCCGGTGACGCTACTCCCGGCCAATCCGGACCGGCGGGGTTTCCTGATCACCAATACGAGCCAGCAGAAGACGCTGTATCTGAACTTCGGTGCCGGCGCCGGCCGCGGCCATTGGTCGGTAGTGCTGGCGCCGGGTGAACGCTACGAGTCATCGCGCTATGCCGGCCGCATCGACGCAGCCTGGAGCCATGAGCCGGAACCACCCCGGTTCATCGACGAGACCGGCCGCGATGTAATGAAGATCGACAACAGCGGTGGCAGCTACGGGGTCACTCTCGTGGAAAACGAGGCCCTGCTCGGCAACGGTTCGCTCTTTTTCCAGGGCACTCTCAGTTGGCTGCAACCGTCCGGCGGCCCTGAGTACCGCTTCGGCATAGAGGATTTCACCATCGAATTCGCCGCCCGCATCGATGGATACCCCAGAACGGTTTTCGCCGCGCTCGGCGGCGACGGCGATGCGTTCATCGTGCATCGGGACGCTGACTGGCGGATGGCGCTGTCGACGATGCCGGCCGCCGGCGGTGTTGAAAAGACGATCATCACTCTGCCCAATACGATCGACTACGGGGCGTGGCACCGCTTTGCCTTCACCCGCAGCGGCGACACCTATGCCTGTTTCGTAGATGGCGTCAACGCCGGTACCGGAATGGTGAGGATGCTGAACCATACCGGCAACTACCTAAACCTGGGAGCGGGAGAGAATGGCCTGAATCCCATGGCCGGGTACCTGGACGAAATCCGCATCACCAAAGGTATCGCGCGTTATACGGCAGACTACGTTCCGGACGCCGCAGAGTTCGATCTGGCGACCGACCCCTATGCCGGGAACGTCGTGCTGCTCATGCATTGCAACGCCGAAGCCCTGGGAGCGGTGGTCACTGAGCTGGTCTGAGCATGCTCGTTCTCCGCATCGATGGCATCGAAGGCATCCGCGAGGGCTTCAAGCGGCTGGGCGCGGCCGGTCCCAAAGCCGCGGCCCGCCTCGCGCATGCCGTATTTGAGGAGGTCCAGGACGGGGCCGACGCTCATACCAAAACCGGAGCCCTGTTCCAGTCGGTGCGCCTTAGGAAGGCCCCCGGCGGCTACCTGATTGACCATGACGAGCGGCGCGCGCCTCATGCCGAGTTCGTGCAATGGGGCACCAAGCCGCATGTGATCCAGCCGAAGAACCGGAAGATGCTGCGCTGGGCCCACGGCAAGAGCTTCGTCTTCGCCCGCTTCGTCCGTCATCCTGGCTACAAGGGCGATCCGTACATGAAGCGGGCCGCCGAGGACGCCCCGCGCCATTTCGAGCGCATCATCCGCCAACTGCAACGCGAGGTCTGATTCATGCCTTTGGAACTCACCTATACCGACGCCGCCCTAAAAGGCCGCATCACCCCCGAACTGGAAGTCCGTGCCCGCGCCGACATCGACGCCATGGGCCCGTTCCTACCCGAATCGCGAGACAAGCTCACGGTGCTGCGCGTCTATATCCTGGCCTGCCTGGAACACGGCGGGCAGCGGGACGATGCGTTCGAGGTCAAGCTGGGCCAGTACCGCAAGGAGTTCGAGTTCATCTATCGCAACGCCAAACGCCCGGATGGGAGCCGGGTGACGTTCATGTCCGTACCGATCGAGCGGGCCTGAAGCCATGTGGTCCACCCTGGTCGCCATCCGCGACACGCTGGCCACGCTGCCGGATGTCAAGACCTGCAAGATCGGCATCGAAACCGGCCTGTCCCCGGACGATTACCCCATCATCCGGCTGGTGCCGTCGTCGCTCGACCCGGGCACGCCCTGGCGCTCGATGAACGTGCTGGTGTACTACGGCACCCCGCTCGCCGAAGCGGACCAGGGCCTGGAGGCGTTATACGAGGCACTGTTCGTGTGGGAGGGGCGGATTCGGGAAGCGCTCCGGGTAGGCCGGGGCTACCGCTGCAAGTGGCTGGAGACGGTCACCGACGAGGATCGGCTGGAGCACTACAAGCTGTTCGCCAGCCGGTTTGAGGTGACGACGTGCGCGCCGTAGGTCTGGACTGCTCCCGTTTCAAACGGAGGCAGTGAGTCAGGCGGCGTGCCGGCGCATTTCGTCCAGTCGCGCTTGAGCTTCACGGGCCGCCTGCTCGCGTTGCGTCGGGGTCATGGCGGCAAATTCGGCTTCCAGTTCGGCGGCGGCCCTCTCCATATCGTCGAATGCTCCGGGGCCGTCAATGATGACTTCATCGTTATCGCTTCGATGTTCAAACGGTTTCACGATTTCTCCCTCCGATAAATAAGGCCGAAACGGTTTGCTACCCCTACCCAGGCCAAATGCTGTATCTCTAACCCTTTCAGCGAAGTATGCAGCTGATTGGTTATTACCAGGTCGTGTACTGCATTCTTTGCCTTGACCAACTCCTCGGCGAAGGCTCGATCCAACACATCGGCCGCTGGCCACTGTCCGCTCATTGAATGCCGGAAAAGGCTTGTAACCGCACGCAATTCTTGAAGCGAGTACTCCGCAGCCATTTGCACATCATTCAGGCTAAATGAAGCGCCCCCTGGATGATTGTGGGTAAAGGTGCTGCCACCCATAGCCCTAAGCTCGCCATGCGTGAAAGCTACTTTGTCAGCCTTCCCGCTTCGTTGCAATATGACGTTGCCTTCGCTGCCGAAAAATGCTCCCGTTTCGGATGCCTGCTGTCTGATCGAATCCTCCAGCTTGACCACGGCCCGCTTGAGCGGCGTCGATACATCGGGTTTGCCGCGGGGCGCTTCAGGGTCGTAAATGCTGAACTCTCCTGGCGGCTGCTTGAACTCCTTCATGGCGCCATTGTAGCGGATCACCTCTCCCACCCGCCGAAACCGGTAAAGCGGATCGGCATTGCCGTTGATCACCTTCTCCCAATCCTCGCCGGCCAGGATGCGCTGAAGTCTGTCGTGCGAGCCGGCCACCTTGCGCGCCTCACCCGCCGGCAGCGCCTCGAAGAAGGCCCGCTCGGCGTGTTTCCGCGCCCTGCCCTCACCTTCCAGGTCCCATCTTGGTACCAGGATGCACCGGCAGAATGGGTGGAACGTCGGCTTCGGCGCCTCTGCCTTCGGGTATACGCCCGGTCCCATGCCGTACTTGTCCAGCTTCGAGTGGAGGTCGCAGATGTCGGTGCGGGGGTGGGTCTTGGACATGCGCACCTGAACCCAATGCAGCGAATCGTCGGCCATGAACTCCAGCGCCTTCTGGTCCTCATAAGCCGCGTGCAGCTCTGTCTGCGCGATGCGGTTGGCGAAGTAGCGGTTGCGCTCGTACCATGCGATCTTGAGCAGCTTCCGCAATCTCGCCTCCCCCGCGCCTTTCTCGATGGCATCCAGCGCTTGCAGATAAGCGGCCCGGAGCCCCGGTGTCTTCAGGTTCGTGGCCCTGATCCGGGCAAAGAGCTGCCGCAGGCCGGTATCTATCGCCGGATCCCGCATCGCCTCTCGCAGGTACTTCGGCAGGGCTGCCGTCACCTTCAACGGATCGTCGTGGAACTGGTAACCCTCATAGAGCTTCAGCGCCAGCGTGCGAGCGTCCTGGAAGCCCTGGAGGTGGTTCCGGATGATCGTCCGGGCCACCGCCGAGGTTTCGCTGGCCTGCCGGTACAGCTTGTCCGACAGCTTCAGAGCGCCGAGCGGCAGCGCGCGTATTTCTTCCACGCTGACGGTGCGCTTCAGCACCACGCTGAACTCCCGCGCCAAGGCTTCGGCATACTCGCCATGGAACGTCGCCGTGACGGCCGCCAGGGCTTCCCTGGGCGCCTCGCCTTCTCGCAGGCGCTGCATCAGTTCCTCGAACGCAGCCGCGGCCAGGGCTGAGATTTCCGCCTGTACCGCATCGAGCTGGGCCTGGTGCTCTTCGTCGGTCATAGCACCGCCACCTGGTGGGTCAGCGGGCCCTGGTGACCCGGTTTGATGTAGCCATCGAGCGAATACCGTAGGGCGTCGCAGCAGTGGTTATGCTTGTCGATCAGGATCGGCAGCACCTCTCCCGTCACTTTGTCGGTCTTGTAGCTGTAGAGCTTCATTTCCCCGGCCGTATGCTTGCAGCGCTCGTGCACCACGATCTCGCGGAAGCCGCGCAGGTAGGCGATGCCGTCTTCCACGCTGCCCTGCCATTTGCGGGCGCCGGTGACCTTCCAGCCGCGCCGCTGCATGAACGAGATGGTTTCGGGTCGTGACGAATCCGCTTTGATCGGCCAGCGGTCCGCGCCCGGTACCGAACTGAACAAGGCCGGGAGTTCTTCCAGCTCGACGCCTACGCCGTAGGCTTCATGGTCGACGAACAGCCGGTCGCCCTGGATGAACGACCGGACCAGGGCGCTCGGGTCCTGGGCAAATCCCCAGTCGGCTCCGTAGTAGAAGCGTTTGATGTCCGCCGGCGTCTCGAACCCGGCGACACGGTACTTCCCCTTGAACACCGCCGCGGCCGAGAGCGATTTCGGCTCGCCCTTCCAGATGTGCAGCCAGGCGTCGTAGTCGATCTCGCGGCAGTACTCCATCTCGGCCCGGAGCGTGGCCGGGAAATAGGGGTTCCGGTCGTAGTTGACCTGCCGCACCACGGCACCCGGCGGCGGGTTGACCACGAAGCGCTGATAGGTCGGATCGGTTTCGGCGTCCGGGTTGAAGGTGATCCAGACTTCGGACCCGTCCTTCCGGATCGTCGGGATGAGGATGTCCCAGCTCTCGGCGCTGACCCGCTGTGCTTCCTCCACCCAGCACAGGTCGACGCCCTCGAGGGATTTGATCTCGATGACGTTGTGGTGCAGCCCCTTGAACAGGAATTCCGCGCCGGTGGCGCTGCGGATGCTGTTCTGGGTGATGGCGAACGACGGCGACAGGCCCAGAGCTGCGATCTGGTCGCAGAGCAGGCGATGGACCGAATCGGCGATGGAGTTCTGGAACTCGCGGGCACAGAGAATGCGCAGCCGCTGCTTACAGGCCAGTAATACCAGCGCTCGTGCCACCGACCAGGATTTTCCCGATCCTCGGCCACCGTAGAAAACCTTGTAACGAGAAGGACGGAAAAGCGGCTGGAACGCCTTGGGAAAGCGGAAACTAGCCGATCGACTCATCCGGGAACGGCTCACCCGTTGATTCAAGAACGGCCCGCTTGCCGGTGAACTGCTGCCATCGACGAACGGCGACGTCTACGTATTGGGCAGAGAGCTCCATGGCGTAGCAGCGACGGCCGGTTTTCTCCGCTGCAATCAGAGTGGTACCCGAGCCGGAGAATGGTTCCGCACAAAGACCTCCCGTCGGTAGACTGGATTTCAAGGCGCGGGCAATCATGTCCACCGGCTTTGGCGTGGCGTGGCCGTAGCGTTCCTCACCGGTGACCCGCGAGAACTCCCACACGTCGCGCATCACCTCGTGGGCATTGTCGAAGTACGAGCGCATGCCGCTCTGCATGCCGTTGATGTGGTGACGGTACCCGCCCTTGATTTCCTCATACTGCTTTCGCAGATCGGCGTAAGGCTTGGCGAAATAGCCATCGAGCGCGCGCTGCAGGAGTTCGTAATACCGTTGAGGCATGAACGCCCATTGGCTCTTGCTGAACCAGTGCGCGTACATTCCTACGCCGGTAATCTCCTTGCACAGGGTGGGCGTCAGGCCGGCCGCGTCGGCCTGCTCTTTCAGGTAAACGCGGATCACGTCCCACCCCTCCCAATACTGATCCGCGTTGATGTTTCCCACGAACTGGACGCCGAGCTTGAAGAACAAGCAATGCTCGGTGGCGATCGGGTACTGCAGCATCAGGTCGGACGCCATGCCGGCGATCGACTTCTTGTCCCAGGTGATGTGGTTGCACATGTGCAGCGTTTCAGAGTCACCGAGCCCGCCGCGCCACCACAGCCGCCATAAATCGGGGGCGTTACCCCAGATGTAGCAGCTGGCGTTGTCTTCCAGAGACGGACGGAATGTGGCCCACCAACGCATTTGGAAGGTGTCGAGCTTGTCGCCGTACAGGTTGTCGTTCGCAACACCGTCGGCTTGCTTGCCCATGCCATAGGGCGGATCGGCGTGGAGCAGTGCGGCGCGATTTCCGTTCATCAACGCTGCCACATCCCCGGCGATAGTCGAATCGCCGCACATCAGCCGATGGTTGCCGAGGATCCAGATATCTCCGGCCTGACTGACGGCCTCCGGCAACAGGTCGGGGATGTCGTCAGGGTCGGTCAAACCCGCCGCCGTCCCATCCGGCGCCCAGGTCAGCAGGTCTTCCAGCTCGCCGGCGGAAAAGCCGGTCAACTCCAGATCGAACTCGCCGGTGTCGAGGTCCTGGAGCTCGAGCCGCAGCAGGGGCACGTCCCAGCCGGCATTGAGCGCCAGCTTGTTGTCGGCGATGACATAGGCCCGCATCTGCGATTCTGTCCAGCCTTCCGCAACGATGCAGGGCACATCGCTAATGCCAAGCAGGCGGGCAGCCATAACTCGGCCATGGCCGGCCACGATAGTCCCGTTCGGCATGACCAGGACTGGATTGGTCCATCCCCACTCCCGCATGCTGGCTGCGATCTGAGCGATTTGTCCATCCGAGTGCGTCCTCGCATTTCGGGCGTACGGAAGCAGGTCGTCGAGGGGCTTTCGGGTGATCTGGTCGTGGTACTTCATCGGCTACTCGGTATCGTCGAAATGGATATGGATTTCCGACGGCATCTGAGGGGCCGCGGCCGCCGCCTGCCGTTCATCCAAGCCCCAGGCGACGCGCTCGGCCTTGTGGATGTTGATGATCGTCTCGGAGGCGATCTTCGCGGCCTTGAGGTCTTCGAAGGCCAATTGCTTATCCGCCTTTGCCTCGGCCGCTTTGTGCGCCTTCAGTCCGGCGTACAGGCGCTCGCGCACGGCGTTGGTCTCCTCCCGATGCCGGCGCAGGACTTCCACGGCGCGCTCGGCTTCCGCGTCGATCGCTGCGGCCTTCTTTTGGGGGCTGCAACTTGCAACCACGCCTGCAACCTTCTCTGCAACTTTGCGCCGGATGGACTCTCCCACGTCACTGCCGTCGCCCCAGTTTTCGGCCTTGGCCCGCTTCTGAATCGCCTGGTGCGAAACGCCGTACTTAGCGGCCAGCTCGGGGAATGACGCACCGGCTTCGCGTTCGGCACGGACGCTCTCCCACTGGTCAGCGGTCAGGCGGGGCATGAGCTGGACTCCGTTGAGGAATAGCCACGGCGTTCGGGGGTTATCAAGCGCCTTGCATTGGTACCATTTTTCAGTACCATAAAGACCATGAAGCGCAAGCACCAGAAAACCCTGGAATCCCTTTTCGCCCACCCGGTCAGCGGCAATATTCCTTGGCGGGATATCGAAGCTTTGTTGGCCGAACTGGGCGCGGAAATCAGCGAACGGGAAGGCTCTCGGGTATTGGTCAGGCTGTTCGGAGAACGACGCGTGTTCCACCGTCCGCATCCTTCCCCCGCGACCGACAAGGGTGCTGTTGCCAGCTTGCGCGATTGGCTCAATGACCACGGGATAAGACCATGATCAACCAAATGACGATCAACGGCGTCAAAGCCGTTATCACCTACGACCCCGACATCGAGTTGTTCCGCGGCGAGTTTGTGGGACTGAACGGCGGCGCGGATTTTTACGCCGCCGATGTGGCGGGGCTCAAGCGCGAGGGCGAAATTTCGCTGAAGGTATTCTTGGAGGCCTGCCAAGAGGACGGGGTGGAACCGTTCAAGACGTTCTCCGGCAAGTTCAACGTGCGCATCCCCCCTAAGCTTCACTCGGATATCGTCAGTGCAGCCATGGCCCACGGCAAGAGCCTGAATCAATGGGTGGCTGAGGTGTTGGACGAGGCGGTTCATACTCGGGCCGCTTGATCCGGGCTGACTGTTTCGTGGGGTCGGAATCATTCGAACACCTCCTGTTCCCATCCGCCGCCGTGCTTCTTGGCGCGCGGGCGGACGGCGATGAACCGGAACGGGAACTTGCTGGCCGCAACCTTGATCTTCACCCGGGCGTCGTCCTGCCAGAAGCCTTTGACCTCATGCAACTCGATCTCCCCGCTGGCCTGCATCACGGCAAAGTCCGGGGTGTAGAACGTGTTATCCGCCAATCGGAACTTCAACCCTTCAAACTCGAACCATAGGATTTCGCCGGCGGCGAGGCCCGCTTTCAGGTGGAGCTCGTAGGCCGCTTCGGTCTTGTTGCGCTGCCCGGATTTGAGCCGTCCCATGGCGAGCATGTTGCGGGGCTTCGATTTCGCGCTCACGCCGCCCCCTGGGCCCGTTTCCAGACCTGCCGCAATGCCTCCCGCAGTCCCTTCGCTATCGGCCTCTGCTCGGCCTCCCAGCGCGCCAGGATGGGTGCGAATGCCTCCGCGTGAGTGGCCCCGTAGCGGATCAGCCCTGCCCGCTTTTCCTGCTCCCATTGATCCTCCCTCTCATGGTTGTAACGCCATGGGTTTTCCTGCATACAGGCCGGCTCATGTTCGAGTTGTGCCATTGCACTTCGCCGCCAGATCGACCAGCCAAGCCGCGAGCGCTGGCGGCGTATGCTCGCGTTCCGCCTTTGTCACTTCCGGCCGCAGCCGCAGCTTCTGGCGGCGCCTGCTCTGCGCAATCACATGCGTTGAGTCTCCCAAGCACATCGGCATCAGTGGCATGTCGGTCGGCGCGCATCCCACGATGTAAAGCAGCGTTGCTTTCTCGGCCTTGTGGCCCCACCAGTGCTGATAGATCGGAAGAGTCCACCCTCCGTGTTCGTCTCTCTTGCCTGGCGCTGGAAGCCCAGCCTCAGGCCACAGCAACGATCCCTTCGGATGCTCCAGCACACCGCCCCAGCGCCTCACCTGGCCAACGGCCCACAGCGCAAGCTCTCGCTCTCCGGCGCGCGGTCGCGCGAAGTGCCTCATTTGTCCCCAAACCCTGCACGGCGGGTGCGCCACAACGGGGCAGCCGCCGGGCCATCGCCGGGCATCTCTCTCAGCGTCCCACACGTCCACGTCAGGCATCGCCTTGTAGTTGCTGTCCGCGCGCGCGAAAAGCACGGCAACCGTCATCACTCGTCCCCACCGTCTGCACAATCCGTCGTGCGGGCGTACCGGGAGTCCGGCTCGGCTTCGGCTGCGCGAAGCCGCCGGACCTCCGCCGCCAGAGTGGCGCAGACGATGCGCCAGCCTTCCATGCCCGGGGCGAAGATCAGCCCGCCGGTCCAGAAGTCCGTCATCTCCAGGGCCTTTTCCACCGTCATCGGCTGCACGTGCTCGGCTGGCATCAGCTTTCCCCTACGGCCTCGGTCAGGTCGAGGAGGATCTGGGCTTCCTTCGCGGTCGATTTCACGGTGTCCTTGATCCGGGCCTCGACCAGCTTCTTCAGCGCGCTCTTGCTGGCGCCGGTGGTCTGGGCGGTGCCTTCGATGGCGACTTTGTAGTCCTCGGCCGCGGTCTGCTTTTTCTGGAACTGCTCTTCCAGGTACGGCAGCATTTCCTTGAACTTGGTGACGTTGATCGCCGGCTCTTCGTCGTCCAGGTCGGGCCGGGGGTCGAAGTCGGTCTGCCGGTTCATGCTTCGGCTCCGCTCAGCACGGGTGCAGCGATCTCCTCTGCCTCTTCAGCCCTGCGGACCTTGCGGGCGCCTTCAATCCCCCAACGGTTGAGCAGCGTGCGCAGGCTCTCGGGCGATAGGCCGGCCAGCTCCGCTTCCAGCTTCACTTTCGCCTTGGGCTGCTGCTCGCAGAAGCGGGGCGTCAGTCCTGCCGTGATGGCCTTGCTGGCCAGCTGCTGGTCCGGATCGGCCGCGGTGGTTGTCGCTCGTGCCGAGCGGGGTCGAGGTATCTGTGCGTTCATCGTGTCCTTTGCGTTCGTGGGTTGCCGTGATAGCCTTTCGGTGTCGTCCGTTGCCAGCGGACGACAATTCGTGTTCTTTGCCAGTGGGTGCCCTCTGCCAGTGGGTATCCCTAGGCCTGCCCCGGTTGCCAGCCGGGGCGGGCCGCTCTCCCTCCCTCCGTGAAGTCTCTCCGCTGCCTGAAGTGAAACCTGCAGTACCAGGGCCCCTTGCCTGCGCCTGAGGGGCTGAAGGTGCCGGCCATGTAGCAGCCCGGAATCTCGCATTGGCTCGACGCCAGGGGCCGTAGCCGGGTCATCACCCCGTCCCGGGTCAGCAGCGCTTCGTGTTGCTCCAGCAGGGCTGTCAGCCGCACCCGCCGTTCCGGCTCGGTCCGCTTGGCGGCTTCGTCGCAGGCCTGCCGCCAGGTGTCGAAAATCCGCTGGCGCCCGGCTTCGTCGATCTCCCCGGCCTTCGGCTTTGGCAGCTGCGCCAGCTGCTCGGCCTCCGCCCGTACAGCCTCCCGCGTGTCCAGCTCCATCTGCCGCAGGATCACCGCTTCCTGGATCGCTCTCGGCGAGGGCGGACGCTTGGGGCTGGCGCGGCAGGCGCTGTCGAATCCCTCGACCAGTGCCTGGTCGCTCACCCCTTGCGTGAGGTGGTGCAGGCGCCATTGCCAGCGGTCCTTGGTCAGGCCACTCTCGGCCCGGAACTGGCTCAGGAACGAGTCGCCGTAGTCGGCGATCATGACCTTGAGGATCGTCCGGATGACGTCCCGGCGCTGCTCAGAAAGCGGGCAGGTCGGGCCAGTCGATTCCCGCGCAGACGCGGTCTCGCCAGTTGTCCTGGTGATGACTTCCATCGGGGTTTCTCCGTCGTTGGGGTGGGTTCTTGTCCGGGAACAGCCCTTGCCAGCCGCTGAGGATCGACTTGTCGATGATGGCTTCGGGGCTCTGCCCGGCTTCGTGGGCTTCGGTCAGGAGCTTGATGGCCCGCTTGGAGGCCATGGGGGTCAGGGGCGCCTTGAGGTCCTGCCGGTGCTGGCAGTAGTCCGCCCAGGCCTGCGGGGGGATGCAGTCCGGGATGGGTTCGGTTCTCGGGTCGTAGGGGTCAGGCTTCGGTGGCGATCCACCGGCGCGAGGGTTTGTGCTCTTGGCTCGCTGATTCGTACCCTTCTCCCGCGTCGTCAGCTTTCGCTCGGACGGATCGGTCCGCTTTTCGCGTTGGGGTAGCGATCTCGGTTTAGGGGTAGGGGTTTCTTTCAGTGAGTCTTTGTTGTCTCTTTCAGTCTTTGTTGCTGTTTCAGTATTTATTTCTTTGTCGTCCGGAAATTCCCGATCTGGGTTTTCCGGATCTGGCTTTTCCGGATGTGGCTCGAAGCCCTGATCCGGATTTTCAGGATCAGGCTGATCACTTTCGTTTTGAGGGCCGTCGAAGATGAGCCAGTCGGTTCGGCCGTCGGCTTTTTTGCGGAGAACGGCATAGCCGGCCTGCCGCAATTCTTTGAGCATCGAATAAACCTTATCGCGCCCTGCCTTGCGCTCTTTGATGAGCTGTTCGGCCTTCACGACCCAGTTGTCCGGCCTGCTGAGGAGGTACACCAGCAGCCCAAACGCCTCCCAGCTCAGGCGCCCGTCCTCGACGGCGGTATTGTTGATGACGGTGAAGTTCTGCTGGCGTACGGCTCGGATAATCATGGTTCACCCCCCTCCGCTTGGCGCAGATCGTCAGGGAACGAGAGGCGGCCATCGAACACCCACCCCATGGCTTCCAGATCGTCTAGCGCAACGAACAGCTCGTGTTCATCCATCTCGGTGAGGTCGCCCAACTCGCCGATGCTGGGGGCGTATGTGTTCGTGCCGGCGTTTCGGCAGGCGCCTAAAGCAATCAGTACCCGAAGGTGCTCGGAAGTCAGCTCAAAGTTCTGGCAGACCTCAATGGGCAAGATGGAAAAAACGGATTCGTTCTGTTTCGCGTGCTGCAGTCTGCTACTCATCGCAGCACCCATTCAGCGTGACGTCGGCGTTCGGCTTCGGTAGCGTCGCTTTCAGGCCGTGGACCTGCTGCTGTACCAGCCGGGCGATGTACTCCCCCAGCGCGCGGTCGTCGTACGCCGCTTTGTGGGCCAGCACCTGGAACGTCTCGTCGTCGATGCTGATGGAGATTCTGTGGATGCGTTTACCGTGGCGCATGTCGATCACTCTCTCGCGCTCCTTCGCGCCCTGAGGGCGGTTTGGCGGGTGGTTGCGGGAATGCCCGGCCTGCCGGCGCGGGCGGTGTTCGGAAAGCCGGGATCACCGGGTCGTCGGGATCGTCCGGGTAGGGCTCGTAGCGGGAACCGGTGGATGCTTGAATCGGGGCGCTGGCGGTGGTCATGCGGCTTGGTCCTCCGACAGCCCTTTTTTGTCGTACAGCGATTCATCGACCCTCAACGCGCCTTTCGAAAGGCGCTCGATCTGATAGGCGCGGAGTAATGGGATGAGGGAAGGCCAGCTCGAGACGGCCATTCTTGAAATCCCCAATGCTTCCGCCACCTTTGAGCCGGAGCCGAAATGTCGAATCACGTCTGTCTTGTTCATACCGCCAATAGTAAATCATGCTTTACCTTGTGTAAAAGCATGCTGTACCTCGGGTCAAGTAGAGTTGACGCCATGGAAACCATCGGCGAACGAATTGCTTTTGCGCGGAAAGCGGCCGGCCTTTCTCAGGAAGAGCTGGGCGCCAAGCTCGGAGTCACTAAAGCGGCAGTATCGAACTGGGAAACCGGAGCCACGAAGTCGCCCACCCCCGACAATGTGTTGGGCGTCGCCAAGGCGACTGGCTACCGAATCGAGTGGCTGATAACGGGAAAAGAGCCGCGCGAGGCCGAATATTCAAGACGAAAAAGGGGGATGCCTGCAGAAGCCGGCAACTCCGAAGGCAGCAACGCCGAACTAGGTCCGGAACTGGCCCCTTCCCGGCGTATCCCCGTCCTGGGGACTGCCCAGTTGGGCGACAACGGCTATTGGGCAGAGCTGGAATTCCCTGTGGGGTATGGGGACGGCTACGTGTCGTTTCCCTCACGTGATCCGAAGGCCTACGCGGTGCGATGCCGCGGAGATTCGATGCGGCCGCGCATCCGGGATGGCGAGTTCGTGGTGGTCGAACCGGAGTCAGAGCCGATTCCGGGCGATGAGGTCCTGGTAAAAGCGAAGGACGGCCGGGTGATGGTGAAGACCTACCTGTACCAGCGAGACGGGCGCGTTCACCTCATCTCGGTCAATGAGGCGCATCCGCCGCAGTCCCTGGCTCTGGAGGATATCGAGACGCTGCATCCGGTCGCGGCGATCGTGAAGAAGGCGTTGTGGAGTGAGTAGGGCCTAAACGAAATTGAACATCGGCAGGAATTTCAAATGTCAGCACGAGTACACCTTGGTAAGGCAGCGCCAGACCTGTACCAAGCCGTCGTCGCTCTCGACAAACTAGCGGCGCAGGCCACCTTGTCTGCCGGACTCACAAGCGGCTTCTCGCACCTCATGCGGCTGCGCGCCTCCCAAATCAACCAGTGCGCCTACTGCATACGGCTGCATACTCGTGACGCATTGGCCAGCGGCGAGTCGAGCGACCGCATCGGCGTTTTGCCGGCCTGGCGGGAAACCGGATATTTCACGGAGAAGGAGCGTGCCGCGTTGGAGCTGGTAGAGGCCATCACCCTGATTTCCGAAGGCCAGGTGCCTGATACTGTCTATACGCATGCGGCCGCCTTGCTTTCCAAAGAGGAAATCGCAGCCGTGGAATGGCTTGCCATCGTCATCAACGCCTGGAATCGGATTGCCATTTCCAGCCGATATCCCGTCGAGGCCTGAAGACCTTCGAGACCTGCCAGCAAGGATTGCTATGCCTAAAGCACCAATCTTGAAGCGGACAGCGGTCCTGTTGCTCACGTTGACCAGCACGGCTCAGGCTGACACGTGGACCGGAAAGGTCGTCGGCATCGCTGACGGCGACACGCTCAGCGTGATGCACGCAGGCCGAGCAGAGAAAATCCGGCTCGCGGAGATCGATGCCCCCGAAAAGAGACAAGCCTACGGCCAACGCTCGAAACAGGCCCTATCCGCTCTCTGTTTCAGCAAGGAAGCTACCGTGACCGGTCAGGGCGCGGACAAGTACCACCGCACGATCGGCCGCGTTGAATGCGTCGGCGTCGACGTAAACGCCGAACAGGTTAAGACCGGTATGGCTTGGGCGTACAGGAAGTACCTCACCGACCAAAGCTTCATCGTCCTAGAGGAAAGCGCCAGGGCATCAAAGCTTGGCCTGTGGGCTGATCCCAACCCTATTCCGCCCTGGGAATACCGGCATGGCCCCTCTGGGGCGAAATCGGCATCTGTCGGCTCCCACACTGCGGAGTCCGCCTCGCCTGGCAGCCCCTCTCAAGCTCCCAAAGCTAAGCCCGTTCCGACGGCCTCAGGGTATCAGTGCGGTGGCAAGAGCAAGTGCGGCGAAATGGCTTCTTGTGCCGAGGCTCAGTATTATCTCGAGCATTGCGGCTTGTCACGGTTGGATCGGGACCATGATGGTGTCCCCTGCGAATCGATTTGCCGCTAGCCGGTAACGACCGCCGTGCCAGCGACATTGATCGAGAAGGAGTCACCATGAAGTGGATGTGCTTTCTTCTTTCAGCGATGACACTTACCGGATGCGCAACGGCAGGGAACCCGAACGGCTATGGATCGGGATTCAGCTGTGGAGGGAAAACCAAATGCGGGCAGATGACATCCTGTGCCGAAGCGCAGTATTACCTTCAGCAGTGCGGCCTGCGGCGCCTTGACCGGGATGGAGATGGGGTGCCTTGTGAATCGATGTGTAGGTAACCACTGAGGTAAATATTAATCCAGCCATAGTTGTTCGTGCGTCAAATCGATTGGAGGCCGCGGCAGGCGTGCCTTTGACTGCCTGCTCAATTCGGGCCGAAGTAATATCCGCCGGTTGTTTGGTAAGCAGGCATCGTTTCTACATTTCATGCTTTCTAATGAGTCGAACTTACCGGGAATCCAGTGCGAAAACTGAGTAGGGACAAAAAAGAATACGAAATTCGAAGGAACCTTCGACTACGTCGTCGTATCAAGAAGTCAAAGAAATATAGTTCAAACTCAGTCAAAAAGAGATTTCCAACACACATACAAATCGCCGCACCTTATAGCTTTGATATCTCAAAAGAAAAACCAAGATCACAACTGCTCACATTCATAAATCAACTTCGCTACACTGTGCTCGTTAAAGAGAAATGCGCATGCATCAACTTCAGCAATACTCAAAAATTAGACGCTGGAGGGACTCTGCTTTTTGTCGCAGAGCTTTCACGCATACAATATCTTTCCAAACGCTACGAAAAACAAATAACCATTAGATGCGTTCCAGCCGCGAAGCGAAAAGTTTCCCAAGTACTAAGCAGAATCGGCGTTTATAAACGTTTGCGAACTCCTATTAAGATCGGAGCCAGTCTAGATGAAGATGTAGTCCATTGGCGGTTCGCCACAGGTCGAGGGGCTGTAGGTGAAAAATACGACGAAATCCTTGGCAGGTATGACGGCTCAATAGCACCCACATTGTCACATAAGCTTTACGTTGGTTTGACAGAGGCCATGAGCAATGTTCATTACCACGCACACATCGAGCCTAGGAATGATGGCCTAAATATACAACTAGAGGATGATACTAAGGATTGGTGGATGTTCTCTCAAGAGCGCGATGGGATTCTACTCGTTGTATTTTGCGATCTTGGTATTGGAATACCAGGATCTTTGCCGAAGCAACATCCAACTTTGTGGCAAAGCTTGCTAAGCTTAATCGGACAGAATCCGCTGAGCGACGGTCATGTCATAAAAGAAGCAACTCAAGTGTCTGTTTCTAGAACAGGGGCGTCACATCGAGGGCGAGGTCTGCGCCAGATGGTCACCGCAATTACCGGTGAATTCAAAGGAAAAGTTAGAATTTTCAGTAACAAAGGTCTTTACACCTACGACGGTCAGAACGAACTCGTGGACAATTTTTCGACTTCGATCCTAGGCACCATTATTGCTTGGGCTACTCCACTGGGGAAAGATCGTGACGAGGGTCATCATGAGCAACACTATCATCAATATCGCTAAGCAATTCTCTCGGTATCCGGCCGGTAGGCTAAAAGATGACGGCCCCTTCAGTGGCGAAAGATTTCGGGAGGAATTCCTGGAACCCGTTTTAAGGAGTGACGGCCACGCAGTAGTTGAATTCGACGGCGCGCGTGGCTACGGCTCCTCGTTCTTAGAAGAGGCATTTGGAGGTCTGGTTCGTCTAGGCTATCCACGAGAGAAAATTAAACAAGCTTTCTCGCTGCTGAGTAGCGATCGGAGCCTTATCGACGAAATCAACGATTACATAGAGCATGGAACTCCCCAAATTCAACACTGAGGTCAGGCTCGGAGAGTTACTGACATGGACTATCGTCTTCCTTGGATGGATGGTCGTTAATGCTCAGAATAATTGGCGAGAGAGTAGGAAGGAGCGGCGCACCCTGCTTGACCGGCTTAAGAAAGAGCTTGATGATTTAGAAGATAACGCTTACACCTACCATACCGCGCAGAAGCAAGACACTACGTTGTCGCGAAAAATTAAACTTACCATCCAACGACTAATCTCGATCATAAACGACGAAAGACTGTTAGACTGCGACGAGCAATCCACAATACGGTACCTTCGACAGGCTATTACATATTTAAATTTCGATACAAAAAACTTCTCTCCCCAAGATACTAACGGGGTTATACTGAATGAAATCTCAGGGGCGAAGGACGATCTTATGCAAGCTCTCGAAAATAGCTTCCGGAAAGAATACCGTGACGGGTGTATTCGGAAGTTGAAACGCCGATTTCGCAATCGGAAAGTTTAACAAACCAGCTATCTAGATACCCCTTATTTTATTACAAGCATAACACCGCAAGTACGATCCATATCGCCCTTCCTTTCGTACCACAAGACATCCACAAACGTGGCAGCACTCCTCTTTGCCTTGCTCCCATCTCCATAGCTTCCAAGACTGAAACATTGCTATTAGTGCCGCCCCAGCCCCACCAATTCGGCCGCGGGAGCTGCAACATTCCGCGCCATTGCGCCAAGCGATTTCAGATACACCGAATTTTCAAAGAGTGCTGGAATGAATACTCCGAAAAATAGATACACTACGACAGCTAAGACGCCTATCAGTATCGGCCCTAAAAAAATCCGAAATATCATCTGATTCATCATAACATTGATACCTTGCTTCTAAACTTGCCCCGGCATAGACCATAAGCCGGTCTTACCCCAAATCACACCCGGCCGGCTTCGCCCAACTCTTCGCCGGCCGCTTCGTCCGCCAGACCTTCGGTACCTCTGGAAGCACCTGCCCTGTCTTCTTCTCGATCTTCGCCGCAGTCACGAGGAACTTATCCAGGTTCTTCCGCGTTGCTGTCGCGTCGTTCGGAATGATCCAAGCAATCGTCTTACCGTTCCCGCGGATACCCACCTTCCAGAACGCGTCCGGTGTCCTGATGCCGTGGTCGGCAATGAAGTAGTCATTGCTCGCATCCGTGCCCCAGAGCACCCCTCCGATCACAAGCAGCTCATCGATGTCGCGATAACACTCGATGATCTCTGACCTGCTCCCCGAGATTAGTCCGGTCGTGATGTAGAGTCTGCCTCGATAGGAGGCAGCATGAAGAAGCGTTTCACCGAAGAACAGATCATTGGCATCCTGAAGGAAGCCGAAGCCGGCCTAAAAGTAGCGGAGCTGTGCCGCAAGCACGGGCTCAGCGAGGCGACGTACTACAACTGGAAAGCGAAATACGGCGGCCTGACAGTGTCGGATGCGCAGCGGCTCAAGGCACTGGAGACCGAGAATGCCCGGCTCAAGCGCCTGCTGGCGGAGGCGATGCTGGACAATGCTGCGTTGAAAGAGGTTGTAGGCCGAAAGTGGTAAGCCCACAAGCCAAGAGGGCGGCGGTCTCCCATCTGATGACAAAGCACCAGATGGGCGTCACGCGGGCTTGTGGGCTGATCGGTATTTCTCGGTCGCTGTATCGCTACGAAGTTAAGCGGCCAGCAGACCAGGAGCTCAAGGAACGACTGTGCGAATTGGCAGCGCAGAAGCGGCGCTATGGGTATCGCCGGCTGCACGTGCTACTTTGCCGAGAGGGTTGGGAAATCAACCGAAAGCGCACCTATCGCGTGTATCACGAGGCCGGCCTGATGGTCCGCAAACGAAAGCGGAAGCGCATTGCCGGCGTGGAGCGCCAAATCAAGGTCGCGCCATCGGCGCCTAACGAGAGTTGGTCTATGGACTATGTTTCGGACGGTTTGGCCGATGGTCGGCGGCTGCGGTGCCTGAATATCGTCGATGACTTCACGAAGCAGTGCTTGGCCATCGAAGTCGATACTTCGCTGCCTGGCAGACGTGTAGTCGGTGTGCTGCAACGGCTGGCAGAGATCCGCGGATTGCCCAAATCAGTCACCGTCGACAACGGCCCCGAGTTTGCCGGCAAGGCTTTGGATGAATGGGCCGATAGCCAAGGACTGTGCTTGAGCTTCATCCAGCCAGGTAAGCCACAGCAGAACGCCTACATCGAAAGCTTCAACGGCAAATTCCGGGATGAATGCCTGAACGAGCATTGGTTCGTCTCGATGCGCCATGCTCGCCAAGTCATTGAGGAGTGGCGTCGGGAATACAATGAGCAACGCCCCCACAGTTCGTTGGCTTACCTGACGCCAGATCAGTTTGCAGACACATTTTTAACCGCAGACTCTATGTCCGTTTCGGACTAAATCGGGGAGCAGGTCATCTCCTCCGTAGCCAACCAAGCGCCACGGTTGAATGTCGCGGTCTGCGGCAGGATGTTGGTCATGTAGTTTGATTGCTGGATGGCCACCTGGGAATAGTCCAAGTGGTTCGCCGGTACCAAGTGGCCACGCTCGTAGTTGGGGACGGTAGGATCGTCCAACTTGTAGCTCTTTGCGCTGGCCTGCTGGCATTCCGCCGGCACGTCGGGATCGAGTTTGAAGGTGTTCGCCCTGTCGAAACTGCCGGTGTCGTGCTGGGCGTTGTAACGGAAGCGGATCGCCCCGTGCTGGGTGCAATCCAGCCAAACAGTGAAGCCTTCGTAGTCGCGCCTATAGAGCGCGTCGTCGGCGGCCTGGACCGGCTGAAAGTGAAGCGATAGGGCAAAGACTACCGCGACGAGGGTTGATCTGACGGGCATGTGGCCTCCATGAATGCCATAGATTCGGTGTGCACAGGGTACCCCGAACGGAATCCGAAAAGTGTCCGTTCAGCTAGCATTCCATCCTACAATCTGCCCCTCGTGGCAGCCACACCGGTCATCCCTCAGCCGCTTCGATTGGCTCTAGGCATTCTGCGTCATCGTGCCTCGGACTGTTGACGTGCGTGCTGACCTTCCAAGCGGTCATTTCATCCGCTGGATAAGGCCGCAGCAGCGAGAGCAGGCCGGTCTTGTCGCGGCAGTCCGGATCAAGCCAGACATCGTAGGCAGCGGGATCGAGAATGACGGGCATGCGGTCGTGGATCGGGCGCATGAGTTCGTTGGCGTCAGTCACGATGATGCTGCACGACTCTATAGGTTCGCCGGGTTGATTGGGCTTAGGCTCCCAGCGCTCCCATAGGCCAGCAAAGGCGAACAGGTCGCCGCCGGCAAGTTTGATATACCAGGGCTGCTTTGCTCGAGATCCCGGGCGCGCCTGCCACTCATAGTAGCCGTCGGCCAGGATTAGGCACCGGCGGTGCCGGAACGCTCCACGGAAAGCCGGCTTCTCAGCTACGGTCTCGGACTTCGCGTTAATCGTGCTGAACGTGGTCTTCGATTCCTTCGACCAGCTCGGAATCAAGCCCCAGTGCAGCGCCACCAGCTCCCGCACCCCATCGGTCCCGGTCCGCACGGCCGCTACGTCCTGAGTGGGCGCGATGTTGTAGCGGGCGAATAGTTTTTCCAGAATTGCTCTGGCCCGCTCGTATTTCAGTTGCGCCTTGTATTTGTCCGCTGGTGTCGTCAGTGTGTATCGGCCGCACATCCTTAAACCTCCCCCGGGCGACTGATCGAAGCGCGGCCGGAACCGCCTGACCAAAGGCTGAACTCCTCACGAGTTCCCTTTCCTATGGCTGTGGGTAGCCGTCACCGTCTAGGTCTTATACTTTCTGTTCACCTTCCTAGTCCGCGAGCCTTACCGGAAACCGAATCGGCTTACTGTTGTCCGGCACTCCGTTCACGACCGGATAGAGGACGGCGCTGGGCTCACAAGCAGGCTTGGCCTCCTCTGGCACCATCTTCATCCCGGCGGCTGCCGCTCCCAAATTAGCCACCGCCTGGATCGTCTCCGGAATCTTCGTGTCCGTTTTTTGCCCCACGTTGGTGATCATGCCATTGCTGAGAGTCACCGACAGGTCTGCCGTGCCGTATCCAGACTTGAAGCGTACCGACTTCTGTTCTCCTGGCAGCATCACCGGGATTGCGGTAGACACACATTCTTTCGTAGTAGCGACAAACAGGTATGGTCTGGGGTCGTAGTAAACAAGTCCCTTGTCATCGCCAAAGTCAAGGCCGGCGCAGCCTGCCAAAAGCGATGTCGGTATTACAACCAATATTGTTAGTCTTTTCATAATATAATTAATCCTCCTATCACGATGCGGCCTAACGAGTTGACTTTTCTGGCGCAAACTACCCTGCGCTTCATTTGCGCCGCGAGTTACGGAGTTTATGCTCTGACTCAGTTATCTGTTTTGGAGTTTTGATGACCCACTCATCATTTTCATAAACATAAGTCCTTTCAAGCTCAGACATCGTAAGTATATGAAATATTTCACAGTTATCGTATTTTGACACCAAATCCGGCAACGCCTTTGCGAACAACATATGAAAGGCAATCTTATCAATTATTGTTGATAAGGCACGCTCAGTTTTGGCGGGAGTAATTTCGATTGGAAACACGAAGTCAACACAATAGACATCAGAAAATCTAAATGTTATTCCAAGAGGAGGAACTGGTATTCCGATATCCTTGCATTGACGTCTTAATTCCTTCTTGGTGAGATTCTTCGCCACCTTGCCAGGCTTGATTTCATTCTCAAGATCTTGCTCATTTATTTTCCGACAGTTCCTTCGTTTTATCTTTGTAATTAGACCGCCAAGATAGCTTTTCAGCGATCTAGCACCTAGAGCTCCAAGCTCAGCGAGAAATCCATTTATTATGGGATAAGCCACAATATAACAAACTACCACATCCATAAAAGCGCTACTTTGGAACTCGGGAACCCTCTCAATAATGTTGAACCTATTTGTAATCAGTTTGCTGCTGCACTCAATATCACTAGCCAATTTTGGTCCAATTGGACCAATGCACTTTATTACCAAATCGAAATTCTCATCCAAAACAATAACTCCTCCGCTATCAACCAAGTTAAATCACCATGGCAAAGCCGGGGGCTAACCTTAATTAGTTATTTGTACGGTTCATCTACCACCGCACGCCTTGCAAATCGCATCCACGCCCAGGGCACTGTTAGCTGAGCAGTGGTTGCAGGCGCAGTGAGTAGAGCCGCCGCAGTGGCGACAAGTTACTTTCTTCACGATTCGCCCCTCCATTTTTATATGCTAATAGGACTCAGCCGTGCATCGTTGCAACTCACCCCTAGAGCGACACTGAACCAGGAATCTTATTGCTCCCTCATTCGCCATTCGTGGGCACCGCTCATTTCAGCGCCCGCTATCCCATCGCTTGATGCAAGGCCAAATTTACTTTATCCGCTAGCATCCCAAAGCCGTTTTGCGTAGGATGGAGCTCATTCGCCCAAAGGTCGTAATTATTATTCAGCGTATTTCTTAAGTTTATGTAATGCAACGTCCCTGAATATTCGCCCTCCAGACCGTGCAATGTCTCATTGAATGAGTTTATAAAATCCGCGACAATATTTCGCCTTACTACAAGGTCTGCATGGTTATTATAAGGGTAATTCTTCTTATTGAATGAATCATGGAACCATGGACCAACCAAATTGAATAGCGTAAATCCACGCCCGTCAGGCCACGGATAGTCATAACCATGAATGAATATATGCAGATTAACCCCTAGACTCTGAGCATGCCCGAATATAACATCAATTAAATGCCTATATGCCGTGCAAAAGGTTTCATCAACCACACCCTTTAGCACTTCTGAGTTCGGATTTTGAAGACCAGAATCCTTGTTATTCAGGAACGAGAAAAATTCAGGGCCCGCAATATCATTGCCTCCGCCTGAGAGCAAAATTGCATTCAATGCCCCTCGTTCCTCCAATGTTTTTTCCATTACATGCAGAAGTTCGGCAATACGTAAAACATCATCCGACTGAGGGATACCAAACCAATTCTTTGGAACTGGCCCATAGACAATGTCATTCAGAGTTGAGCCTGCAACCGCTATATTCTCTATATAGTGGCCATGACGATCCCTTAGGAAATTTATGATGTCGTTCCCCGGATAATCAAACCAAGAATCTCCTTGAGCCACCATAGTATATGTTTTAGGTTGCTCTATCCCAGAAGCCATCAATAGGGGATGAACGCCTTGCAATCGCTCTATTGGTTGCCTTCCTGCTGTGCGAGCCTGGTAGATAGCGTCTAGCGTATCCTTAGATGTCTCGATATGTTTATTTATATCATCCAAGGTAAATTGTGTTGACATGCGACACCCCCTTTATGAGGCAAAGACATTTCTCGGGAAGATATGACGTAACCATAAGCTAGATATAGTGAATTGTGCTCTGCTTAGACCGTCATCGATTTGGACTCGAGCGGCGTGCCGATCAGTCGCCGGGCTATCGCAAAATATGCTTAGCCAGCCATACTGGAAAAGATTAAGAACGCAGATAGACCGGCCATCGACTTCAAACTGGGGATCCGCATACACGTCGTATGTTTCATCCAGCTTGTGAGGGTCCAATTTGGACCCAGGGATGAGTTGAAGTGGCCCCATCGCTTACTCCTCTCACTGACAGTTGAGACATAAGCCAAGGAAAGCTCGGGCACTTCCTTTTGCTGTGGTGGAGCTTTCGACGTTTTTTCTATACTTCTTGATAGAACGAATCAATAAGAATGATCAATATAAGGAGGCTTGCGATTGCCTCATGACTTCTTGATCCCGATCCACTTTCGCCGCAGCACAACACCTAGCCCAAAGGTCGCGACGAGTACCGCAAGAATTCTGAGGACCAGGCTCTGGAATCGGGCCTGAGGCGTCAGATCGCAAACCAAACCGATACGGTCGACGAAATCTCCCGACCGGCCGTATATCCCGATCACAACCTCATCCGGCGGACAGAAATGCCACCCAGACCGACCACCGAATGACCAACCGCCGCGGCTTCCCGTCGAGGTGAAGTTGAAGCGCTGGCCGTTACCTTCCGGCCGCTTCATGTAGATGCATTCGAAGCTGAATTCATCCAGGAGCTGGGCATCGGATGACAGGACGGAGAAATCGGCGCCGTGGACGACGTGCTGGGCTGGGCAGAAGACCTGCTGAGCCTTTCCGCCTCGCGATGTGCCGGCATAGACATGCTGGAACTGGCCGCTTTCAAGTTCGCTTCCGCTCCACTTCGAGCAGACAAGCCCCAGGCGATCCACATAGTCCCCCGCCCTGCCCTCGAAACCCGTCAGGAACGATCCGGCCGGACACAGGATTCGATAGGGACTTCCGCCGCTCCCGCCGATCGACGGAAGGTCCGTGGCTGCCGATTGCTCTCCGAAGCCCAGGAATGCGATGAATAGGACGGCCGATCCCAGGCGTCGAAAGCTTTGGATGTGGAAATGCCCGTTCCGCATGGTTCCTCCCCAAGGTCTGTAAATTGCCAGACGGCGGAGCGAGGGCCCCCAAAACTCCAGCATGGTGCTGGGTACAGGATTGCCCTCTATTAAAGAATAGACGCCCTCAACCGGTTCCGCTTCGGCGGGACAATTCTGGGTCAAAAAAGCTGAGCGGTTTCAGGAACATGCCATGCACCGGTCTCCGAGAAGATTTTTTGCGTGACCAGGTACACCATGCTTTACTTCGCGGGTAAAGAATGCTTTACTTCGTCCCAACGGCCCACCCCTGGACCGTCCCACTGGCAAACGAATTGGAGCACGCTCATGAAAACTGGCAGATCGATCGTTGAACTGGCTCAGGAACTCCAACGCCGCGCGGAGGCAAAGGCCGACTACGTGGCGGACACCCGGTCGATGCAGGTCGAGGTGATGGGCACGGAGGAGACGCCTGTCGTCGCCCTTCATGTCGAAGGCACCGGCTTTTACGCCCCCACCGGGGTTTCTCACGGGCAGATCGCCGCCCATACCGACATCCCCAAGAAGTATTACGACCGGCTGCTCGGTAGCGCGCCGCAGCTGCTGGCGACCAACGTCAACCACTGGTTCCGCGACAAGCCGGCCCGCCGGATGGTCCGGACGCTAGACGGTCGGGCCCGGGCCTTCCTGTCGGACCGGTACCGCCGCTTCGACAACGAGGATGTGGCCGAGTCGGTGCTGCCTGTCCTCCTGGAAGACCGGTCTATCCAGGTGGTCTCCACCGAAGTGACGGACCTCCGCCTCTACATCAAGGCGCTGTTCCCCAAGGTCGAGAACGAGATCAAGGTCGGCGATCCGGTGCAGGCCGGCATCGTCATCTCCAACTCGGAAGTCGGCCTTGGCTCATTGTCGGTGCAGCCCCTGGTATTCCGGCTGGTGTGCACGAACGGGATGATCTCCCAGGACTACGGCATCAACCGTTATCACGTCGGCCGGCGAATCGATGGCGATGGGATGGAGGTTTCCAAGCTGTTCCGGGACGAGACCCTGGCGGCCGACGACCGAGCCCTCGCGCTGAAGCTCCAGGACGTCGTTCGCGGCGCCATGGACCCCGGCCGGTTCGGCCTGCTGGTCGAACGGATGCGCGAATCCACCCTGGGCCCAGCGGTCGGACAGCCGGTGGCGGCCGTCGAGGTGCTGGCCAAGAAGATCGGCCTCCGCGATGGCGAAAAGGGCTCCGTCCTCGAAAACCTCATCCGCGGGCAGGACTACTCCCGGTGGGGCGTCCTCAATGCGGTGACGGCCCTCGCCAACACCCACGATTCCTGCGACCGCGCCACGGAACTCGAGTCCGCCGGCGGGCTGATCCTGGACCTTCACCCCTCCGAATGGTCCGAGATCGCCCTGGCCGAAGCGGCCTGACGCTTGTCTCCTCCAACTCTGGGGCGGTATACGCCGCCGCCCCGCTCTTTTTGGGAGAAACCCTATGAACAGACACACACCAGAGCCTTGGCAATGCTACGCCGACGTGCCGAGCACCGATCCGAACTGGCATATCGTGACAGACGTCAGCCGGACGCGTGTGGTGGCGAATGTGCACATAGAGCCCAGTAACGCCACAGACTCAGCAAACGCGCGCCTGATTACCGCGGCTCCGGAGCTACTTGAAGCATTGCGTGACCTGATCGGCCTTGCGGCGTCAGCCATGGTGCAGGCAAACAGAGACGGTGCCGATTACGACATCGATGCGGAGCTTAAAGACGCGAGCGCCGCCCTCGCCAAAGCGGAGGGTTCGCAATGAACCAAGGAACGAAAAGACGTGAGAAGTCGATCACCGCGGCACAAGCCTACGAGGCTATCTGCAAACTCGCCCGCGAGCATGCGCTGATCTGCCAGGCAGCCGGCGGGGTTGTCGTCGTCGTCCACCCCGATACGCAGCGTGAGGAGGGTCTTTACCCGTCGATCCAGTACGCCCATGGCAGGGGCGAACGTCCACCGTCGACCATCCCGCCCGAGGCGCTGGAGATCACCCCCGAGCAGGCCGGCCGGGTGCTGGAAAAGGCCGTCGATCAGGCGATGGCGCTCATGCCGCGGGACGAGTACCGGGCCATGTTCGTCCCGATCTGTCACGCGAACCCGGGCGCCACGCTGCAGGAACTGGTCACGCTGATGGAGAACACCGTGCGCGGCCGGATTCTCGACGGCTTAGGTGTCGCCCCGGAGGTCGCGTCATGAGCCTTCACGCCTACCTGCAAAGCCGCGAACTTGACGAGCTCGGCTTCTCTTTCGACGCCCTGATCATGGCCGCCATGCGCCAAGCCGATAGCTGGAACGTGGAGAAACTCAAGGCCGCGTTCCCGGACATTTGGGCGGACCTGTACGCCCGTTACCACGCACCCGGCGGCCGTCTGCCGTTCGACGCTCCGGCGCCGGAAGAGCCGTGACCCGCCGCCCGCTTCACTCCATTTTTTCTATCGAGGTAATCCATGGACATCATTCTTGACTCCCACTATTCCGACCTCCTGATCCAGGACGTGGATGCCGCTTTCGTCGACAAGCTGATGGCGGCCAGTCGCGTGCGTCGCGACTACAAGCTTCA